>JBHPCH010000015.1:0-31891 GCA_042576125.1 Thermodesulfobacteriota bacterium
AAAACTGTTTGTATTTAATATCTCCACGTAAATACAAAATAATCTATGTTCAACCACTAAAAAGAGTAAACAATGGTTGACCGTTTATCCCAGATTTACTATAAGAATGTGCTTCAGATAACGTTCCGCTCGTCAGTAGCGGACCTATACATTCAAATATGCATAAAGTATAATCAGGTCCAGGAGAAAAAAATGGGAATACACGATAACAAATTAATTCTTTGGTTTGAAGAAATCGGGATAGAAGATGTACCGATGGTAGGCGGCAAAAATGCCTCATTGGGAGAAATGTATCAGAAGCTAACCTCTAAAGGTGTAGCCGTTCCCCATGGTTTTGCCATCACCGCCTATGCCTACCAGTACTTACTCAAGGAAGCAGGCATTGCAGATGCCATTAAAGATGCCCTCGCCGACCTGGATACCCATGACATGCGCAACCTGCAGGAACGAGGCGAAAAGGCAAGGGCTATAATCCGCAATGCTGAATTTCCCGATGATCTGCGCCAGGAAATCATTGAATCCTACAAGAAAATGGAGGCTGAATACGGCACGGACGTTGATGTTGCTGTCCGATCTTCGGCTACTGCTGAGGATCTTCCCGATGCCTCCTTTGCCGGACAACAGGAAACCTACCTTAATATCAGGGGCTATGATGCTTTGATCGATGCCTGCAAGAGATGCTTTGCCAGTCTTTTTACCAACCGCGCCATTTCTTACCGGCACGATAAGGGCTTTGGCCAGTTTGATGTATATCTTTCCATTGTTGTCCAGAAAATGGCCCGCTCAGACAAGGCGTCTTCCGGTGTTATCTTTTCCATTGACACTGAAAGCGGGTTCAAGGATGCAGTATTTCTGACAGGAGCATGGGGCCTGGGTGAAACCGTAGTTCAGGGTGCTGTTAACCCTGACGAATATTATGTTTTCAAACCTACCCTGAAGCAGGGCAAACGTCCCATCGTTGGCAAGAGAGTCGGTTCCAAAGAAATCAAAATGATTTACGATAACGATCCGGGTACTGAAGAACCTGTAAAAACTATCGAAACCACCCCTGAAGAACGCGCCAACTATGTAATTTCTGATGACGAAATTCTTAAACTTTCAGAATGGGCCTGTATCATTGAAGATCATTACGGCAAGGCCATGGATATCGAATGGGCCAAGGACGGCGACGGCGTTACTGTAGGCACCGGAGGACTCTTTATAGTTCAGGCCAGGCCTGAAACAGTTCATTCCCAGTCTACAGTAGGAATGATGGAAACATATGTTCTCAAGGAAAAAGGTAACGTCCTTGTCGAAGGTTTGGCGGTCGGCACCAAGATCGGCCAGGGCGAAGCCCATGTCATCCAAGACGTGGAAGGCATCCATGACTTCAAGAAAGGGCAGGTACTTGTAACTGATATGACCGATCCGGACTGGGAACCCATCATGAAGATTGCCGGTGCTATTGTCACCAACCGCGGCGGCCGGACATGTCATGCAGCTATTATCTCCCGCGAGCTTGGTATCCCCTGTGTTATTGGTACAGGAGACGGATCCAAGATTATCCAGACAGGCCAGGAAATCACAGTTTCTTCAGCAGAAGGGGAAACCGGTTATATCTATGAAGGCCTCCTTGATTTTGAAGTCGAGAGAGTTGACCTCGGTGAACTGCCGAAAACCAAGACCAAGATCATGATGAACCTGGCAATTCCTGAGAAGGCATTTACCGAGTGCCAGATTCCAAATGATGGCGTGGGTCTGGCCCGGGAGGAGTTCATCATCAATTCCCACATCGGACTCCATCCCCTGGCCCTGTATAATTACGAAGAATTAAAAAACTCTGACGATCCGGAAAAACAGAAAATCGCCAGTAAAATCGATGAGACGACAGGAGCCTATTCCGACAAAAAACAATTCTTCATTGACAAGGTTGCTGAAGGAGTTGGCCGTATTGCTGCCGGTTTCTATCCAAATGATGTTATCGTTCGCCTCTCAGACTTCAAGAGCAATGAGTATGCCAACCTCGTTGGCGGAACCTTATATGAACCGGAAGAGGAAAATCCCATGATCGGCTGGCGTGGCGCCTCCCGATATTATGACCCAAAATACCGGCCTGCCTTTGAACTTGAGTGCCAGGGACTTCTGAAGGCCAGAAACGATATGGGTCTTCATAATATCAAGCTCATGGTCCCTTTCTGCCGAACACCTGCTGAAGGCAAAAAGGTAATTGAGGTCTTGAGAGAATGCGGTCTGGTACAGGGAGAAAATGGCCTGGAACTCTATGTAATGTGCGAGATTCCGAGTAACGTTATCTCTGCCGACGCCTTTGCCGATATCTTTGACGGATTTTCAATCGGTTCAAATGACCTTACCCAGTTAACCTATGGAGTTGATCGCGATTCCGGTCTTCTCACCGGTATAGCTGATGAGCGGGATGATGCGGTCAAGGAAATGATCCGCATGGTTATTAAAACTGCAAAGCGTCGCGGCAAGAAGATCGGAATCTGCGGCCAGGGACCGTCAGACTTCCCTGAATTTGCCACCTTCCTGGTTGAGCTTGGCATCGACTCCATGAGCCTTATCCCGGATACAGCCATCAAAACAAGGCTGGCGGTTGCTGCAAAAGAAAAAGAGATGGGAGTCTCACCCGAATAATATAATTTTCAACAGTCTAATAAAAAAGGAGAGTCTCACACCGGCTCTCCTTTTTTTATTGTCCTTGCCCAAGTATGCTTAAAGCGGCAGCCCGGATTTCATTAATTGTGGACGGCTTCTTCAAATACCTGACACCTTCATTTTCAAAAAATAAAATCCGTTCTGAAGGTGGTTCACTGGTAAAAAATAGAAACCTTTTCTGTAAATCAGGATTCACTCCTTTTGCCTTATTGTAAAATTGCAATCCATCAACGACCGGCATTTCAACGGCTGAAACAACGAGTCCATAATCCTTATCCTGAACTTTTTGCAATCCATCCATGCCGTTTTCTGCAATATCAATATGACCTTCCGACTCTAAAATCGTCTTCAGCAGTTTTGCAATTGAATTATCATTTATGACAATCAATATGTTCTTTAGATTATTTTCAGATATCTCAACCAATTCATCACGGGATTTCATGTAGTCTTGAATTTTCTTCAGATGATGAATGTCATCTTCACAGAGTTCCTGAAGGATTTTTATTACAGAGGAATCAGGTGACGAGTTCATCACAGTCTGAAAATGTTGTTCGCCTGCAGAACTCTCAATCTTTATGGCAATTGAAAAGGCTGTTTTGCGGTCTGGTTTACATTTAAGAAATTGCTTCTTTAAAGAATTCAGCCAGTTATTTGTATCAACGAGAACCTGGATGACATTGGGCAGGATTTCCCCTGGAAACTGGTATGTAGGCATGAGGACATCCTTGCCTGTCTTCAAAACTGCAGCATGATTTTTTTCCTCCCAGGCAAGGGTTAACCAGAAGTTGGCATCTTCAGGAATTGCCTCCGAGAAGATCGAGTATATATCAGCAGCATTCAGTTCAAGTTGAATTGCCTCATCAATAAATTGTTCCAGAGCATATGTCATTGTATGTACCTAAATTATGAATGTCTTTTATTTCTTCTCCTCCTGAAAAGCATTCACCTGATCTGTTTTTATATGGATATCCCGCTGTGGGAAGGGGATGGAAATTTCCTGTTCACCAAAGACATCATATGCCGCTTTTAACAGATGATGGATTTGCAATCCCTTGTCTCTCGGATCTTTTACCCAGCAAAGCAATTCAAAATTAATAGAGGAATCGGCAAAAGATCGCATCCTCACTCTCGGCTCCGGATATTTTTCAATATCTTCATTAGCCTCTGCTACACCCAGCAAAATATCTTCTACTTTTTTAAGATTACTGCCATATGCCACTCCTACGGGAACCCTGATCCTGAATCTGGGAATCGGTGCACTTTCATTAATAATCTTTGAATTCGCCATTATGGAGTTGGGTATGGTGACAATAACATCATCTCTAGTTTTTATTCGGGTGGATCGTATACCTATTTCAACAACCTCGCCTCTTTCACCGGTTTCTAATATTATATATTCACCCACCTTGTAGGCATTATCCATAAAAAGGGAAATCCCACCAAAAAAATTTGCCAGGGTGTCCTTTGCTGCCAGAGCCACAGCAATTCCTGCTATACCAGCTGAGGCAAAAAGTGGCGTTAAATTGATCTGCCATATGGCCAGAAACCAGAGAAGGCCGGCAAGAATTACTATAATCCTGATAACGTTTTTCAACAGCATGAAGAGGTCTTTACCGATCTTGCCTCTTTCATGGGCTTGGGACATATAGTATTCAACTATCCAATTGAAAATCCTGAAAATAGCAATGAGCCAGATGATCAGAATCATGCTCTGTGCAATTTGGGGCAGGATGGTTTGCCATGGATCGCTCAAAGGTTTTATGGATAATGCATGGAGAACGCCAAACCAGAAAACAGTCCAATAAATAGGGACATGAAGAAAATTGATGAGTTTGTCATCAAAGGATATCTTTGTTTTTAAAGCTAAACTTCTAAGAACACGATCAATAAAGATATCGACTCCCTTGGCAAGGATTGCGTAGATAAATACAATTACAATCCGTTTAAGGATAATAATTTCATTAAAGATCGCGTACTGATCAAACAATACGTTTAAATCCATTTTATTGAGTTGCCCTGTTTTTCTATTATTGATAATGCATTAACGACACCCACCCCCAATGGATAAGGGACATGATCAACCATCAATTGTGTCGTCTGGAATTTTCTTTGCTTCATTTATGAGCATGATCGGTATATCATCGCGTATCTCATATAACAACCGACATGACTTGCACACTAGGCCTTCACTTTGCTCTGTCAGTTCAACCGGTCCCTTACACTTTGGACAGGCGAGTATATCAAGCAGTTCCTTGTTGATCATTTCTTCTTCCTCTAAATCTAAATTATAACTTTTTATCAGGCATCCTTTACTTCAATGGCATCATCCTGGAACTGCATGTCATGGAGCATCTTATAAACACCACCCAGAGGCAACAGGGTTTCATGGGTTCCTTCCTCGACAACTTTCCCATCCTGGATAACGATAATTCGATGGGCTTTACGTATCGTTGAAAGGCGATGCGCTATGACAAAGGTTGTCCGGCTCTGTACAAGATTTTCAATAGCCTGCTGAACTTCACGTTCAGATTCCGTATCAAGAGATGATGTGGCCTCATCCAGAATAAGAATGGGCGCATTTTTTAATATAGCCCTTGCAATGGAGAGTCTCTGCCGCTCTCCTCCTGAAAGCCTGGCCCCTGATTCTCCTATAACAGTATCAAATCCATTCGGCAATTGCTGGATAAAATCAAGTGCATGGGCGGCACGTGCAGCATCCATAATTTGTTCTTCGCTTGCATCAGGACTGCCATAGGCAATGTTATTGTGCACAGTATCATTAAATAAAATGGTCTGCTGGGTAACGATCCCTATCTGTTTACGCAGGGATTTAAAAGTGACATCCTTGATGTCAGTACCATCAAAGGTTAAAGAACCACTGCTGACGTCGAAGAAGCGTGGTATCAGATTGACCAGTGTCGACTTTCCGCCGCCACTTGAACCAACCACAGCCAGGACCTCACCGGTCTTGACTTTTAAATTTATACCTTTAAGTACCTCTGTCTCGTTATCATATCCAAATCTGATATCGTTAAACTCAATTGTGTCTTTTACTGTAGGCAATTCAATGGCATCCTTGCGTTCGGCCACATCAGGTTTTACATCCAGAATATCAAAAACTCTCTCAGCGGCAGCGATGCCCTGTTGCAGAGAGTTGTTGATTGCACTGACCCCTTTAATCGGTTCATAAATCATTATCAGAGCAGTAAGAAAGGAGAAAAAAGTCCCTGGGGTTGATTTGCCTTCAAGCACCTGGCTCCCGCCATACCAGACAACCAGGGAGATGCCTAGCCCGCCCAAAAACTCCATCAGGGGACGGGAAATAGCTCCTATTTTTGTGTCCCGCATGACGATGCCAAAAAGCTGATCAAGTGTTTTTGCAAAACGGCCAACCTCATATTTTTCCATACAGAAGGCCTTTACTATGCGATTGCCGGTGATCGTCTCATAGAGAATATTTGAAACCTGGGCTGTAGTCTGCTGATTGGTTCTGCTGAGCCGCCGGTGCCTGCGTCCAAAATTGACAATGGGATATACAACTAACGGCAGCGATATCATTGCAACTGAAGCCATACGCCAGTCCTGATAAAAAATGACACCAATGAGAAAGAGAACCTGGCAGGTATCTTTCAGTATTCCCACAAGAATGCTTGAAACAGCTCCCTGTAAAAGGGTCACATCGGAAATAATGCGGGAAATCAATTCACCGGTAGGTTTTTTCTGAAAAAAGGAAAGAGGTAACGACTGGATATGGCTGTAAATTTTATTCCTTAAGTCCCGAATAACCGATTGCCCTACCCTTACAAGAAAATAATTATAGATGTAATAAAAAAATCCTTTTACAAAAAAAATCCCTAAAATAGCCAAAGGGACGAGCTTAAGCATGGTACTGTCCTGTTTAATAAATATCTCATCCAGAAGCGGCTTGATCATATATGCCTGGGCACCTGCCATTGATGCCACGATGACCATACAGACCATGGCAATTATCAAACGTCTCTTATAGGGTTTAACGTATTGCAGTATGCGGTAAATTGTACCTTGATTTCTCATTCGATATCTTTCTCAAATATAGCTGCTGTTCGGCATTATAATTAGCGGTAAATATACCTTCCTTTCTGTTTTGTTCCGCACCCTATCGAGAGTCTGCTTATAGTCACACCTAAACAACTGAACAAGTGAAATATTAACATTTATTGAAATTAATCATATAAGAAGAAAAAACATATTCAATCATTTCTTTCTGAGTTGAACAATGGTGGCGCCCCACCCTCCAGCATTATCAGCAGCCAGTTTAAATTCCTTCACCAGGGGTTGTCTCTTCAGAATAGCGTGAACCGACCTCCGTAAATTGCCTATTCCTTTTCCATGAATAATACGAACCTGAAAAATATGGACCTTGCAACATTCCTCCAGATAATCAGGAATCAGGTCTTTCAGGTCTTTTGGTGAAAAATTGTGCAGATCCAGAATTCCGTCAATGGGCACCTGGACTATATCATTGTCTTTCATAGGAAGCCTATACTCCCGGCGTTATCCTTCCTGCAACATCTCCATTGCCAGTGCAGCAGTTCGTCCGGCACCACCTGATTCACCCAATTGTTTGCCGACATGGATCAATTCCTGTTTCATGGCATCTCTGATCTCAGGGTTGTAGAGCAAGGGCAGAATTTCCCGAAGAATGTTTTCCGGAGTTGCCCTGAATTGCAGAAGTTCAGGTACAACCTCTTTTCCGGCAACAAGATTAACCAGAGAGGCATACTCAAATTTCACAAAAGGCTTAGCAAGTAAATAGGTCAGGGATGAAACCCGGTAACACACCACCATTGGTACCTGCAAAATAGCCAGTTCCATGGTAAGGGTGCCTGACGCCGCCATGGCGACATCACAGGCCGCCATTATATCATAACGGTTTTCTTTGATGATACGGATATCAAGCCCGTAATCCATCAGGCCGTGCGCTTTCAGGTCATCTTCTGTCAGGGTTTCGGCAAGGGGCAGCAAAAAAACATATTTTTCATTTTTCCTGCTCAACAGAGAGGCAGTCTGCATGAATACCGGAAGCAATTTTGCTATCTCCTGCTTTCGGCTGCCAGGCATTATGCCTATGACAGTTGCATCACTATCAATTTCATAGCGGGATTTAAATTCATTTAATTCCAGAGTTGTGTGCACTTTATCAAGCAGCGGATTTCCCACAAAATCAACTTCGAAACCATGGTTCTGATAAAACTTTTTTTCAAACGGCAAAATAACCGCCATGCGGTCAACATATTTTTTTATACTTTTGATCCGGCCTTCACGCCAGGCCCATATTTTAGGACTGATATAGTAGAGTACCGGTATGTTATATTTTTTGGCCCTTCGAGCCAATTCCAGGTTAAATCCGGGATAATCAATCAGTACCAGTAGATCCGGCCTGTTGGCTTGAAACTGCTTTTCCAGAATGTTCATGGCTGCCTTGATATCCTGCAAGCGACTTACAACCTCTATGAGTCCCATGACCGCCAGCCTTGATATATCGCAGTGAAGATTAACACCCGCTGCAGTCATTCCGCCACCACCGATTCCTGACAGTGTCAAACTCCTGTCCAATGTCAAAAGTTCTCTGGCCAGTTCAGCACCATGCAGGTCACCTGAAGCTTCACCTGCTACTATCATTATATGTTTCGACACTGGCTTATAATTATTATAGGTTGTATCGGGTCAGGGCAAACCACGAAATATTAGAAATCCGACACCACGGATAAATATCATTGGAAAAATTAATTAGAATACCATAACCTTACAATTTATATTAAGAGTTCATCCTCCTCAGGACGATGTCGCCGCTTTAATTTCTCTGGTTTCCACGGCACAAAACTCAACACTACTGCAACCACAAGACAAACGAGCAACCACCCCATACCGTATAGTATAAGTTGCCTGGTAGGATAACCACTGTAATTTTCAGCAAGATCTCCCGCCAGGGTTAGATACAGCAGGTAGGTAAGAATTGCCGGCGTAATAAACTTGACCAGGATATCCCAAAGGGGCGGGATAATTGTACCGAGACGGCTGACGTGCTTCCTCAACACTGAAGCCTTTAATATCCAACCGATAATGATACATTCCATAAGTCCGCCTGCGACCAGTCCATAGTTTGTTATAAAGTGGTCAGCAATATCAAGGAGATACAGTCCTCCTCTCGTGGTAAAAACAAGGCTGCCCAAAAAACCTAAAGTGCATACCATTGTCACAACTTTACCTCGTGGCCAGTCAAACTTGTCTGTGATGGCACAGGCAAAAGCCTCCACCAAGGAAATACCGGAGGTCAAACCTGCTATTACCAACATCAGGAAAAAGATGACTCCAAAAAGTACATTCATGCTCGGGAGTAATGAGATTGCCTGGGGATACACCACAAAGGCAAGCTGCGGCCCGCCTTTGATCGCATCTTCGAAGGGAACTCCCTGGCTATGCGCCATGAAACCCACTATGCCGAAAACAGCAAAACCGGCGATAAAAGAATAAAAACAGTTAACAAGGCAGGTAATAAAAGCATTCCTGCCGATATCAGTTTTATGGGGCAGATAACTGGCATAGGTGATCATTATGCCGAAACCAAGTGAAAGGGTAAAGAATATCTGCCCAAATGCTGCTGCCCAGACTTTACCGGCCTCGCTACGCACACCGGGATCGGAAGATAACAAATTAATCTTGGACCAATCAGCATGCAGATAATGATTTAAAATGGCATCCGATGCGCCTTCCAGAAAAACACTCCAGAATACAAGGATAATAGTTAAAAGGAAAAGAATTGGCATGAAGATGACACTCGCTTTTTCTATTCCGTGTCGAATGTCCCGATAGCAGATAAACCAGCATAAAATCCAGACAAAAAAAGTGGCTGTTGCAATAGGTATACGAATACCACCAATATCCGCTGCGGAATCCGATAACTGAAGAAACTGGCTGAAAAAGAATCCCTGGGTGTCAGCACCCCAGGCAAGGTTAAAAGAATAGAAGAAATAATTGATGCACCAACCGATTACAACTGAATAATAGAGCATTATACCGAACATGGCGACAACAGGCATCCACCATCCGATCCATTCAAATTTTTTATTTATCCTGGCAAAACTCAAAGGGGAGGAACCCTTTTCACGATGACCAATACCATATTCAATGATCATGATTGGAACACCGGCAACAATGAGCGCAACAAGATAGGGTACCAGAAAAGCTCCACCACCATGTTGATGGGCCATGTAACTGAAGCGCCAGACATTACCTAGACCGATTGCAGAACCAATGGCGGCGAGGAGAAAACCCAGGTTTGACTTCCAACTGCTTCTTTGCTGGCTCATTTTTCCCTTTTTCTCCTAAATTCATTTTTAAAATACTGCTTTTATTCACAAAAGAAAGTATCAGTTAATTAAAAAGGCTGGTGCGTAACGTTACATAACAGATAAGCAGGCCTATACCAACTGCAGCAATCCCTACTATCCTTAACTGGACCGGCTTCATTTCAATAAGCTGTTTTAGCCATCTCTGCATTGCTTCAGGAAATGTGAGATACGGCAATCCTTCCAAAATAAAAACCAGACCTATAAGTGCAAATAGAAGTTTCATTGGCCGGTTATCCTACCAGGAATACTGGACTATTTCAACGACCATTCCAGTGAGATTTTAGGGTTGCAGTAAGGCATAATCTCAACCGATTTTTTTCATGAATTCATAGTGGGATAACTTACCAGGGTATCATCATTTTGATTGACTTTTCAGGGTTCAAAAATTATACATATTGGTCTTTCTAAGGAAGATGCATATACTTTCAAATATTCACCGCATTTTTCATACATAATCTAAAAATTTAAATAATTTTCAAAAATAAATGAGCGACTCACAAACATCACGATATAGCGAAGCCGGAGTTGATATTGACAAAGGCAACGAACTCATCTCCAGGATAAAAAAAATTGTGACGCCCACCTTCGGCAGAGGCGTGCTCACCGATATTGGTGGATTCAGTGGTCTTTTTGCTATCGGCTCCGACCAGTATGATGATCCTGTTCTTGTATCCTCAACAGATGGAGTTGGCACCAAACTCAATATCGCCAAGCAATGCAATAAGCATGATACAATAGGCATTGACCTTGTCGCAATGTGCGTTAACGATATTGCTGTAGGAGGAGCCAAACCATTATTTTTCCTTGATTATCTTTCCGTAGGTAAACTTGATATCGATGTTGCCAGTGATATCATAAAAGGTATAGCAGATGGTTGTAAAATCTCCAAATGTTCTCTTATCGGAGGCGAGACTGCCGAGATGCCAGGCCTTTATGCTGAAGGCGATTATGATATGGCCGGATTTGTAGTCGGCATTGCTGAACGGGATAAAATTATTGATGGTTCCGATATCAGAGTCGGTGATCAGATTATTGGCTTGGCCTCTTCCGGTCTGCACAGCAATGGCTACTCTCTTGTTAGGAAAATATGTTTTGAAGAATTAGGAATTCCTGTTGATAAATACATGGACGAGTTCGGTTGCACCCTGGGTGAAGAGCTTTTGAAGCCCACCCGCATATACAGCGAGTCAATTTTGAATCTGAACAAAAATTTCCAAATCAACGGTTTAGTCCATATCACCGGAGGTGGATTTATTGATAATATTCCCAGAATTCTGCCCCAGGGAAGCAAAGCTATTATCCGTTACGAAAGTTGGACCATACCACCAATTTTTGAGTTTCTGAAAAACAAGGGTAATGTGTCGGCAAAGGAAATGTGCCGTACCTTTAATATGGGTATTGGCATGGTGGTGATAGTAGATGAAAGCATTCTGGAAGATGCGATGCAGCAGTTAACTGCATTAGGTGAAACACCTTACCACATAGGTGAAATTGCCGCCCGATCAGATGACCCTGAAGCTTCCCAGATCGAAATAGATTGTTTTTAATTCTGGAGTAAAGTCATAAAAAAAAACCTCGCCCGAGAATTTCACTCAGGCGAGGTTTTTTTATTTATATTGCAGGTCAACCGCTTTCAGCAGAAACCATTATTGAAAATTACTCCTCGCTATTGGACGCCTCGATAATTTTTTCAGCAATCTGGGCAGGTACTTCTTCATAATGTGAGAATGCCACGGTAAAAGATCCCCTGCCACCTGTAAATGAGGTTAGATCAGCAGCGTATTTCTGTATTTCAGCCATTGGTACCTGGGCATTTATTACCTCATTTTTTGCCTCTGAATCCATACCCATAACCCTGCCGCGACGTGAATTTAAATCACCCATAACATCACCAACACAGTCTTCAGGAACCCGTATGCTGATATCCATTATCGGCTCGAGAAGCGTTGGTTTTGCTTCTGTTGCAGCTTTCTTGAATGCAAGTGAACCGGCAATTTTAAAAGCAAGTTCTGAAGAGTCAACTGCATGAAATGATCCATCAACAAGCTGTGCTTTTACATCGACAACAGGATACCCGGCAAGAATACCTTTCTCCATGGCCTCCTGAATACCTTTATCAACGGCTGGGATATATGTCTTGGGGATGGCCCCACCAACAATCTTATCAATAAATTCGTAACCGCCACTTCTTGGCAATGGTTCGATTTCAACCCAGGTATCTGCAAACTGCCCCCGACCGCCACTCTGTTTTTTATGCTTGCCCTGGACACGGGCCTTGCCTTTCAGGGTTTCCTTATAGGGAATTTTCGGCAGATGCAATTCCATTTCCACACCGAATTTTCGTTTGATTTTTTCACCGATCACTTCCAGGTGGACCTGCCCGACTCCTGAAATGAGTATTTCCTTTGTTTGTAACTCCCTTGTTAGTTGCATGGTCAGATCTTCGTCCAACATCTTTGTTATGGAAGCAAACAATTTCTCCTCATCGCCTTTTTTGGCTGTCACAGCATAAGAGATAACCGAAGGGATAGGAATAAGTGGTTCATAAACTATAGGGGGAACTTCTGTGCAGAGGGTATCGCCGGTAACAGTTTCTTTTAGCTTGGCTACAGCAGCTATCGCTCCCGGGCCAACAGAGTCAACAGGCTTCTGATTTTTGCCCTCCATTATAAATATTTGGCCGAATCGTTCACTGATATCCCTGGTTGAATTATAAAAACTATCTCCGGACAGGGTGCCGGAGTAAACTCTGAAAAGAGTCAACCTTCCGGCAAATGGATCTGCCATGGTTTTAAACACCTGGGCTGAAAAAGGTGCATCAGGTGTCGGCTCTCTTTCTGTAATATCTTTACTCTTCGGGTCCGTTCCAACCTGGGTGGGACATTCACTTGGAGCAGGAAGCAGTTCGTTGATCATATCGAGCAGCAGGTCAGCGCCCTGATTCTTGAAAGCGGCCGTAACACTCACCGGGCTGATCTCACCGGACCGTACTCCTGCTTTCAGGCCATTTACCAGGTCTTCATCGGTCAATTCACCTTCTTCAAGAAACTTTTCTATGAGGTCATCATCGGTTTCTGCGACCTGCTCCATCAGGTTTTCCCTATACGCCGCAATTTCATCAACCATATCCTCAGGAATATCTGCTTCTTTGGTTTTGCCCTTATCATCGAACATGTACGCTTTCTGATTTATAACATTAACTACGCCTTTAAATTTTTCTTCAGCCCCGATCGGCACATATGTTATTGCAGGTTTTAAGGGAAGGTTGGCTTTAATTCCCTCAATAACTCCCGCGAAATTGGCCCTCTCACGATCCATACGGGTAATACAAATGATTGTGGGTAAATGCCTTTCTTCAATAAAATCAGTAAATTTTGTGGTCTGATTTTTTACGCTGGTTGCCGCACCGATACAGAACAATGCACAATCTGCAACCCTGGCTACAAACTTGGCCTCATTGATGAAGTTGTCATCTCCAGGAGTGTCGGCCAGGAAAATTTCATGTTTTTTCCAGGTATAATGATTGAATGATGCATTAATAGAGATATCACGCTTAATCTCTTCCGGCTCAAAATCCATAGTGGACGAACCATCATCTACTTTGCCCAGACGATTTGTTTTACCTGAACTGAAAAGCAAGGCCTCTGCCAGGGTGGTTTTTCCACAATTACCATGTCCTAATATTGCCACATTTCTAACCAGCTTAACGTCCGTCATGAAACCCTCCAATTAATAACTACAGTGGAACCGGAAAATCGTGTTTTCCATTCTTTCCCTATCGATTTATTTTTTCCAAAACACTTATTCTAAATCGTTGAACTTCTGCTAGCAACATTTATAAGAATTATAAAGCAATGCATACTATGCATAAGGTAACGGCAAAGTCAAGCAAGAACATTGTCTTCTTTTCATCAGCCTGCTAGAGTAGCAAAAAAAATCGTATTTTTTATAAACAGCCCTCATTAAATCTTACAGGTCTCAAATGCAAAAACCGGCAGAAGACACAAGCAAAATTGCCAGCTCAGCCTCAAAGGTAAGTATTGCCGTTATGTGCAGTAGAGTCCTCGGCCTGGTGAGAGAACAGGCTTTTGCCATAATGTTCGGCGCCGGGTTTGCCTTTGATTCTTTTGTAGTTGCTTTCAGAATTCCAAATTTGTTACGTGATCTATTTGGCGAAGGTGCCCTTAGTGCAGCTTTTGTAACGGTTTTTTCAGATTACGATGAAACACGCGGCCGGGAAGCCACATGGAAACTGGCCGGAAATGTTCTTGTTTTCATTTCAATACTTTTAAGTATTATCACCATTCTCGGCATACTCTTTGCCGACAGGATCGTTCTAGCACTGGTTGATGCTGATTTTGAAAAAATTCCGGACAAGGTCGCATTAACCCATCTTCTCACCATGATCATGTTTCCATTTCTTATTTTCATCTCTCTCTCATCTGTGGTTATGGGAATTCTCAATACCAAAGGTCGTTTTTTTATACCTGCCCTTGCTTCAAGTTTTTTCAATATCGGCTCCATCGTTGGCGGCGTAAGTCTTGCTTTTCTACTGGGTGAAAATGGCCAACCTTCTATAGTGGGCATGGCCATTGGCACCCTGATAGGAGGTGTGCTGCAGCTTGTCGGCCAACTTCCATCCCTTTTCCGCACGGGTTTTACTTTCAAGCCACACCTTAACCTCAGAGATCCAGGCCTTCTTCGTATTTTAAAACTCATGGCCCCTGCTGTTTTCGGATTAGCCGCCCTGCAGATAAATGTTTTCATCAATACCTATTTTGCCTCGTCTCTCCAGGAAGGCAGTCTCTCCTGGCTGAATTACGCCTTCCGTTTTTTTCAGTTTCCCGTGGGGGTTTTCGGAGTGGCCATTTCAATTGCCGCCCTGCCCCTCCTGTCCCGCCAGGCTGCCATGAAAGATTTCGTTCGCCTGAAAGAAACATTTACTTCCTCACTTACCATGGCTTTTTCTCTGACCATTCCCGCAACAGTCGGCCTGATTCTTCTTGCTGAGCCGATTATACGGTTAATTTTTGAGCACGGTAATTTTTCTGCAATAGACACATTGAAAACTGCAGAAGCTCTTCGTTTCTATGCTCTGGGACTCTTTGCCTATGCCTCAGTCAAAGTTATGGTTCCGGTTTTTTATGCCCTTGATGATACACGCTATCCTGTTGCCGGAAGCTTTCTGGCCGTGGGAGCAAATATTGTTATAATTCTTCTCACTATTAATTTCTTGCAACACAAAGCCATGGCACTATCGATCTCTGGGGCCATGACCGTTAATTTCCTTTTTCTCGGTTGTATTCTGTACTGGAAACTCGAAGGTTTCTCTCTTTTCTACCTTTTTACCGGGTTAGGCAAAGTTTTCAGTGCTGCTCTTGTAATGGGACTGTATCTTTACTGGTCAACAACAAAACTTCTTGGTTGGATGCAAAGCGGTTTCTTAAACGAATTACTCGGGTTGTTCTTTTTTATTGCATCCGGTGCCGCTGTTTATGGGCTTCTACTCTACCTGCTTAAACTTCAGGAATTCAAAGTGGTTATTGATAAGTTGCTGGGAAAGATACTTTAAATATTTTAGAAATATATCTGAACTTTTAAAAAACTTAATTATTTTAATAATAAAGAGAATTATTTCTCAACCAAATTGAAAAAAAGAAGATAGAATAATTTCACAATTTTCTTTTGCTGGTATTCTAATCCACCTCTTTGTTTAATAATTTTTACTTGTCTTGAAGCTTTCCCCCTTTTCCGTTAACTTGATACTTTAAATCTGAATCTTTTTAATCCTTAACTCCTGAAAACAATATGAACAATCTTCTCATAACTGATTTTCTTGTCGCTAATGGCGTGACAGAACCAACAGCTAATTTCATCGGTATTACTGCAAGCATTTTCCTAATCCTTCTACTGGCATATGCATCATACTGGACCACCAAGCGCTACATAGTCCATGTTATTGAAATTATTTTTAAACGCAGTACTAACACCTGGGATGATGCCCTGGTCCAACACGGTTTTGTCAAGCGTCTTTCCTTACTCATGCCTATCATCGTTGTTTATATGTCAGCGGATCTCATGCTGCCAGGTCAGGCCATAACCTCTGAACTCTTCAAACGGTTCGCCTTGGTATTCTTTGTCTTTGCCGGTGTATGGATGCTTGATTCTATTTTACTTGCAATCCGGGAAATCTATAATAAGTCAGAGGTTTCATCCCGCCGTCCCATAAAAGGATATTTGGATGGAGTTAAGATCATCGCTTATGTTATGGCAGGCATTTTCATTGTCTCCGTTCTCACAGGAAAATCTCCATGGGGAGTCCTTAGCATACTTGGCGGGTTCACTGTTGTACTCATGCTCGTCTTCAAGGATACTATTTTAGGTTTTGTCGCCAGCATCCAGTTATCCGGGCTTGACATGATACGTGTTGGGGACTGGATAGAGATGCCTAAATACGGAGCTGATGGTGATGTGATCGATGTTTCAATCCATACAGTCAAGGTCCGCAATTGGGACAAGACTATAACCACTATACCCACTTACAGCCTTGTTTCTGATGCTTTCAAAAACTGGCGAGGCATGAGCGAATCAGGCGGACGCCGTATTAAACGGTCCTTGCATATTGACATGAGTTCAATAAAATTCTGCACTAATGAAATGCTCGAACGATTTCATAAGTTCGATCTCATAGAAAACTACATAGCAGAAAAACAGGAAGAAATAGCTCGTTACAATAAGGAATACGCTTCAAATTCAGAACAACTTATAAACGGCAGGCGCCAGACCAACATCGGCGTTTTCCGGGCTTATATAATTGCTTATCTGAAAAAAAACCCCAAAATCCATCAGAGCATGACCTTTCTAGTCAGACATCTTGAACCAAGCCAGTATGGTTTGCCAATCCAGATCTATGTCTTTAGCAACGATCAAGTCTGGGCTAATTACGAAGCAATCCAGGCAGATCTCTTTGACCATCTGCTGGCTGCTATCCCTGAATTTGAACTGAGGTTGTTCCAGAATCCGTCAGGATATGACTTTTCTAAGTTGGGTGAAAAGTGAGAGGAAAAATAAATAGTTAGGGTGTAAAACTGTTGAAAATCTTCTGTTTCGACACTTTCTCAAAAAGTCACTATTGCCAGTTTAAATATTAAGCAGTAAACCTACCCCCACTAGTTAACATAGTGGCAAGAAACTTGACATTCCCAAACCACTTCAGGGGTTTTCTTTTTTTAGGTCGTCAAATTTCTGTAGTATTGATTTAAGGCTATCGTCCGTAAGATTCAAAACCCCTCCACAATTACAAAGAACTGATGTCCCAGGGGAGACTTCATCCAGCAAAAACCTTGATTTATCACCGCACTCTGGACATTCAACAATAAGGATGGCCTTTTGGTTGTCAACTGTTTCTAAATCGAGTTTTGGATTCTGCATAATAAACCCATCAATGTAATATTTTTATAGCTTTCGATCAAAATCAAAAGATTTGATAAAAGTATAACTATATTCATGACACACGACAAATGAGTTTTTCCCTTAAATAGTTTCTATTTGGGCAAGCAATATGTACTTTTAGATTTGGCAAGCTTAAAGCACATTGTGGCACTTGATTAGTTCCTGCCCTTATTCTTATATTATTAAATAATGGTCCTTCTTTAAATCTCAATCAGAAGATGACTCAAAATAATTGAGGAAATTTTTCATTATGACCCAAAAAACAAACCAAAATTGCTGGGAATTTATGAAATGCGGTCGGGAACCAAATGGGACCAACGCCGATAAACTTGGTGTATGTCCAGCATCAACAGATGCGCTACATAATAATATAAATAATGGTGTTAATGCTGGCCGATTTTGTTGGAAAATAGCAGGAACACTATGCTTTGATACAATCAAAGGTACTTCTGCTTTAAGTATTGTCAGTTGTTTACAATGTCCTTTTTTTAAAAAGGTCAATGAGGAAGAAGGGAAGGAGTTTGCCTGAATTAAAAATACCAACCTATCAAATATAAAGTGCTATTCTTTCTCAAAGTTAAATTTATTATTATGAAATAGGCGGAAGCACGCATCTACCACCTGAGGATCGAAATAAACCCCTTTGTGCTTTTCTATTTCCTTTAGAGCTTTTTTTATGCCCTTTGCTGGTCTGTATGGCCGATGACCTGCCATAGCTTCTACCACATCTGCAACGCACACAATTCGAGCTTCAAGCAGAATTTTTTCTTTCGTAAGTGCCTGAGGATAACCTGAGCCATCAAGATGTTCATGGTGCTGATGAATAATCTGGGCAACTGGCCAGGGCAATTTAACATCTTTCAATATATCGTACCCGACAGCAGGGTGACTTTTGACAAGAGAAAATTCTGTGTCAAAAAGCCGTGCAGGTTTGTTAAGAATTTCAGCCGGCAGATGTATTTTGCCTATATCGTGAATGATTGCCCCCATATAAATTCCTTCAACCCGGCTGTCATCTAAGCCCATCTCCTTGGCAATGGCGACAGCAAGTTGGGCAACTCTTCGTTGATGGCCGGCCACATAGAGGTCACGTGCTTCAACCGCCCTAGCAATAGCAGTAATAGTGTCTTCCAGTGCCTGTTTCAACCGATCATGACTTTTTTGTAATTCAAGTTCATTGGTTTTGCGGTCTGTAATATCTGTAGCTATACAACAGACGCCATAAACTGTTCTGGTTGAATCATACATCGGAAATTTTATTACTAGGTAGGTATGGCACCCATCTTCTTGGCAATAAACCTCTTCTGCCTGAATCGGAATTCCTGCCTTTAAGGCTTTTTTATCATTAACTCTATATGTGTCTGCCATCTTTTCCGGAAAAATATCATAATCTGTTTTACCGACGACTTCTTCATTGGTAAAATTGAAAAATTTACCGAAACGGCGGTTAACAAGAATATAATGACCTTGGGTATCTTTCAGGAATATCACATTAGAAGTGTTGTCCATAATAGCCTGCAAGCGAGATTCACTTTCCCGTATGGATTCCTCTGCTGTTATAGGATCACTGATAACTGTTGATTTGTGCAAAACAGAAGCCACTGCCAAACGGGCGGAAGTTGCACCAATGGCCCCGGCGAGTATTTTCTCAGCATAATCTGCAAGATCCTCTTTTTCCTCAGCCGTACCAGCAAAGGCATGGCCGTAATCGGTGAATATCCTTTTAACAGATTCATCACCAAGAAATCGGCTTAAGAGATGCTCGAGATTAGCAACTGAAAAATTATCGGCCCAGTATTTTGTTCTCTTCTCCGGCCTGAATATGTCCACAAATAATGCAGACTGAACATGTCCTGTACTGCTTCGGTGGCCTGTAAACATGGAAACAATAAAATAACCGCTAATATTCACCAGCATGCTCCAGAAAACACCATGTTCAAACCAACCGAGTCCCTCAAGGCCAAACAACTGATATGGCTTAAGCAGGGTTATGCCGAAAAGGCCGTCTTCAATAAAACTCAGAGGAAGCCATCCTGTTTGGGCAAAAAGCGGCAGCAACATGGTATAGGCCCATACGGCAAAACCGCCTCCCAGCCCGGTTAACGCCCCCAACCTGGTACCTCCTTTCCAGAAAATTCCGCCCACAATAACAGGGCCGCATTGCGCAGCTGCAGCAAATGACATAAGGCCAATGGTGACCAGGGCGAGATGACCGCCGGCCAGACGAAAGTAGAAATAACCAAGAAGAAGCAGAAAAATAATAGTAAGCCGCCGAATCTTAAGGATCAGTCCACTGAGATCCCGGCTCGTGCTGACATTCAGGAAGCCAAGCCTTACCATGACAGGAAGCATGAGGTTGTTGCTGACCATGGTACTGATAGAAATACTCGATACAGCAACCATTGCAGTTGAAGCAGACAAACCACCGAGGAATGCAAAAATGGCAAGTATATCCTGATGCTCAGCCAGGGGGAGAGTCAAAACAAAGGTGTCTGGGTTCACAATTCCAGCTGGAAAACGAATCAGCCCTCCAAAAGCTATTGGCAATACAAAGATGTTGATAAGAAATAAATAGAGCGGGAATATCCATAACGCCTTTTTAATATGACTTTCATCAACATTTTCAACCACCAGCATCTGAAACTGGCGCGGGAGAAACATTATTGCCATGGCGGAAATAACAGTGATAGTGGTCCATCTCAAATAGTCACTCCCTTCCATGGCAAAGAGTTCGTCTAAATGGGGGATGGCCCGGGCATTTATGAAAATATCTCCAAAACCATCATACATCCCATACACGACAAATATACCCACAGCGAGAAAGGCTAATAATTTTACAAGTGATTCAAAGGCAACAGCTGCCACCATGCCTTCATGGCGTTCAAAGGTATCAAGATGCCGGGTCCCAAAGATGATAGTAAAAACGGCATTTACAATTGACACATAAAAAGCCGTATCAAGCCAGATTGGTCCTGAAGAAACGTAGTTGGCAATCTCCGGGTACATAATAAGGACATTAATGCTGGTTGAAACAGCTTTAATCTGCAGGGAGATATATGGCACGATGCCAATAACCATAAAAATGGTAACCAAGCCACCCAGGGTCAGGCTTTTGCTATATCGTGAAGAGATGAAATCAGCGATGGTTGTTATACGATGGGTTTTGCATATGCGGATGATTTTACGAAGAACAGTCATCCACAGGAGGACCATTAGTGACGGGCCTATGTATACGGCAAGGAATTCAAGACCCGAGGAGGCAGCGCGGCCAACACTCCCGTAATATGTCCAGGCCGTGCAATATACAGCTATGGAAAGAGAGTAGACCCAGGGATTGTTTATAATGCTGCGTCCGGCTGAAGCACGTCTCTCAGCGTAGTAGGCAATAGCGAACATCATGCCAAGGTATGTAAAGGCTGTTATGACGACAATGTAATTCCAAGGCATCAGTCCACCTTGTCCGAATGGTGAAAATCCTGTTTTCGATGAGTCATAACCGTAATGAATGTCAGGCCAATTAATAAAGCCCAGGTTGCAAATACATATGCATAAAGCAAAGGGATGCCGAAAATTTCTTTTTTTTCATCACTGAATAAGGAGAGAACCGGATAATTAAAAAGGATGCACCCAATAAAAAAGAAGACAATAAGCCTGGATTTTTTTTGCGTTTCAGAGGCCATTGGCTAGAGACTCCTTTTTGCAGATTCCATGTATTAAGGGAAGGGCAGAAGAATATTTAACATTATAATAACATATTTTATTCTAATCAGTATTTGAAAAACATAACAAGATTTTGTTGACAAATAATATAATATAATAGTAAGTAATATTTTATTGATATAAATATTCTTTTATAATATAGTATAATATGAAAAAGCAAAAAACAAAAAAAATTTCAATTGATTTACCTGTTGACACCTTGATGAAATTAGATTTATTAGCTGAACTGGCTGATATTCCGAGGCAAAAACTTATATCAAAAATTCTTGAAGTTGACGCAGATACTCTAATGGATTGCAAGAAAGTAGGTATTTTACATCTTCCTGTACTACTGATTGATCTCAATGAAACCATGAAAGAATGGGCCAAGAAAATAAAAGACAAGAAAAGTTTGAATGGCCTTAAACTGCCTTCTTAAATAAAAAACTACACGGATATCGTGCCACCACGAACAAGCACCAAGGAGCCCCACATTATCCTCAATTGATGTCTAGGAGCAACTGAATGAAAAAAAATATCTTATTATTTGTTGTTGTCTTAATCTCTCTCGGAATTTCAGCTATATCCAGCGCAGAGAAACAGGATGTATACAGAAGTGTCTATGTTGGGAGACTGACACCAGAGCAGTTTCTTTCTGTCGAAATGCCGAAAGATAAGTGTGCACCATGGATTATGTGGGAAACAGGCAACCCGGAAATTCCGGTTGTAACAATTATACATATTGCAGAACACAATAGAATACCTCGTCTGCATGTAATTTCCCAAAATAAAAACCAGAAAGTTTTTCAAGAAATTCTTGAAAAGATCAAAGGATTCTGGAACGCGACAGGTATCGGCCCAGTTACAAGAACAATAGAAGGAGATTTAGTCGCAATAATAACTTTCCCCGGCCATACTATTGATATGGAAGGGAACAGTAGGATGGTTATTTCAGATAAAATTTTAATCAATGTTAAAGAGCATGAAATATTTCTTGGTCAAATTGATGAATTTGCAAAAGATAAAGATATATACAAAAAAGCGACTATTGATTTATGGTGTAATAATGTAACGGCTGACATTGTTAACAATTTTCCCTACCCAAATCAAATCATAGCACGATAAAATATGCCCGACTCCTCCCAGCCCCAACACATATATGGTGATAAGTTTTTTCCGATCTATTGAGTCAGTTTTATAGATTGCAATTTCAGACAAGGGATTGGAGCAGTACCTGCTTGAAAATTATTACAGGAGACTATCCCAGTCATTTGCCAGAATTTGCCTTTCCCTTTTGATCCTTTTTATACCTGAGATCATTTCGTCTTCAGAAATAACTCCCTTGTTAATCAGGATATCAATGAGAACCTGATTCAGGATGATTTCGGTTTTCAATGCATCCTCTGCTGTAATGACAGTTTGTGTCTGGATGATTTCAGCCATATATAAACTCCCCGTTGTTTAAGATGTGCATGAAGTGACATACCGTTTTTTTAATGCATCGATAATCACACAAAGCTTTGATTGACCATGATTGTATCAACAGGAATGAACATGATTCAACGTTTAAAAAACAGATGTAAATTGCTAGGAAAAAACTAGTATCGAGAAAAGGGAGAAAACAAGTGAGTCTGTTATATTTATCTAAATATGCTCACTTGCAGAGCTTTTATAAAGAAGCTGGAAGATATATTTGCATACCCATGAGCGGCCAGATAAATTGCACAGCGACCCAGGTGACCACCATAAGCAAAATACTTGCTGGAATTCCGTAGTAAAAAAACTCTCCTGTAGTGAACTGCTTTGAAGTGTAAGCGATTGCGTTTGGTGCAGCTCCCACCAGAAGCAGAAAGGGCATTCCCGCAACAACCAGGGAAGAGAATACTATTACCTCCCCTGCCACACCAAGATATGGAGCAATAACCAGGGCCACAGGAAGTGATATGGCTATTGCCGCTACATTCATTATAAAATTGGTCATCATCATGACGAAAAATGCCATACCAAGTATAAAGACAATGGCCGGTGCGTTCTGAAACATGGTGAGCCAGTTAACAGCCATCCATTTGGCTGCTCCTGTTTCCCAGAGACAGAAACCGATGGACATTGCACCTGCGAAAAGCAGAATGATATTCCATGGAATTTCTTCCAGGTCATCAATGTCAAGGATATTGACAATGAAAAACAGAATAGTAGAACAGAGAAGAATGCCCGTTTTATGAAGATTTGTCATAGCGGGAACAAAAGATTTTCCGGATATGAAAACGATTGTTGAAATTACTATGATTACGGCCAGTATTTCCTGCGTGGACCAGGTACCCAGTTCTTTGTACATTCTTTTTGCTTTTTCTTTAAGTCCCGGAATTTCCAATTTTTCAGGTTTACATGTAAACATGAAGAATCCCCAGAGAAGAAAAGTCATTATCCAGCCAATGGGAGCCATATAATACGATAGCTGGAAGAAGCTTATGTCTGTACCGGTGATATCTCTGTAAAAACCGAGGGCCACTGCACCGCGGGCAGCACCGAGTAATGTTACGATACTTCCGGCACCGGCTACATAGGCCATGCCCATAAACAGTCCCTTACCAAACTTTGTGGGCCCTTCTTCGTCGCTGTAAAGCGCATGAATGGCCATCAACAAGGGGAACATAGTTGCTGCAACAGCTGTATGGGCCATTATGTGAGTAAGGGCTGCTGTCAATATAAAACAGCCCAGGTAAATCATACTGGTTTTCTCGCCTACAATGGAGAGCATTTTATAGGCAATCCGTTTCGTCAGGCCGGTCTTTGTGAACACCATACCTATAACAATGGATCCGAAAATAAAAAGAACTGACGGATCCATGAAATCATTAAACGCGATTTTTGCTGGTCGGATGAAAAATAATGCCTGCAGCATGCCGATTGTAAGACTGGTTATGCCAATGGGCACAACCTCAAATACCCACCATGTGGCGGCAAGTAGAAAAACTGCAATTGCACCTTTTCCTTCTTTGGTGAGGATAAAATGTTCACCAAGCGGGTCGACAGCATCAGGCCACATGGGAGAATAATAAACAATCGTAAACAATGCCAGACCTGTAACCAGAGAGAGTATTCTCTTCCAATTAATCGGCGTTTTTTCGACTGCTAGCCCCACTTCTGCATCTGAATTCGTCATTTTCCTAATCCTTGTCCTTCTGTTTAATTTATATTTTGCATCTGGCGGTGATGGCTGTGAATATTTCTTTGAGACGGATGACACCGAGAATACGGTTTTCCTCAACAACAGGGAGGACAAAAATTTGTGTGTTTGTCATAATAGCCAGCGCCTTTAAAACAGGATCGTTTCCCTTGACAGTATATTTTATTGGCGACATGAGATTTTTAATAGGAATATGGGACCATTTCCGGCATTCCACAAAGAAAGAATCTTCCCAGAGAATTACCAGATCAAGAAAACCCGTCCCTTTTCCTTCAAATCCCTTGACTTTAGAAGCATCTTTCAAGCGGGGGTCCAGGCTCAGTAAAATATCCTGCAACCTCGCACGGCCACTGAGCTGGTTTTTGTCATTCAGAATCAGAATTTCAGCATATCGTATGCGGCCATACTCACCACATTTATAGGAAAGAAGGACATCAACTGCGTCATGGAGAGTCTGGGTTTCATTTAGATGGGGAAAATCTTTCAATGGAATTACCAGGTCTCTTACAACCGGGTTGTCAGAAGCCATACTTTTACTCCATTTAATTTTGTTGAAAGGGATATGTGACCTGGCAGTATAAAAAAACTCTTTCAACAAATCCTGAAAGATACGCGCCTGATCTTTTCCGGACAGTGACTCCAGCCACCTGCACGATACTTCCTTGTCGGAAAGAGTCTAACATTTGCTTGGGTTACCAGGTTTTGCTTTTGAGAATTTTTTTCACCTCTTCCTGGCGACCTTTTTCCACCACAAGCATTCTTTTGTTCTTTGCCTCACCGATCTTCTCCAGCAGCACATTAAGATCGACGGGCTTTTCGAGAAAATCATCCGCCCCTAATTTCATTGCTTCGATGCCGCTTTTTACAGTTGCATGTCCGGTCAACATGATAATTTCAAGGTCCGGACGTTTCTCTTTGATGCGTTTCAGAGTTTCAATACCATCTATACCAGGCATGGCAAGATCGACTATTATCGCGTCAAAATTATGATCTACCACCTGGTCAACAGCATCTTCCCCGCTGGTTACGGCTTTTACTTTCATACCCCTGGCCTCAAGACGCTGCGAAAGCACATCCAAAAACTGTTCCTCGTCATCAACTAGCAATACATTGGCTTTTCTTTTTTCCATAATGTCCGCCTTGATTATTTTGATTCCGGATCCTCACTTTCTTTCATGACATCACGGGCGGTCTCATACTCTCCGGCTTCCGCAAATGCAGCAGCAGCCATACTGCCCTCAATTTTATTCAAATGTGCTGCCTTAATGCGATTCACCAGTACTTCAATATCAACTGGCTTGTTCAGGTAGTCAAACACCCCTATGCGTCTTGATTCCTCTTCATCCCGGTCTGTCCCATGTCCTGTTAGAATGATTACTTGTATTGCCGGGAATTTTTTCTTCACACGACGGAGGACCTCCATGCCGTCAATGCCAGGCATTTTTAAATCAAGAACCATGACATCCGGCTCCTTGTCGTCCACAAAGCTCAAGGCTTCTTCGCCGTCATAGACGGTTTCGTTCTCCATGTCGCGCATCTGTAGCCGTTCGGATAATGCATCTACAAATTTCTGCTCGTCATCAACAAGAAGTACATTAATTTCTTTCATGGGACCCTCCAATTTGTCTAAAAACAATATGTTCAGACATTTTTTTCTTTCTTGACATCACCCTTGGACATGTCTTGAGCTGTTTCAAATTCTCCTGCTTCAGCAAAAGTTGCTGCTATCATTGTATTTTGAAAAACATTCAGTATATTCCGCTTCCGGAAAGCCTCCAGATTGGATTTTCTCCGTCTTAATGCACTTTTTATTGCTTTTTTAAATGAGTCGATATCAAAAGGAACTGTAATTTCATCAGAGGCCCCTTGACGCATGCCCTCTATGGCAAAACCAATGTTTTTGGAGTCACTTATCAGAATCACTTCAGTTTCAGGTCGATTTTTCTTCAGACGTGCCAGAACCTGCATCGCTTCGTCACCCTTTCGCCTAATATCCAGAAGCGCCAGGTCAACTTCATGGTTTGAACACACTTCCAGGGCTTCATGCTTGCTACCTGCTGTAAAAACCGAAGCCTTAAGCCGCTTCAGGCTTCCGGACAAATTCTGCAAGAAAGAAGAATCTTCCACTAAAAGAAGGACTGTTGAACTCATCATGCCTCCAATAATTAATTCTATCTGATCCGGTCTGGTCTTTTCTATATATGTTTGAAAGGTCTCGTAACCGATTATATTCTAATTGTACCATACGTCAGTCGAACCCCGTGCAGACCAAGATCATTTGAAATTGCTGAATTAAAACCTCTGTTGCGAACCGTCTTTGGCCCCATTAAACGAATCGCCTCATCCTGAATCCCTGACTCAGCAAAAGTTACGGCCATAAAAATTCTATTCAGCAAGCTTGGCTCTCTTGATAATTTTGTGACAGGAGTCATTTCTTTTGCTGTGTCCCATTCGCCAGCTTCAGCAAAAGTTGCTGCCATCATATTTTTTTGGAATGTACTTAAAAAGTTTTTCATAACAGGCCTCCTTTTTTAGCATCAGACATAATGATTTAAGGGTTTGTCTTCAGCATATATTAAAGCAAGAAGCGTGCCATTCATGTTATTTATAATAATATCAAATAGTTGTTTGCTTTGTTCGCGATCCATTACATTCAAAAAATAGACAATATGAAACAATAAGAAACATAATACATAGGTACAAATACGTAATATTTGTTGTTTTTATGTTTATTATCAGCATATTAAATGCAAACACAAAGACAAGATCAAAAAACAAAAACTGATGATTCAAAATAAAACAAATTAAAACAAAAGCTGCCTTGGCTTAACAAATTTCATATATTTTACATATCGTCGCGAGACAGACTGTCAATGGATGCAATAGTAACTACTATCTCTTCATTTCCTTCTTTATTAACTCTGCGTGTAAATTCGGCCCCCAACATTTGCAAAACCTCAGGAAGCATATCTTTCCAGAAAGTTTCATCTTCTGATTGTTTCATTTTGCCTTCTAGACTAACAGCAATTTCTACGGATAGGCCCTTTCCCTTGCCAGTAATCAATATCCGACTACCTGATTCCAATAATTCAAGAGCTGGCCAGACGATGCAAAAAATTGCAAATTGCAGCAGGGCTGGATCATTGAATATCAGAGGCATGTCTTCTTCAAATGAAGCGCTCAGTTCCACCTGTTTCTGCTGTGAAAACCGGCGGAGAAGGTAAATTTTTTCCTGCAAAACATCGGAGACGCTTATTGATGATAGGGGTTGATCCATCCTGTGTGAAAATCCACTGAGAAAACTGCACATTTCTGCTGCCTGCCCGACACGCTCATTAATCCCGGAAGTTATTTTTTTATAACGGTCCCTGTCAGGTGACTGTCCTGACTCTTCAAGCATAAGCAGGTCTTCTATCAGACCGTTTAATTCCTTGATAATCGCCAGATGATTCTTAAACTCATGGGAAAGACCTGCCATCATCTTGCCGACAAAAGCCAGCTGCATCTCCCTGAGGCGGTCTTTTTTCTGCGATTTCATTTCCCCTCTCCTCTGTTTATGGCAATCTGCCGTTTTGCCATAGCCTGGTTTATCTTTGTTGTAAGTTCATTAATGTCCGCAGGTTTCATAATGCAGTCAAAGGGACTATATTTTTTCCTTTCAGCCCCAATGAGAGGGATCCCACCTCCATGCCCAGTCAACATGATGACCTCAATGGTGGGATTATATTTTTTTATTTCTTCAAGTGTTTCCATGCCGTCCATATGCGGCATTTTTAAATCGAGCAGAACCACATCAGGAATCTCCTTGGCATGGATAAGGGCCAGCGCATCCTCGGTACAGAAGCAGGCGGTCGTTTGGAACCCCCTTATATTCAAGCGTTCTGCAAGGGTAGTAGCAAAGTCAACTTCATCATCAACCACCAGTACTTTCACTTTCGACATCATGCGCCCTCCGGCTCAAATTTATCTTAATTGGCAGGATTACGGAAAAGGTCGTGCCTACCCCTACAGTACTTCGTACGGAAATATGGCCGCCCAGTTTTTTAATAATACCATATGTTATAAACAGTCCGAGGCCAGTGCCTCTTTTCTCGGTGCTTTCTTTCGTCGTAAAAAATGGTTCAAAAATATGACTAATGATATTTTGTGGAATTCCTTTGCCATTATCCACTACATCTATTTGAATTGAGTTTTGGTCCAATTTTTTTGTTTTGATGGTAACTTTTCCATCTTTACCAATTGCATCTATGGCGTTGTTTACAAGGTTAAGAAAAATCTGCTGAAGCTGACCGCGATCACTTTCAATGATAGGTATGGATTCTCCTAAATCCAGATCAACATTAATGCCTCGGTACAGTGCTTCCTGGTCAAGAAAACTTAACACTTCCTGCATGAGGTTATTAATGCTGATGGATTCAAGGGATACATCCATTCTTCGCGCAAAACCCAGAAGACGGTGGGTAATAACCTTGCAGCGCTCAACTGCATTAGCTGTTCCATGAATTTCGGATCCGATTTTTTCCCTGTATTTAAAATCCTCAGACAGCTCAAGCAGGTCCATTATCAATCCGGTTTTAGCGCTTATGATTGCCAGAGGATTATTTATTTCATGTGCTATTCCTGCTGCCAGACGACCGATAGAGGCCAATTTGCTCGTATGCTCGATTTCAGCCATCATGGATTCACGTTTTTCATCCGCTTCACGAATGCGTCCCACAAAAAATTTGGTGATCTGTAAAATAACAAATAAGGCCAACAGGGTACTGATCATGACAATAAAAAACAAACGGGCCTTAAAAAAAGACCAGTCTTTCCCGTAAAGATAGCCGTGCTTTACAAGAACTAACGCCCAGGGTGTTCCTTCTATATAAGAGACAGCTTTTAAAACAACATAATCCCAGACACCTCTTTCTTCTGAAATGGTCACGCCGATACGGTTGCTCGGAAGTTTAAACGGATACGGGGTTAAGGGAGAGCCGTATATTTGTGAGGTAGACTGAAGCAAAGGTTCACCTTGCCGTGAAACAAGAAAAATGTCCGATAAAGGACTTGTACTTATTTTGTCAATATATTTATCCAGGGTTGTGGCATCGATGCTGGTCCTGAATGTCCAACTCTTGCCGCTGGTTGGGGAAATAACATTAGCCGAAATACAGAAGTGGGGCACATTCCGGTAACCCAACTCAATCTTTCCGATTACTGTTTTACCGACTGAGGAAGTGTTGCAGCATTCACGATTACTATAATCCTTCCCTGCAAGTTCATATGGTCCTGCATATGCCCTCTGGAATCCTTTGTGATCAATAATACCCAGATCCACCACTCCGGGATAATGAGTCTTAAGACGGTGATAAAGTTCATTCAGGTTGTCCTGGTTGATTAATTCTTCATAAGTGTGCCCTTCAGCAGCATAAAGCAGGACAGTCTGGAGTTCAGTTAAAAATGTTTCAATGGTTTTGGTCGCACTTTCAGCGTTCCAGCGAAGATATGCCAGCATATTGGAACGATATGCGTAATAACTTAACATTGTGGTCAATATGAGCGGTACAAGGAAAGCTGCAATCATAACCAGGGACAGGGTTCGGCGAAATCGACGATATCGCTCGGGGGAAGTCATTGTTTCATGGTAATCTCCCACGTCGAAGAAGATCTTTTTTATCAATCCTGATTTCTTTCTCATGACTTTTCCCCAACAATACTGGCACCGGGCAAAATTGCTCCCGGCTTAAGATTATTTGCTATGGCAAATTTTATAGCCTTTTCATATGGTCCAATGACACCATCAATAACCTTTATTTTTTTCCACTTGAGATACTGGTAATGGGTCTCTTCAATACCGCCACAGATAACCATTGAAATATTTTCTTTGGTAGCCAGACCACAGATGTCTTCTCCGGATGTTCCGGGAAGCAAAATAATTCTTGGATTTCCGATAATTTCTTCTCCCTCTGTTTCGGTAATGAGAATTTCAGAAGAATAGTCAAATCGGGGCGCTACCTCATTTTTTTGTATTGTTACCAATATTTTCATGATTGATTTAAATTTTAAAAATTCAGGTTTTTATTAAACAAATGCAAACTGCATCAAACATTTTATTCCAAACCATGGTGTTTTATTTTTCTCCATAGTTTACTGCGGGACCAACCAAGCAGTTCTGCTGCCTTGGAACGGTTACCTCCTGTTTTAGTCAAGGACTGCAGGATCATGTTCCTTTCTACTTCACCCCAACCGACAATTTTGGAACCTGAAAAAGTCTTTAAATTTTCAGAATTTTTCATTGTTTTTGTCTCATCCTCTCTGTCCTCCATATCTCCATATGAAGTTGTTTGAGAAGAGGTGTGTGGTTTTAAGAGCAAAGTTTTAGGCAAATGCTCCGGCTGAATGACCTCATTCGGACAAACATTGACCGCATATTCCACAATATTCCTTAATTCGCGGATATTTCCCGGATAATTGTAAGACGATAATATTTTCAGACAGGCATCACTGAACCCTTTGGTTTTTTTGTTTAAATTTTTTCTGAATTCAAGAAAAAAATGATCAAGCAGGAGACGAAGATCATCTTCCCTTTCTCTTAATGGCGGCAGGTGCAGACGGAGGACATTAAGTCGGTAGTAAAGATCTTCACGAAATTTTACCTGTCTGACAAGTTCGCCTAAATCCCTATGTGTGGCAGCTATTATTCGCACATCAACACTGATTTTTTTTGATCCTCCAACAGGAAAAAATTCTTTATCATCGAGAACTGTAAGAATTTTCACTTGAAGCGGTAATGAAAGATCACCAATTTCAGTGAGAAATAATGTGCCGCCATGAGCCAGGCGGTTTGTCTTTATCTGCACCGGTAAAGGCACCCCGGACATGTCCGAACAGTTCAGATTCAAGGAGCGACTCCGGTAATGCACCGCAGTTTATTTTAATAAAGGGATACCGTGAACGTTTTGATTCTTTGTGTATGGCCTCTGCAACTAGATCCTTGCCGGTGCCGGTCTCACCTGTAATCAATACTGAGGCATCGGTCCTTGCTGCTATAGGAAGCAGTTCAAAAATCTCCTGCATTTCCCTGCTATGGCCAATAATTTTCTCATGGTCTGAGAACCCATGAATTTTACTGTCAAGATCCTTAAGAAGCGAAATGTCTTCAAGGAGAATTATGGCACCTGCCATTTTTCCTGTTGTGAGTTTTAAAGGAGTTATAGTGAAGCGGATTGGAATTTTATTGCGGCTCTGATTAATGATATCCCCTTCGAGGATCATTGTTTTATCAGATTCAAGAGCTTTACCAACAGGATCGTCTAAACTTGAGAGATTGCTGCGAATGACATTTTCACCCTGAACTCCGAAAACCTCTTCCCGATTATACCCTGTTAATGCCTCCAGGAAACGATTAATGGCGATCACGCGACGGGCTGGATCAATAAAAAGCACCCCAAATGTCATGGAGTCAAAAAGGCTGATTAAGTCCAATTGGCTCAACAGGAGAACATTGTCCTGAAAACTTGATCGT
>JBHPCH010000016.1:0-31836 GCA_042576125.1 Thermodesulfobacteriota bacterium
ATACCGGAGCATGAAAGTAACGTGGCAGAATTTGCAGAACAGGCCCCGAAGCAGGAAAATGAAAAGGGATTATTCAAGCGTTTGCAGGAGAGTCTGAGTAAAACACGGGATTCGCTGGTGAGCAGGGTCGACAATCTTTTCCTGGGGAAAAAAGAGATAGATGCCGAGCTTCTGGATGAACTTGAAGAAATTCTCATTACAGCTGATCTCGGGGTGAATACAACCATGGACCTGCTCGACGAAATCCGTTCCAGGGTGTCACGGCAGGAACTGAAAGATCCACAGGCACTAAAACTTGCTTTAAAGAAGAAGATTCTTACCTTCTTTGCAGGATATGATGCGACTGAAATGAAAATGGTGGAAGATGGTCCTTTTGTCATCATGGTGGTGGGTGTCAACGGTGTCGGCAAAACAACCACTATTGGAAAAATGGCAAGTAAGTTTGTGCGTTCCGGCCGGAGTGTTCTGCTGGTGGCTGGAGATACTTTCAGGGCTGCAGCTATTGATCAGTTAAAGATATGGGGTGAGCGAGTGGGTGTGGAGGTAGTTGCCAAAGAGCATGGCGCAGACCCTTCTTCTGTTATTTATGATGGGATGGATTATGGTATTGCGAAAAATTTTGATGTCATTCTTGTTGATACTGCCGGTCGGTTGCATACAAAGATAAACCTGATGGAGGAACTCAAAAAGATCAAGCGGGTGATTGATAAAAAAATCGTCGGTGCGCCCCATGAGATTATGCTTATTCTCGATGCTACCACAGGGCAGAACAGTCTTTCCCAGGCCAAGCTTTTTAATGAGGCAGTTGGTCTTACCGGTCTTGCTCTGACAAAACTGGACGGTACAGCAAAGGGAGGTATTGTGGTGAATATCTCCCATGATTTCAATATACCCATCAGGTTTATAGGAATTGGTGAGAAACTTGAGGACCTGCGAGATTTTGATCCGGGTGAATTTATTGAGGCCCTTTTTACCAATGGATCCGTGAATTAACTGCAATACGAAAAACAATTTTCTTAGAACATGATCATTTCTGGCTGGTAAACAATGGAATATCGACGACACGAACAGCCCGGTTGCGGTGGCTGCTTTCTTCTTATCCTCCTGCTGATTTTTATCTCCGGTGGAGCCCCTTTGCTCTTCGAATTTCTCGGCATAATTGTCTTTGGAATTCTTTTTCTTATGCTCATGGGTATCGCAGCTTTTTGGGCGTTCACTTTTTATATAAAACGCCAGGTGAGTGCCTATGAGAAATCCCAAACAGAAACACACAACACCTTCGTTTTTCTGTTGGTTAATATCCTGGTTAAAATAGCACAGGTAGACGGTAAGGTAACCAGGGATGAAGTCAAAACCATCCGGCATTTTTTCCAGTACAACCTGCATTATTCACAGAACCAGCTTTACTGGGTCAAGGAGCTGATCAAAGAGGCACTTGTCTCTACAGTAAGTATAGAATCCCTGCTGCAGGAATTCAGGCAGAAATTCGCCTATCAGCCCCGGCTTATAGTATTAGAGTTGATCTATCAGGTCCTCTATTCCAATGCAAAGGTATCGGATGCAGAGTTGCAGCTGGCAAGAAATATTAGTGAATACCTTGAGATTTCCGCCTATGACCAGAGAAGTACAGAAGCAAAATATAAAGCAGGGTACAGGGCGACTGCAGCGCCTGGAGAAATTGACGAGGATAAATATTATGCAATCCTCGGACTTTCACCCGGGGCCGATTTTTCAGAGATAAAGGCTGCTTACCGTAAACTGAGCATGAAATATCATCCGGATAAGGTCGGCCATCTGGGCGAGGAATTTAAAAAAGTTGCTGAAGAAAAAATGAAAGAGATCAATAATGCCTATGAATTTCTGAAAAGAAAATTCGCCCAATAGCAGTAAAGGAATAAGCGGTACTTCAGGAATTGGAAAAACGGTACACTTTTGCTATAAAGATCAGCAATACAACATTTTGTAGAATTTTACTTTCTGGTTTTAAAAGAATTTCTGATTATAAAAGTTTGTAAAAAAAGAATTTATTGGAGGGAAAAATGGCCATTTCTAAAAAGATGAATGAATTTGCCCGGACCTCTTCCTGGATCCGTAAGATGTTTGAAGAGGGAGCCAGGCTGAAGGCGGAATTTGGAGCTGAAAATATCTTTGATTTCAGCCTTGGGAACCCTGATCTCAGCCCTCCTCCGGAGTTCCAGACAACCCTGGTGAAGCTTGCCAAAGAGGATAGTCCCGGCTCCCATGCCTATATGCCGAACGGTGGTTATCCTTTTGTGCGTGAAGCCGTGGCGGCACGCATTTCAAAAGAACAGGGGGTGACACTTTCTGCAGATGAAATGCTCATGACCTGTGGAGCTGCCGGAGGGCTCAATGTGACCTTGAAGGCCCTGCTCGATCCTGGTGATGAGGTTATTATTCTGGCTCCTTTTTTTGTAGAGTATAAGTTTTATGTCGATAATCACGGAGGCGTGAGCAGGGTGGTTTCCACAGATGATTCATTTGATCTTGATCTGGGCGCTATTGAAGCTGCTGTTACTGAAAAGACCAAGGCAATAATCATCAACAGCCCGAATAACCCGACAGGGCAGATCTACTCCCAGGATTCGCTCGCCGGACTGGGAAAGGTTTTAGCCGCGGCCTCTGAGAAATATGCCAGCAGCATCTTCCTGATCGCTGATGAGCCCTACCGTAAGATAGTTTTTGATAATAATGATGTGCCGAGTATCATGCAGGCCTACCCCAACAGCATAGTGGTTTCCTCCTATTCAAAAGATCTGTCGCTTCCAGGGGAAAGGATCGGCTATATAGCTCTTCATCCTGAAATTGACGAGAAATTGCCTCTGGCCGGGGCGCTCACCCTGGCAAACCGTATTCTGGGATTTGTTAATGCCCCGGCTTTAATGCAGCGTGTCGTGGCAGAACTGCAGGGCGCATCAGTTGACAACTCCATATATACGAAACGACGGGAGGTGTTCTGTAAAATTCTTGCTGATGCAGGCTATGAATTTATGCCACCCAAGGGGGCATTCTATGTTTTTCCCAAATCCCCGATTGAAGACGACGTTGAGTTTGTCAGCAGGCTGCAGGACCAGAAAATCCTTGCTGTGCCCGGAAAGGGGTTCGGGACACCGGGATATTTCAGACTGGCTTTCTGTGTTGAAGATTCGGTTATTGAGCGTTCAGCGGATGCTTTTCAAAAAGCCATGGCGAGCGTCCGCTCGTAGCCTTCTTCGCAGCGACAGATTTCTACTGATATCTGGTGCCAGCGAATAAGGGGGATCTTTTACCCATACTGATGTGTACAACGAAACACCTGATAGAGATGACTTGAGGGAATTTACTGTTGCCTCCGTTTTTTCCTTGTGAGACCGCTGGAGGAATAATCCTCTTCAGCTCGTGTTTCTCACAAGCCGATACATCATTAAATGCTGAAATGTTCGTGAGAAATTCGGGTTAGCTGCTTTCCTGCCTGCTGATGAAGTCACAGAGATCCGAGGCAATGGTATCGATCAGTTTTTCATCTTCACCCTCAACCATGACCCTTATAACCGGCTCAGTTCCGGATGGGCGCACCAGAATACGGCCACTGGCCCCGAGACTTTTTTCCAGGCCGGCAGTTTTTTCGGCAAAACCGGGGATTTTCCCCAGGTCAAGTTTTTGTTTAGTACGTACATTTTTGAGCACCTGGGGAAAAGGCTCCATGATCTTTGTGATTTCGGAGAGGGGGAGTTCTTTTTTCTTCATGGAAATAAGGAGTTGCAGGGCTCCCAGTATGCCGTCGCCAGTGGTATTATGCTTGAGAAATATGAGATGTCCTGACTGTTCACCCCCCAGGTTGTAGTTGTTGCGCAGCATCTCTTCCACAACGTAACGGTCACCCACCTGGGTGCGGACAAGTTTGCCTCCCATGCGCTGCATGGCAATTTCCAGACCAAGGTTACTCATAACGGTTGCAACCAGGGTGTTATTTTTAAGCTTTTGCCGTTCAAGCATCTCCTCAGCGCATATGGCCATTATCTGGTCGCCATCTACAATATTTCCTTTCTCATCTGCTACGATAAGCCGGTCACCATCGCCATCCAGTGCAATGCCAAGGTCGGCCCCTTCTTTGCGAACCATTTCCGCCATTACGTCTGGATGAAGCGCTCCACATTCATGGTTGATATTTTTGCCGTCCGGCTGCACTCCGATGCTGGTCACTTTTGCTCCGAGTTCTTCAAAAACATGGGGTGCCACTCCGTAAGTAGCCCCATGGGCACAGTCAAGCACAATGTGGATGCCGTCAAGCGTGTAACGCCTTGGGAAGGTGTTTTTAAGAAAAACTATATAACGGCCCTTGGCATCATCGATACGGGCTGCCTTGCCGACCTCTTCTGCAACAGGTCGCAACGAGTCCATTTTATTTGAAAATATGAGGTCTTCAATAAGTGCCTCTTCTGCATCCGGAAGCTTAAAACCGTTTTTTGAAAATATTTTGATGCCGTTGTCCTGAAAGGGATTGTGCGAAGCTGAGATGACCAGGCCGGCATCAGCACGCATGCCTGTTGTTATGAAGGCAATGCCCGGGGTAGGGAGAGGGCCGACCAGAAGAACATTGACACCCATTGAACAAATACCTGATGCCAGGGCATTCTCGATCATATAGCCCGAAAGGCGTGTATCCTTGCCGATAACTATCCGTGGATTATGGTCCCGGCCGGTTATCTGCTTTTTGACCAGAAAGGCGATAGCCCTGCCGAGCTGCATGGCTATTTCCGTGGTCATGGGATAGGTGTTGGCAACCCCTCGCACACCATCTGTTCCAAAAAGTTTTCTCATGGCTTGATCTTGAGTTTTCGTGACTGACTGATTCTCAGGGTCACTGATTCCGGCTTTATGGCTATTATTTTTGCCTGTGGCGGCCCTTCAACAAATACCTTCAGATTCGCACTGCCGGGCTGCAGGGTTTCAGGGTTTATTCTGGCCTGGAAAAGACTTTTTAAACCGTTTGGTTTACGGACCATTTCCTGAGGGATTTCAGCATTTATGCTAACCGTCGGGGGAAGCAGCCGGTAAATCATTTCTGACTGCTGGCCTTTTTCATGTTCAAAGTCTATGGGAATATCAGTAAATGTCATTTCCTTTTTCAAGGAGGAAAGGCTCAAGCGGACAGCAACGACCGGTTCGCCGATGAGGTCTGAAATTTCATGTTTTAAGGCAAGTGAAGCCTGTTTGACGGTAGACTCGTTCAGACCGTTAATATCTATGGGAATGGTTTTTAACTCCTGTTCATTGTCCAGAATTGCCTGTGGGCCACTTATTTCAAGGGTCTCTGGATCAACTGTCACCGAATCCAATGTGAAATCCTTGTCAACTTTGCCGACCAGTACCGGTCTTATTGGCAGTTCTTTTCGTATCAGTCTATCAAGAAGCAGGGTTAGGGTAGGCGGCTGCACGCGCAGAATACTCAGACCGCGTGGAAGTGAAATCGAATCAACGTTATTCTGGATAACAACTGTACCGGGCTTTGCCTTCGAAAGATCAATGGACCTGCTGATATGCTGCTCGGTCATACCGCGAATAAGGCTGCGCTGGCCGCTGATTGTTACCTCGATCTGTTTTTTGAATTGATTGGAAATAATGAGGTCGCGCGGCAGATTTACAATCTCAACAGGTAAGGTGACATTCATGTCAACCTTATCCTCACCAACCACGAAATACCAGAGAAACAGGGCAAAGAAGAGGGAGACCAGCTTCAGGACCCAGTTTTTTGGCCTCCGGTAAGAGGAGGCCGTGGCAATTATTTGGCGAACCAGTTTTTCCATAGTTGCGGCTGAGACTCTTTTGGAATAAATATTTCTTCCAGTTTATGCAGTAATGCTGTTTCATCAGAGGCTGTCGTTATGGAACCGTGCTGAACCAGTGAAATTTCCTGGGTTTCTTCTGAAACAACGACAATAACGGCGTCGGTTTCCTCGGAAAGACCTATGGCAGCGCGGTGCCTGGTACCGTAGCGTTTGTTTATATAAGGATTTTTGGTCAGGGGCAGGAGGCAGCCTGCAGTCTGAATACGGTTGTTATGGATAATTACTCCTCCGTCATGCAGCGGTGAGGAGGGCAGAAAAAGGCTGACCAGCAGCTCTGTGGTGAGGTTGGCATCAATTTTATGTCCCGACTCGATGTAATCCCTCAAGCCCGTCTCTCTTTCAAGGACTATGAGCCCGCCAATCCTGCGCCTGGAAAGGTAGCGGGAGCTGGCTACAATAACCTGGATGGTGTTTTGCAGGGCATCATCATATGTTTTATAAAACGGTGTCTTGCCGACCTGGGTGAGGGCCCGCCTTATATCACCCTGAAAAACGATGATGATGATAAGAAAAATGGAGCTTAAAAGGGTGCGGAGCAGCCAGTAAATAGTGAGCAATTCAAGTTCTCTTGCCCCGAAATAGATGACGATAAGAACAGCTATGCCCACCAGCATCTGTACTGCTCTGGTTCCGCGTATGATAAGAATGGTGCGGTAGATGATGAACGATACCAGCAGAATATCGACTATATCCTGCCATCGTATAAATTTAATTACATCACCCATAAGATTTTCACAGAAATATTGATGTATTGGTAAAGTTTAAAATCCGGCTGGCGCCATCTGACAAAATCAGATATTTACTAACGATACATGCGTCAAAATCGTATTTTTCTTAGTCTCCCCAGGAGCGCTTGACCGCATTTCTGACAATCCTAATTAAAACAACTTATTAGCAAATTTTACAAGAGAAGAAATAATTTTTTGGTAAAATATATGGCGGAAGACTATTTTGGGTTCTCAAATCTTTTTTTGCGCAGGCAGCAAAGTGGCCAGTATATTTTTTGTTTAATGCTGAGAAATACCTTTAATTGATGACTGCAAAGGGCGGCATTGTAGAGTATAGAAAAACAATAGCACAGATTGTAATTATTTGATTTGAAAAAGTATTATCTGGGAATGTATGAGTATTCCCGGGATTTTATCAATATACGTGGAGAAAAAAATATGCTTTATGACCTGATGCGAAAGACGCGAAGTTACAGACGGTTTAAAGAGGATGAGCCGGTGGATATGGAGACCCTGAGGTATCTTGTTGTCCTGGCCCGTTTAGGTGGTTCTGCCAGGAACGTGCAGCCCATAAAATATGTGCTGGTTAATGCACCAGAAGTTAATGAGAAAATATTTCCGCATCTTGGCTGGGCTGGTTATTTAAAGGAATGGCCCGGGCCGGAAAAAGGGGAACGCCCTGCCGCTTATATATTGTGTCTGCTTGATACCCGTTTAAGCCGGGAGGCGGATTGTGATCTTGGCATCACTACTCAGAACCTGCTGCTTGGAGCTTCTGAAAAAGGATTGGGCGGTTGCCGTATCGCTTCTTTTGCACCCGGCTTGAGGAATGTGTTGCAACTTGATGACCACCTGGAGATTCTCCTGGTTATAGCCATGGGCAGGCCTTTAGAGGAAGTTTCTCTCGATGAGCTTGAACCGGAAGGTGATATTAAGTACTGGCGTGATACAGACCAGGTACATCACGTACCTAAGCGACCTTTGCAGGAGATTATTGTTGCAGAGATTGGAGGATAAATATTACTTTTATTTACGCCAAAGTGCTTCAGCCAACCCTGATGTTCTTGTGACCTGTCGTTTTACTGCAGCAGTAAATATTTCCTTGCTGGACCAGATCTCCACTTTTTCCCTGGCCCTGGTAATCGCTGTGTAGAGTAATTCCCTTGTCAGGAGGGGAGAGTCCTGGTCCGGCAGGATGAGCAGCACCCTGGCAAACTCCGATCCCTGGCTTTTGTGGACCGTCATGGCAAATACAGTTTCATGTTCGGGAAGCAAAGGTAATGCAATGTCCCTTACTGTTCCTGGTTCTCCTCTGAAAAAACAGCGTAATCCGTTTTTTACTCCCGGGTCCGGCATGATAATCCCGACATCTCCGTTATAAAGCTGGAGGTTGTAATCGTTCCGGGTAATCATTAGCGGCTGTCCGGCAGAAAAATGTGATTCCTGCTTCAATTGATTAGAGGAGGCTCTGGAAAGAGGTCTGTTCGCAATGGCAAGGGAACGGGCCAGAAGCCAATTTATTTTTTCCATGCCAAAAGGGCCCCGGCGGAGACCGCAGAGGATGCGAAAATTATCCATAACTGCAAAACAGGCATCCGCTTCTTTAGTATGCTGCATCGAAGCATACTGCGAAAATCCTGGCCAGTTCAGAAGTTTTTTCTCAAGCTCTGCCGGCCCGGGAATATCCGACCAGGAAACCTGGTTTGTTTCATCGGCAAGCAGCAGCTCCAAAGCTTCATTTTCATCCCCATTTTTAACAGCCCGGCTGAGCCTGGCTATGCCGCTCTCGTCTGAAAACCTGTAATTATCGACGAGTTCAACAAATGAATCCTGCATGCCGGCAGATAGCCCTTTTCTGGAGCAGGTTGAGGCGGAAGGCAGGGATTGGCCTGTGATCTCTGAAATTTTTTGAGAGAAAGCAGCTGTAAAAGTGTTCATAACTTCCGGATTACAGATATCGCCTAAAACCGATCCGGGCTGCACAGAGGCCAGCTGGTGCCTGTCACCGAGAAGAATAAGCCTGGCTGAATCCGGCACTGCCTGCATGAGTTTGGCCATTAAAGGCAGGTCTACCATTGAGGCCTCATCAATTACAATGATATCAGCTGCAAGGGGGTTTTTACTATTGTGTCTGAAATAGGGTGAATGGGGTATAGGACCGAGCATTCGATGCAGTGTGGTAGCCTGGGGAATGTCAATCAAGTTTTGCAGTAAACCCGTAGAGCTTATTGCTTCCTGTAGCCTGGAAGCTGCCTTTCCAGTTGGGCCGCCCAAAATAATACGCAACTTCTGTTTGTTTGCATACTGCCCGAGCAGCAAAACAAGAATTTTAGACACGGTTGAAGTTTTGCCGGTTCCCGGTCCGCCGCTGATGACACAAAATGACCGGGTAACTGCCATTATGGCTGCAATTTTCTGCCAGTCGGTTTTTCCTGAGACCGGGGTCGTAAACAGCTTCTGCACATCCCTGGCAAGGCCGGGATAATTGATGTCCGGTGTAACTTTTTCGGCCCTCTCCTGAATAAAACGTATAATGGACTTTTCATATTCCCAGTATCGCCGCAGATAGAGCCTGCCGCCCCGGTCAAGAACAAGGGGTGTATTCCCCTCACCTTGCCCGACCAGACCGCTTTCCATAAGATGATCAGTCCAATTGGAAAAAGCCGGACAGACAAACGGTTCAGATGTTTTTCCAAGGAGAGGTGATGGAAAAGCCGTACCTGCAAACTCCGCAAGATTAATGCATATATTGCCCTCTCCTGTCCTGGAACTGACAAGCGCAGCAGCAAGGCCCACATCAGCAGAATTTGTTTTGGCAAGGTTTGTCATAAAATTGGCAAAATGGATGTCAAGGTTAGAAAAAAGACTATTGCCTGCAAGTATAGCCTGGAGTTCCTGGAGCGCAGAGGCGTTTTTAAGCGTCATAAGCTGAACTCCTTTGGACTCTGTGGACTTTTTCCCGCAACAAGGGTTTCCGTCAGGCTTTCCATCATGGTCGGATCGGGCCGGTCAAAGAAAATACCGTAATCCGGTCCCAGATTTTCCCTGACGCCCCGTAAAAAAACATAAAATACTCCGCCGAAATGCGTTTCATAACTGTATTCCGGTAAACGATTTTTCAGGTATAAATGCAGGGCAAGACTGTAAAGATGGTATTGCAGAAAGTAGAATCCTCCATAGATTGCCTCAAGCAATCTGTCATGATGATAGTCTCTGATATGAGAACCAAGATAATTTGACTTCCAGTCCGCCAGGAAGAATTTTCCCTGGAACTCAAAGACAAGATCGATAAATCCTTTCATAAATCCTCTGGCAGGAGAAAAATTCAAACGGTCCATCTGCTGCTCCAGTCGTGGGCCGACGATGCCACCGTTTTTAAAAGTTTTTCCGGTAAAAATATTTTTTAAACTTCCAGGAGTTATTCTGGAGAGAGGAAAATAGAATTCCAGTTCATGCAGACAGTTTTTGGGAGGAATATTGGCAAGAGTCAGGCCGGGAATCCCCCTATGCAGAACCAAACTGTTCAGGTTGTCAAGCATGTCAGCTATAATGGGCTGCCAGGCTTTATCATAGCCAAAATTGAGCAGTTTCTGTTGTATGAATGTTTGAGTTGCTGGATGATTTACTGCCCTGAAATCGACCTTTTCAAGAACTTCATGCAGCATAATTCCGGGACCGGCGCCATGGGGAAAGGAAAAGATGTCATATTCTACCGGCCCTGATGTCCTGTCCTCCTGCTCCTCAATCCGGTCCACCAGTCCAGGGAATTCATCCTGTCCAGGTATAACCTCGTCAACAGGGACATCGATTTTTTCAGCAGCAGATGTATGGGCTGCCAGGTGAGAATAACTGCTGATTTTCCAGTCAGCGTTGATTGTGGCGGTAAAATTTCGGGGCCTGAGTGAGACGGATTCTTCCTCATCCTTAAAGGAACATGCGGTGGGGATTTCAGAGATTGCAGAGAGTTTGATTGTGCCACATGACTCAGCAGCCAGTTCTTTCAGATCACCAAGAAATTCATTGCCTGATAGCTTCAGGAACCTGTCTGCAGTTTTTCTGATGAGTCTGTAGTCAGACCCGTCGGCCGCATTAGTGTTCCGGGATTCTGAAGGTCCCTGGTGCAGGAGGTAGGCAGGCCCCGAGGTTTCAGACCCCCTGATCGGTCCCCAGACAAGATAACAGCGATGAATTGCCCTGGTGACTGCAACATAGAGCAGCCGCAGGTTTTCAGCCATTTCCTCGTGCATGGCGAGCTGCATGTGTGTTTCCAGCTCAGGGGAGCCTCCGTCAAATATAAGCTCAGTCCGGTCTTTTCCCCGTCGGTGAAAAATACACCACTTCCCGGGTTTCAAGCGTGAGCCTTCCCAGGTGAATGGACAGAAGACAACAGGATATTCAAGGCCTTTTGCCTTGTGCATTGTGACAATTTTTACCCTGTCATCATCACTTTCCAGCCGCAGCGGGTGTTCAGTTGTTTTAGCCTGTTCACCTGTTAGTCTTTCCTGCAGATATCCGAGCAGTGCTGTCATGTTCAGGCCCTGCTCACTTGCCTCCAGATGGAGAATTTCTGCAAGGTGCAGGATATTGGTGAGGATGCGTTCGCCGTTTTCAAACCCCAGCATTCTTGACCGGATATTATTTTCAGCCATAATGGTCCAGAACATCTGTATAAAACCGTCACGGTTCCACAATCCATGATAGGTTTTAAAACGTGTCAGCCAGTGTTCAATAACCTTTTCGGTTGCAGGCCCGGACAATTCAATGTCGTTTGCCTGCAGACCGATGAGGCGGGTAAGAAGCGCAGCCTTGACTTTGCGTATATCATTGGCTGCGGCAACAGCTTTAAGCAGCAGTGCCATTTCTTCGGCTTCTTCGGATGCAAATAAATTGTCACCGCTGTGCAGAACACTGGGTATCCGGCATGCTGCCAGAGCCTGCTGCATTTTTCTGGCCTCATTGTTTGTTCGCACAAGTATGGCAATGTCCCCCGGTTGCAGCCGTTTTTCGTTAATCGTGGCCCTGTTTTCTGCAGCAAGGGCAAGAAGCCTTGTAATTTCGGAGGTGACAGCGGTAGTAATGATTCGCCGGGAATTTGTTTTGGTTAATTGAGCCCTTTTTTTATCTTTTGAACAGGCAGTTTCCTTATCAGGGGGCAACATATCCAGATGCCATACAATAAAAGGCTCTTCCTGCTCACCGTCAACAATCAGCCATTCTGGTTCAGGTTTCTGGGCCGGGGACACGGGCTGGAATGAAATAGCATCAAAAACAAAAGGACTTTTGCTCCTGCTGAACAGGGTGTTGACCGCTTTAACAAGTCCAGGTTCAGAGCGGTGATTGACATCCAGGGTATAGTGAAACAGGGGTCTGGATGCAGCAGCATCCATATAGGTGAAAATGTCAGCTCCCCGAAAGCTGTAAATTGCCTGCTTGGGATCGCCAATGAGAAAAAGAAGGGACTGCTGTTTGTGCAGTGTTGAAAAAATTTCAAACTGCAGCGGGTCCGTATCCTGAAATTCATCAATCAATATTGCCGGGTATTTCTGCGCCACTGCGCGGGCAAAAGGTATTCCTCCGGGACCTGAAAAAGCCCTATGCAGTCTGCGGAGCAGATCGTCAAAAGAAAAAATATTGTCCTTTTTTTTACGCAGTTCCAATTCATGATGAAAAGAGTCTGCCAGCTTTTTTTTGAGAGCAAGAAGGCATTGGTCATACTGTTTCAATAGAGTGGAGTGTACCTGCACAAGAGTTTCGCAGATTTCATAAAATGGCAAAATGTTTGGAGTTTCTGTAGACTTTGTACCGGCAAGCATCTTGCTTTCAGTGAAAAGGATAAATTTATCAAATAAATGCAGGGAAGGGCGGCATGTAGCCGCCATATCCTCCAAGGCAGAGAGCAGCTCAGGAATTTTCTTTTTCCTGAAAATGTTCCGGTTCAGCGCCTTTGATTCAAGCATGTCGTAGCTGACCTCATCCCTGGCAGACTCCCATGCCGTGCAGACAGCCCGGAACGCTTTATTATATTCAGCCTCGATAGTTGAAAGATTGCCAAAAACTGCTTCAGGTTCAACAGCGGGGATGAATTTCAATGATGGTCTTGGAAGGAAAGTTTTGAGGAAATTAAGGAGAGCCTGCGGGGTGAGAGTGTCACTGACATATTCAGTAAAAAGATCTGAACAATTATAAAAATTGCACCGCCAGAAATCTTCTATAATTTCATGGATGAGATGCGAGTCGTCAGCAACCAGTTCTGTATCAAAAAGGGTATTGCTCTCAAAGCTGTTTTCAAGAAGCATCCGGTGGCAGAAGCTGTGAATGGTAAAGATGGCAGCCTCGTCAAAGCTTCGCAGGGCATCACTGAACCTTTTTTCGGCATCCACGGTATCAGAAATCCGGCCAAGGTATTCCTGTAAAAAGGAGTCATCACATGTCCCCTTGTTCAGAGCCTCAAGGGCCTGGCGGAGTTTCTGCCTTATACGGTCCCGCAGGTCTTCTGTGGCAGCCTCAGTGTAGGTAACAACCAGGATTTGTTCAATGTTGAGATCTTTTTCCAGGAGAAGGCGGAGTACCAGGCCGCAGATGGTATAGGTTTTGCCGGTTCCGGCACTGGCATCAATGAGGTTTAACCCCTTGAGAGGGCTCCTGGTAAGATTAAAGGTAATTGGAGTGGCTGGCTTGCTGCTTGTCTCAGGCATAATGAAGGCATAATCCGGTTTAATTGATTCTGTTGTAAACTATATACGCCGGGATTGAGAATCACTGCAAGTTTAAAACAGGATTGCCTGGACATAAAAAAACAGCTCTCATGTATGAGAACCGTTTTTATTACCGTAAAAAATTGATAATCAGATGCCTAATTCACTCTAATACTAATCTGCTTCGGTTTTTTTTCTTCTGGTTTGGGGATTTCAATCATCAGGACCCCATCTTTGAAATTTGCTTTAATTTTTATAAAATCAATTATTTATGCAAAAGTAAGCATAATTTTAGGGGTGTCAAGAGCAGGTTACCGGGTGTGGAAAAGTGGATTTTGACTCTTTTATATATATAGAGTAGATAGTCTTGTGGTGTGAACCTGATCGGCTTTCTTCCTAACGGTTGTCAGCCGTAAAGCAATCAATGATATTTACAATTCCATTGATGTGGTAGGGAAAAAAATAAAGAATATGGGGAAAGTTTACTGAAAGTCTTATAGTAGATTTTGCAGCCTGTTTTTACTTCAAGAATTAAAACACTCAATCCGGGCAGATGCACAATGAAAATATGTAACAAAATAATAATTTCAGCACTTTTTTTCAGTTGTCTTACGTGGGGTATTTCCGGGCAGCTTTCAGTCCAGGCAGCCACTCCGGTTGCAGAAAACACACTCGCAGCGCTCACTCCCACAAAAGAACAGAAAAAAACAAATGATGATATTGTTAAACTTATCAGGCACCGGCATTACCTGAAGGTCTCCTTTGATGATCAGTTATCGTCTAAAGTGTTCTATCGTTTTCTTGATGAACTGGACCCGGCACACAGTTATTTTTATGCCGGGGATATCCAGAAACTTGAGATAAAATACCGATACAGATTGGATGATGCCTTTAAAAAAGATGATCTGGGACCGGGTTTCGAGATTTACAACAGGTATCAGCAACGCTTGATTGAGCGCTTGAACGAGATGATTGCCCAGCTCGAAAAGGGGATTGATACTTTGAAGTTTGATGTTGATGAAAGCCTGCGGATAGACCGCAAGGACACTCCCTGGCCGGATTCAGAAGCTGCCATGCAGGAGTTATGGCGGAAGAGGTTAAAAAATAATGTCCTTACTCTGAAACTGACCGATAAGCCTTTGGAAGAGATCCGGGAGACACTCCTGAAGCGGTACAAAAACCAGCTCAATCGAACTCTGCAGAACACCAATGATGATGTGTTTGAATTCTATATAAATTCCCTGGCACTCTCAATTGATCCCCATACCCAGTATTTTTCACCGCACCGGACTGAAAATTTCAATATCAACATGAGCCTGTCACTGGAGGGCATCGGAGCGGTCCTGCAAACCGAGGAAGAGTACACCAAGGTTCAGCGTCTGATTCCCGGTGGGCCTGCAGAGCGGTCCAAACTTCTGAAAGCTGCCGACCGCATAGTTGGAGTTGCCCAGGGTATTGAAGGTGAAATGATCGACATAATCGGCTGGCGCATTGATGAGGTGGTCAACAAAATAAGGGGCCCCAAGGGTACTCTGGTTCGCCTTGAAATTATTCCGGCAGATGCTCAGGATGAGCACCAGACAAAAGTTATCAGGCTAGTGCGTGACAAGGTCAAACTGGAGGAGCAGGCAGCCCAGAAGGAAATAATTGAAGTGAAGAGGGATTCCGGTACGTATAAAATTGGAGTTATTGATATACCCACATTTTATGCCGACTTTAAAGGAATGTCTGCCGGGAATCAGGATTACAAGAGTACCACCAAGGATGTACGAAAACTCATTGGTGAGCTACTGGCTGAAGGGGTCAAGGGTATCATTGTTGATCTGCGTGAAAACGGCGGCGGTTCCCTGCAGGAGGCAAACAGTCTGACCGGTCTTTTTATCGGTCTGGGCCCCACGGTTCTCGTCAGGAACGCCGATGGCCGCCTTGATATCATCAGGGACCATGATCCGAAAATGGTTTACTCCGGCCCCCTTGTTGTCCTGGTTAATCGTATGAGCGCCTCGGCTTCTGAAATTTTTGCAGGGGCAATACAGGATTATAACCGGGGTATAGTGATTGGGAGCCAGACCTTTGGCAAAGGCACGGTCCAGTCCCTGATGCCTTTGCGAAAAGGCCAGTTAAAGGCCACAACTGCAAAATATTACCGAATTTCCGGGCAGTCCACCCAGAATCAAGGAGTGATACCCGACCTGGAATACCCGGATGTTTTCAATGTGGAAGATATAGGGGAAAGTTCCTTGCCTGAAGCCATGGCATGGGACAGAATAAATTCAATACCCTATCAGACCTATTATAATATAGCAGACCTCTTGCCGCGGCTGCGTCAAAAGTATGAAGCCAGAAGAAGATTAAATCCTCATTATTTTTATATCCTTGAAAGAAAAAAACGCTTTGAGGAGATGAGCAGCAGAAAAGTAATTTCTCTTTCAGAATCCAAACGACAACAGGAAAGTGAGGAGGCTGACAAATGGCGTCTGGATCTGGAAAACGAGCTGCGCCGGGAGTTTAATAAACCTATACTGGAAAGCCTTGATGATCTTAAGGCTGATCCCCACGGGAATAACGGTGCAGATGATTCTGAGGAAAACGAAGATTACATGCAGATGCAAGCGGCTGAAGTTTTCGTTGATTTTATAGAGCTTGTTTCAAAGGCGGTTGCCGTTCAATAGAATTGCCGGTTTAAGGCAGATTAAAATTATTTATGAGCGGCCAATTTTGTGTGACCCTGTTGCAATCCTTGGGATGCCCTGCGACAACCCCCAAAAGGCTAACCTTATATAGATAAATGCATATTATTTATTCTTGACAAAGACTTGCTTTTCTTGATAATGAAACCCCATTCATTTTTTTTTTGATACTATATTCGAATAATAGGTTAATTTTTTTTGCAGGAGAAAGGGATGATAGAGATGATGGACACGAAAAAGAATTCTTTGTTCGGGCTTTTATGTGCTGTAGTCATTGCAGTTGTAGTGGTGACGGTTTATGCCCAGGAGGCAAAAGCAGTGCTGGTTGCCCTTGATGTTACAGATTGCGTCAAGTGCCATGTGGATGCACCGGCATCAATTGCCAGCAATGGCGGCAAGCATCAGACAGAAGTTACCTGTCTTGATTGCCATGGAGAACATCCTCCCTGGGGGGAAAATGTCATACCTGAATGTTCGATGTGCCATGAAGGGAGGTCCCATTTTGAACTTGAGAATTGCCTGGCCTGCCATTCCAATCCCCATGAGCCCCTGAACCTGCAGCTTGCCGATGATATCAAAGAGCCATGTCTTACCTGTCATGAAGGACCCGGGCAGGATTTCGCCAATTATGTGAGCGCCCATGCAGAGCAGTCCTGTACGTTCTGTCATGAGGTGCACGGCCAGATCCCGGATTGTTCCAAATGTCATGAACCGCATGTTGAGGGCCAGATGACCCCAGACTGTTTGGGCTGCCATCCTGCCCACCATCCGCTGCAGATCAACTATGCCCTGACAACACCGAGGGCATTCTGCGTGGCGTGTCATGAAGAGATCGGAACGCTGATGGAGCAGACTGTGACCAAGCACCAGACATTTACCTGTGCCTTCTGCCACCGCGGCCAGCACCCGGTTGTGCCCCAGTGCCGGACCTGTCATGGCGAGCCGCATTCCGCTGCAATGCATCAGAAAATGCCGGCATGCCTCGACTGCCATCTGGATGCGCATAACCTGGTTAAGTAGATAAGGAAGCAGATGGCAGGAGAGTTGTTTCAAACTCTCCTGCCATTTTTTTATTAATTTTCAGAGATTTTTTTGATCAAGAGAAGAGGGAAAGCATGTTGAATGGAAGAAAATTAAGTGTATCAAAAATTAATTGTATAGCACTGGCAACAGTTCTGCTCCTGGCTGCATTTATATCCGGGCAGGCTTTTGCAGAAGAGCCAGCTGCCGGTAATGTCTATGACTTCGAGGCGATGTCAATCGAAGTAAAGCCACTCACCATGGTTGATTGTGCCCGCTGCCATACATCCCATGTTAAATGGCTGCGAGAGAACGGTGCAAAGCATCAGGGTGTGGCCTGCACAGATTGCCATCAGGTTTTTCATGCCTATAATCCTCTCCGCAATAATTATGCGGAAATCATGCCAAAATGCTCAAGCTGTCATGACGCACCCCACGGTTCTGCCGAACCGGTGAATGAGTGTCTGGCGTGTCATGCAAATCCGCACCAGCCGCTGGTATCGATCCCGGCCCCTGCCGCGCTTGAAGGCCGCTGCCAGTTGTGCCATACCGAGGTTGCAGCAAGCCTGCAGGCAGAAGTGAGCAAGCATACTCTGCAGGAATGCTCTTCATGCCATTCTGAAAAACATGGGCGTGTTCCCGTGTGTAATGAATGTCACGAGAATCACAGTCCCATGGCAGTGCTGGATACCCCTGACTGCCTGGCCTGTCATCCGGTGCATACGCCGTTGAAAATCTCCTATCCGGCTGATCAACCCAAGGAAGTCTGTGCCGGTTGTCATGATGAGGCATATGAGTTGCTGCAGGCCCGGACGACAAAACATTCCGCCTTTTCCTGCGCCAAGTGCCATCCCGAACATGGGCATCTGCCAGTGTGTATGGATTGCCATGGAAAGCCCCATAATCCGGCAATCCATGAGAAATATGCACAATGCGGTGACTGTCATGGTATTGCCCATGACGTTGCCCGTCCATAATCGGCTGATTAAAATAAAACCTTTTAAGGGCAGGGAGGTATAGTTCGGTAGTGTGTAATTTTGTAAAGGGGCTGTCGCCCGCAGATTGCAAGCATATCTCCAGAGTATCTTCGGCTGTTATTTGATTCTATCACGGGTGGGCAGATTTTTTTCAGAACCTGCCCACCCGTATACTGCCCCTCTGTGGCCAAAATGAAATTCAGATCAGCAACATAACCTTTTGCTGTTCTCCTTCCAGCCCCCTTCAAATCTTTCCTTTGCTTTTTACCTGCAAGCGCTGATAACCTCAATCCTCGGATACCGTCGATCCTGTCCGGTCAATTATCCCATGAAGAATTTCCTGAAAATGGTTCAAGGGCGCAAAGAGAAAAGGGGGTAACCCGGTTCTGGTGGCGTTGCTGCCGACCCTTGTATACTTGCATGCTGCTCATGGCAGTGGACGCAGTTGCCTTGAGTAATTCCAAGACCTGTACTGACTTCCATACCATCGCGGTTGAAACCCTTGTCAGTCTTGCCATGGAAGGAATTTAAACAATCTCCTGCAAATGCCGGGGAAGTCAAGCAAAGTGTAATAAGTATACTGAGAGCACTTAATAGATGGATTTATTTCAAAGGATTTGCCACTGTTTAAAAAAATCTGAAACATTATCTGTTTGAAGGCGTGATGGCAATATAAATGCTGCGCAGAGATATCCAAAATTATTGCTGACCACGGTATTCTAATAAATCGAGCCTGAAGCAACAAACATAAGATGAACGCATAATTTTATGTACAAATATTATGCCACAAGATTTACAGGAAAGTCAGTTTAGATATTATTTGTTCATGAGCTGTTTTACCCTGCCAGCACTTTCCGGATATTTAATACGATAGTATCTATCCTGTAAGGTTTCTGGATGAAGCCTTTGGCCCCCTTAGCCAGCATCTCCTCTACAGAGTCATCAAGGGAGTAGGCAGAGGCCACCAGCACCTTTATATCCGGTTTTAGTTCGATCATTTTTTCATAGGCAGTCTTGCCGTCCATCACAGGCATATTAAGGTCGAGGATGACCACATCAATGTCGTTTTTATTCTGCTGCAAGATAGCAAGCGCTTCTTCACCGTCGCCGGCATGAAATGTTCGGCAGCCATGATTCTGGAGGTGCTCGGCAAGCATGGAGGCTACAAGATCCTCGTCATCAACAATGAGTATGCCGGCCTGGATCAACCTATCCGAAACAGCAGGCTGGATTTCTTCCTCCTCCATAGTGTCGATTACCGGCAGATAGACGGAAAAAGTTGTCCCTTCACCTGTTGCACTTGAGACAATGATAAACCCCCTATGACTTTTAACAATCCCGTATACCATTGCAAGCCCAAGGCCGGTCCCCTTGCCGAAATCCTTGGTCGTAAAGAAAGGTTCAAATATTCTAGGCAGAACGTCCTTGTCAATACCCTGGCCCTGGTCGGAAACAGTAAGTCTGATATAGTCCCCCGGTCTGGCTTCAGGGTACTGATCGCAGAATGCCCGGTCTATGTGGACCTGTTTGCTCCGGATCATGATTTCGCCGCCGTCAGGCATGGCATCACGTGCATTGACACAGAGGTTCATGACTATCTGTTCCAGTTGGGCAGCATTACTTGAAACTTTGGGCAGGGATTCATTGAGTTCAAGCCTGAAGGTAATGAGTTTACTGATGGTATTCTCCAGCAGTTTTACGATGTTTTCAATATGTGGGTTCACCTCAATGGGTCTGTGGTCCAGAGCCTCCTGGCGAGAAAAGGTGAGGAGTTGCTTGGTAAGATTTGCGGCGCGAAAACCCGCATTTTCAATGGTATCAAGCAGTTTGAAATCCTTGTCTTCCGGGTCACGGTTCCTTTTCAGCAGGGTAACATAGCCGATCATGCCGCAGAGGATATTGTTGAAGTCATGGGCAATGCCACCTGCCAGGGCTCCAAGGGCTGTAAGTTTTTCAGCCTCAACAAGCTGGCGCTTGGTTTTTTTCAGTTCTGTCATCTGTTGTTTCTGGGAGGAAAACAGCCTGATATTATCAAATGCCACAATCATGTTGTTGGCAAGAATGTTAAGGATTTCTAAATCTTCTTCAGTAAAATCTCCGATCTTTTTGTTGAAGGCAACAAGGGCGCCGCTTGCGCTGTTTCCGATCAGCATCCAGGTAAGCAGCAGGTTGTTAAACTCTATTCCTGCAGGTTTTTCCGTAAAAGGCCAGTCTTTATTCTGCATTGAATTATAAAGTAGAGGTTCACCGTTATGTTCATCAAAAACCTCTTTTATTTCTTTTTGAGAAAATGTGATCCTGCTGGATTCATTGTTTTCCACATTGGTCTCTACATGGTGAAGTACATAGTACTCATTATCTTCCTCCGGCAGAATTACGCCAACATAATCAGCAGCGATCAGGTCATTCATGGTTTTGTGCAGATAACTGATAATTATTGACGTATTGAGAGCTGAATGCAGCGGCAGGGTCACATGGCTGAGCTGGTATAGCTTTTTCATGTTTTCTTGAATCTTGTCATCCTGCCGGGCCAGGGAAGTGCTCATGGTATTGAAGGTCGAGATCAGTTCCTGAAACTCTCCGAGGCCTTTGAAATCAGTTTGATGGCCAAGTTCACCCCGGGTAATCTTTTTTGCAGCCGCAAGCAGTTTATTGACCGGATCGGTAATGCGGACGGTCAGAAAATGGGCCACCAACTGAGCTGCAAGAAAGGTGAAAATCAGGGTGAGACCCAACATGATGTAGGATTTTTCAATCTTATGCATCGCATTAGTTGTTTTAAGATTCAGGGCATTTGCCGACCGATTGACCATTTCCTGTACCCTGACAAGAATCATATTGCTCTGGTCAGCCACAATATTCTGCTGTTCTCTCCGGAGTTCTCCTTCCGTAACCGTGGTGATCAGGTATGAAAGCTCTTCCTGGTAATTCTGTACCATTACTTCCACAGCTTTGATTTCAGCTTCTATTGCAGGTTTGTGGTGGCATTCATTACAGCGTCTCAGGTTCTGGTTGACTTCTTTGGCATTGTCAATGATCTCATCAGTATTCTCAGTCAAATGTACTAGAGAAGAAAAGGTATAGTTTTGAATTTTCTGGAAGTTGAACGTCAGGGCCTGCCTGACGTCATTAATTTCATGGAGGCTGATGAGATTACGGAGATTTGCCGTGGTATTCAGCAGAAGGTAGAGCGACACCCCTGAACCTATTCCGGCAAGAAAAAAGATGAGAGCAAACGAGGTGATAATATATTTTTTCATTTCGTGGTTATATGACTAATTATTTATTTATATAAATTTATTTTTCAGGATCCGGGAAAGTTATATTCTCCAAGATCAATACCTGCCTCTTTAGCCAGCTAAAATACCGGTTGATATTGCTCTCTGTATGTTTCAATAAATCGTTTTGCGCCCAGTTGCTTGAGTGCTGCCCTCCCGTCCGGATATCCACACATGTTCAGGAGCAGCTCTTTAAGTTGATCATTATATTGTTGGTCAAGTTTTGGACTTACACAAAGGGTGTTGGATGGGACAGTTACTGACTGTGCAAGAACAACCAGTTCCCTATCAAGCCGTGGCTGCCATTTTCGCATAGTATTTTAGATAGTACTTTTTGCTGCCCCAAAATCCGCCTTGCCGTTCAGTACCCAGGCAATTACCCTGTCATGGCTACTGGAAATAAACTGCTCACCGAGGTATGTACTGGTTTCATCAACTCCATGCTGTTTGAGCCAGGCCATGGGGAAGACAAATCCGGCTGTTGTCTCCTCAACCAGGGTCAGTGATTTACCCTTCATGTCGGAAAATGTTCTAATGTTATTGTCCTTTCTGGTAAAAATATATTCCTGATAGGATGATGAGCCGTCAATATTGACTGGCCGGGCCAGGGGAACAACTCCCAACTGGGTGATGGCCAGGGCCCCGGTAAAGGAGCCAAGAAACGCTCCGTCAATTTCATTATTTTTGAATTTTTCGATTACGTTGCTGTAGCTCAGCATTGTAAGTTTGACTTCAAGCCCCATGTGTTTGCGAAAAAAAGGTGCAAGGAGTTCAAAGCGTTCACGTTGTTTGAAAATATTCATCTCCGGAAGCAGGCCAAGAACAAGCTCTTTTTTAAGAATGTCTGTTTCTGACGCCTGAGATATAAGCGTAGCAAAGGTCTGCATAAGCAGGACCAGGAATATGATAGAAAATTTAGAATATTTGTTAATCATAAAGAGCCCATCGTACGGGCCAGGAAGATTTTATGTAAACAGATTGTATAGACCTAAAAAAACAACTGATGATATCAATGGAATGTTAACTTTAATCATCAGAAAATAATTTAAACCATGCTGTTTTGCAACAGTTCCGCGGAATTAATTTATACATAATTTTTTTATTAATGGATTGACAAATATTTTCATTAAGACAAATATTTAGCTTCTCATTAAAAAGAATAAAAAACCGCAGGAATTAATTGACAAGAAGGAGGTCAACCATGCCCTGGAGACAAATATCCAGAGAAAACAGATTTTATTATCTCATAATACTTTTATTGCTGCTTTTAGTTGCAGGGCTTCTTGTTTCCTGTGCTGCAGAAACCGGCAGCATTGGAGAAACTTCACTTGAGCCCACTCCTGTACCGGCAACAATTGAAGCAACAGAGGGTGATACCGACGTGGTTGATGTCACCCGATATTACAGCAGGCCGGAGATTAACGGTCCCAGGCGTGGAGGAGGCCTGACAAATTTTGAAACAGAAAACTTCCTGGGGTCCGCACGCTGCTCTGTCTGCCATGAACTCCTAATTGACAGCGCTGGCAATGACATGTCGATTCCTGGACACTGGCGTTCGACAATGATGGCAAATGCGGCCAAAGATCCTCTCTGGCAGGCTAAAGTAAGCTCTGAGGTAAAGCGCAATCCTGCTTTAAAAAAGGTGATAGAGGAAAAATGTGCTACCTGTCATATGCCCATGGCCTGGACCCAGACCTACACGCAGGGTGCTGACAGGTTCGTACTGGACAATGGCTTATTGAGTCCTCAGAATGATCTCCATGCTGCTGCCATGGACGGAGTTTCCTGTACGCTCTGTCACCAGGTCCAGGATAAAAATTTAGGCCAAAAGGAAAGTTTCAGCGGTAAATTTGTTATTGATACAGAAAAAAAAGCGCCTGAAAGGGAGATTTTCGGCCCCTATAAGGACCCGGTGCAGAAAACAATGCAGCAGAGTGTCGGTTACACCCCGGTATTTGGAGCACAGACAAATGACTCGGCCCTCTGTGCCACCTGTCACACTTTGTTTACACCGTTTGTGGATGGACAGGGGAATGTGGTTGGAGAGTTTCCGGAACAGACACCTTATTTGGAATGGAAATACAGTGATTTCGGAGTAAATGCCGGAAACCGTTATGATATTGGCGAGAATCCAGGGCAGGGCAGGATATGCCAGGAATGCCACATGCCACATTCTGAGGCCGGTGGTGTCAAAATTGCCAGATGGGCTCCACCTGAAACAGAGCCCAAGGATCATTTTTCCCAGCATCATTTTGTGGGGGGAAATGTTTTCATGCTCAATGTCCTGCAGGATAATATTGGAAGCCTGCAGGTTGCGGCTTCCTCGGAAAGAATTGAGGATACAAAAGAGCGGACCATGCGCCAGCTCCAGACTGAAACAGCCTCTTTATCAATAGTTGGCCTTCATCATCGGGATAATGAAATAACAGCAGAACTCAAGGTTAAGAATAAAGTGGGGCACAAGTTCCCATCAGGCATTCCGACCCGCAGAACCTGGATACATCTTGTTGTGGAGGATGCAACCGGACAGGTCGTATTTGAATCGGGTAAACCCCTTGCTGATGGGCGTATTGAGGGAAATGATTCTGATAGCGACATCCAGACGTATGAGAAGCATTATGATGAGATTACGCAACCTGGACAGGTCCAGATATATGAGGGGGTTATGTTGAACACTGATGATGAGGTAACCTTTACTCTCCTGCGAGCTGCAAAGTATGCCAAGGACAACAGGCTGCTGCCGGACGGGTTTGATAAGACCGCAGTACCTGCTGAAATCGGTGTATTCGGTAAGGCATTCACTGATGATGATTTTACAGGAGGCTCTGACCAGGTGACTTACAGAATTGACACCTCGGGTCATAATGGCCCCTTTACTCTGACTGCCAGGCTGCTTTTCACTCCGGTCTCCTATCCATTTATAAAAGACCTGGAAGAGGATGAGGATTTGCCGGAAGTGAACCGTTTTATGTTTCTTTACCGCAAAGCTGACAAGATGGGCCAGGAGGTTGCTGCTATCCAGACAACTGTTCAATAAAACAGTTCCAGAATGAATAATTTATTTCAGTCTGGTAGTTGAAGGCCATTTCACGCAGCTGAGCAGCGCTTTTAAGAGAGGATTAGCGCGAGGACTGTCTGAGCCGCTGAAAGCGGCGAGTTTCGCAGCGCCCTCTCTTAAAGAGCAGCACAGGGTAGTCCGACATAGTCGGACCAAGTGATCGGCTGCACTTTCTTTTGGTTCGTTTTCTTTATGCAAGTAAAGAAAATGAACAATAAACGTACAATGTCTTATTGGAGATTGTTATTTTTACAATATAAGAAATATAAAGTATGAGGGGATTATCCCTGACAACCATAAGGATGGGAAAGGAAAAATGATGCAGAAGAGATCGTTCTATTATTTCATAGGTATTGCAGCAATCGGGTTTGTTTTGCTTTCTCAGCCCGGTTGTACAAAAAACAATGAGCAGCAGGCTGAGGAAATAGACGAAAAAGGCAGGATCGAACAGATGACCGATGAGGTAGCTGAAAAGGCCGTCAAAAAGATACGCACTCCAATAAATAAGGCCCGTGACACCCAGAACCTCGGTGATGACAGGCTTGAATCAATGGATAAAGCCATGCAGCAGCAATAGGATTAATTGCAGTTGCTGAAGCATTTATTCCCCTATCCTTACAGGACGCCTTTTTCATGTTATGGATTTTGCTTAAATCATCACGACGGTTTTCATTTTTATTATCTGTTTTTCTATTTTCAGAGAGCGCTTTCCTTGCCGACCGGTAAAGGAACAGAAGACTTTCCATGGATTAAATGGACTGATTTGCAAGACAGTAGATAAATTCTTTGAAACTGTATTGGTTCACGAAGGAATTAATGAACTATAAAACGATTTTCTGCTTTGCCGTTGTTTTTCTTATGCTGACAGGATGCGCTGCCATGGAAGAGCCTGTGAACACGAGACCACCTAAAAAACTAATCACGCAAGAAGATTATGTGGATTTGAAGATAAAACCATGCGAAGAGGAATCTTTTGAGGTCGATTATCTAACAGAAGGAGTCTACAAGCCGAGCATAAATACAAAAATGTAAAGAAAAATCCTGCAGCACCTCATACTAAACACCATTATCCAAATTATTGTAAATGAACTCTCGCAGCAAGGTAATATAAAAAAAGAGGATTTGTCCGGACAGACTAAAGGAACAGTAATTCGGGTTACTGTACTATCCTGCAATGATTTGAATCCTATTGATTACACGGCCCCAATAAAGTAACCCCAAAACTTGGGGCTGCCCTTTATTTTTTCTTGGCCTTGCCCGCAGGCTTCTTGGGGGTCGCCTTCTTTATCGGGGTCTTCTTTGCAGTGGTTTTCTTTGCGGGCGTTTTTTTCGAAACAGGTTTTTTGGAAGAAGTCTTTTTTGCAGCGCTTTTCTCAGCCCTGGTTTTTTCGGATTTTACTTTTGGTGATGTCGTCTTCCTGGGTGCCGGCTTTTTTGGAGTTGCGACGCTTTTTTTCTCCTCTTTAATAAAGAGGTCGGTTGACAAATATCGTTCCCCGGTGGAAGGCAGAATGACTACGATCTGTTTTCCTTCATTTTCCGGACGCGCTGCTATCTGCAGTGCTGCCCAGACTGCTGCTCCTGAAGATATGCCACAGAGAATACCTTCAAGTTTTGCAACCTGCCTGGCTGTCTCAAAGGCATTTTCATTGCTAACAGTGACAATATCGTCGATGATTGCAGTATTCAGTACATCAGGAACAAATCCGGCTCCGATACCCTGGATTTTATGCGGACCGGGTTTGCCGCCGGAAAGAATGGGAGAATCTGCGGGTTCGATTGCTATTGCCTTGAAAGAAGGTTTGCGGGCCTTGATGACTTCTGCAACTCCGGTAATAGTGCCTCCGGTACCGACCCCGGAAATAAGGATATCAACCTGACCGCCCGTATCGCTCCATATTTCTTCAGCAGTTGTTTTGCGATGGATTTCAGGATTTGCCGGATTGGCAAACTGATTTGGCATATAAGCCTTGGGGTTATGATCCAGAATATCTTCTGCCTTTGCAATGGCACCTTTCATGCCTTCTTTCCCGGGAGTCAGGAAAAGTTCTGCCCCGAGATGTCGAAGCAGGGCCCTGCGTTCTACGCTCATGGTCTCGGGCATGGTAAGGATAAGCCGGTACTTCTTGGCAGCGCAGACAAAGGCAAGGGCAATGCCTGTGTTGCCGCTGGTTGGTTCAACAATGGTGGTATGGGGATCGAGCAACCCCTGGTTCTCAGCCGCCTCTATCATGGAGACCCCGATGCGGTCCTTTACACTGGCCAGGGGATTTTGAAACTCAAGTTTGGCCAGAATTGTGGCATTCAGTCCCTTGGAAATCCTGTTCAACTTCACCAGGGGGGTTTTTCCAACAACTTTCGAAATATCTGTATTAATCCCAGCCATAACTATTTCCCCCTTTTCTTCATTTTTTTTCTGCCGTTACCGGCATAGATGAGTTCCGGGCGTTTAAGAAGGACTTTTGTGTCAGGCGGCACACTCTCTGTTATCCATATGTTGCCGCCAATAACCGACCGTGCCCCTATAACCGTCTCACCCCCTAACACAGTAGTATTAGAATATATAATGACGTCATCTTCAATCGTTGGATGTCTTTTTTTATAGCGAAATTGATCTCCTGCGTCTTTTGGCAGGGATAATGCTCCCAGGGTGACACCCTGGTAAAGCCTGACATGGTTGCCGATCTCAGTAGTTTCCCCAATGACTACACCGGTGCCGTGATCAATGAAAAAACTTTCACCAATTGTTGCTCCCGGATGGATATCGATACCGGAGAGGCTGTGAGCGTGCTCGGTCATGATGCGGGGTATAACAGGAACTTTATGCTTATGAAGAAGGTTGGCAATCCTGTAAATGGATATGGCCAGAAGCCCCGGGTAACTGAAAATAATCTCATCATATCCTTTGGCCGCAGGATCGCCTTCAAAGGCTGCCCTGATGTCTGTATCCATGAGTTTTTTGATTGACGGTAATTGCTGAACTATTTTCAAGGCAATTTCATGTCCCTGGTCAGCACAATTCGTGCACGGCAGGTCGTGTCGAAAGCAGTCATGCTGAAATGCTGAGATTATCTGCCGGGAAAGGCTTTCCAGAAAGCTTGTGGTTTCCTGCCCCAGATAATATTCCAGGTTCGCCTGCGCCAGGGTTGTCTGGGTAAAATAGCCGGGAAACAGAATGCGCCTGGCCTGGTGAATAAGCTGCACTACCGACTCATTGGATGGAATGGGGATAGGTTCGACATGGCTGAACGAATTCTTGTCATCCAGCAGTTTTATCAGTTTTTTAACCACGGCAGGCACTTTGGCATAGAGCGGGGTTGCCGGCTCAATAGCTGTATCGCACTGGTGATATGAATCGAAAAATCTAGTATCTTTTTTCTTTTTCATTTTTTCATCCCCTTGCCTATGAGAAAAATTCCATAGGTGGCACGCCAGTCAGGCAAAAAGTTTATAATATGTCCCTTTGTATCGTGATGGTGGGTGTTGATTGCCACCTCTTTAAGGACCATGCAGCCCTGGTCCCGAGTGAACTTTCTAAAATCTTTTAACGTAATGACCCTGATATTCGGGGTGTTATACCACTCATAGGGCAGCTGTTCATTTTTGGGAGCAAGTCCTGTCATCAGAACCTGCATTCTGATAGACCAGTGACTGAAATTAGGGAAACTGACAATCACCTTTTTCCCTATAACAAGGAGGGATTTCAGCAGCCTCTCCGGATAATAAACCTGCTGCAGTGTCTGGCTCAAAATGACATAGTCAAAGGTATCTTCCTGGTAATCAAGCACTTCTTCATTGATGTCGCCCTGCAGAACGGACAGACCCTTTGCAATGCACAAAGCGGCCTTGGATTCACGGTTTTCAATACCTATGCCATTGATCCCTTTATTCTGCTTTAAATAGAGGAGCAGGTCTCCTTCCCCACAGCCAAGATCCAATATCTTTGAGCCGGGCTTAATCCAGGATGCAATAATCTGGAGATCAAAACGTCTGAGTTCCAGGGGTGTTATGTCAGTTTGCTGAGTCATGTAACTTGAACTGCCTGCAATATTTTAAATTGTCATATAACATTCTGATAAAACCTATTGAGCTTTTGTGTATTCATCAAGATTGTGATCCAGAAAGCCTTTGATCAATGTGGATAAACGTTCATTAGGAAGCAGAAATGCATCATGTCCCCATTCCGCCTCAATCTCACAGAAACTTACATCAAGGTTGTTTTTTTTCATGGCCTTGACCATGGCTTTAGACTGGTAAGTCGGATATAACCAGTCAGAGGTGAATGATATGACCAGGAATTTTGCCCTTGTCCTGGAAAATGCTTCAGCCTCTGAACCATTACCATGCTGCCTGCGAAGATCAAAATAGTCTGCCGCCTTGGTAATATACAGAAACGAATTTGCATCAAACCGGTCAACAAATTTCTGGCCCTGGTATCGCAGGTAGCTTTCAACCTGGAAGTCCGCATCAAAATTAAAAGAGAAATCACTTTTGTTCTGCAGCCGTCTCCCGAACTTACGCCGCATTGCTTCATCAGAGAGATAGGTCACATGCCCGACCATCCTGGCCAGGGCAAGACCCAGATCCGGCTTGGCAGAATCGTAATAATTCCCCATGTTCCAGTTTGGGTCTGCCATGATGGCCTGACGGGCAACCTCGTTAAATGCTATGGCCAGGGCTGAATGTCTTGTTGTCGTGGCAAGGGGAATGGCAGAAACGACCATCTTCGGATAGCGCACTGCCCATTCAAGCACCTGCATACCACCAATTGAGCCACCAATTACTGTCAGGATTTTTTCTATGCCAAGATGGTCAAGTAACGCTTTTTGTGCCTTCACCATGTCACCTATGGTAACTACCGGAAAATCAAAACCATAGGGTTTCCCGGTCCCGGGATTTGTGGAGGATGGACCTGTTGAGCCCATGCAACTGCCGATTATATTGGGGCAGATGACAAAATATTTGTCCGTATCAATACCTTTGCCCGGACCAACCATGATCTCCCACCAGCCTGGTTTCCGGTCTTCCTTGCTGTAATATCCTGCCACATGTGAATCTCCGGAAAGTGCATGCAGAATGAGGATTACATTGCTTTTGTCTTCATTGAGTGTGCCGAGTGTTTCATAGGTAATAGTGACCGGGCCGAGGCTGGCATTGCTTTCCAGGGCCATTGAATCCGGGGGCTTGGCAAAGGTAAAGTGTTTTTTCTCTACAAGACCGACAGAGACACCGTTATCATCATGTTCAATATATTCGCTCATGGTTTTAATAAAGGGGTCGAGGGGCCAAGGTGTCAAGGGGTCGAGGGTGCATAAATAAATTGATTAAGGTATTTTTTTGCACGGATATTTTTTTGTCTAAGGCCTTTTTTGAATTGTGACCATTTTCTCCATATTTAGTCAAAAAAATCAAGCAAGTTGTGTTTTAGGTTGGTTAAGTTTTTAAACTTGAAACCTTGAAACCTTGAAACCTTTTTATCTAATGTAATGTCAAAAAGACAAAAGATCATATTTTTCTCTAAACGGGAAAACTGATCACTGATGGCTGACCGCTATAAGCTATCCAAGGCCTGTCCCAGATCATCATAAATATCTTCAACCGCTTCGATACCAACTGACAGCCTGACAAGATCGGCATGGATCGACAGTTTTTGTCTGGTCGGTTCATCAAAGGAAAGATACTGGGAGGAGTATGGGTGGATAACCAGAGTTTTGCAGTCACCGAGATTGGCAAGATGGTAGATCATTTTCAGGTTATTAATGAACCTGAAACTTGTCTCCTGATCCTTGAGGCCAAATGCCATCAGGCCTGAAAAGCCCTTTCCTCCAAACTGTTTTTTTGCAGTTTCATGTGAAGGGCTGTCTTCAAGGCCCGGATAGTTGATCCAGGAAACTTCCGGCCTTTCCTGCAGGTACCGGGCAACAACCTGGGCATTTTCCATATGTCTTTCCATTCTGAGTGCCAGGGTGTCCAGTCCGATCATGGTCAGGTAGGAGTGAAATGGCGCCTGGGTGGTTCCAAAATTAATATGGTGTTCACGCCAGACCTTATCTGTAAAGGCCAGTGGACCCTTGCGATCTATAAATGGTTTTAAATCAGGAAAGCGTTCTGAATCCGCCCATGGAAAGGTGCCACTGTCAATGACCGCACCACCTGTGGCATCTCCGTGTCCGCTAAGGTATTTTGTTGTGGAGTGAATTACCACGTCAGCTCCCAATTCGAGAGGACGGCAGAGGTATGGTGTTGCCAGTGTGTTGTCAACCAGGAGGGGAAGACCGTGACGATGGGCAATATCAGCTGCTCGAGCCAGGTCGGGAACATCCATTTTGGGATTACCTATGGTTTCAAGATAAACGAACCTGGTTTTGTCATTGATAGCACTTTCAATAGCAGCCATGTCTGTTGATTCGACAAACCTGGCGGTGATATTGTACTTTTTAAAAATATTGGCGAAGAGCACGTAGCTTGACATAAAAAGTGAGTTGCCCGTTACAAACTCATCGCCTGCTCGCAACAGTGCCAGGCAGGCGTTTGTTACAGCTGCCATGCCTGAAGACATGGAAACAGCGGCCTGACCACCTTCCAAAGCAGCAAGCTTCTGTTCCAGTACCCTGTTTGTCGGGTTGGTTAACCGCATGTATATATGGTCAGTATTCTTGCCGCCAAATGACTGGCTCAGGTTTTCAGCAGTAGGGTGGGCATGGGAGGCAGTCTGGAAGATGGGGGGCAGGGTAGAGCCTTCCCATTTGTCTGGGCTTTGTGCGGCATGAATGACCCTGGTGTTGAAATGTTTGTTTTTTTTCAGAGTCATGTTAGATTTTCCCTCAGGTAAGTTTTTTCCTTAATGTAAGACAGGCAGGGAACAGCTCTCGGCAGGCAATCCGGCTACTGGTCAATAGCCGGATAAGTTACACAGAGTTAAAACACGCAGAAGTTGCTTTCTGGAGTGTTTCTGGGTCGTCGCATGGTTGTTTTCAGTTAGAGGTCTGGAGGTTGCTTGCTGAGAGCTGTTCCCTGCCTGCCTTTTATATTTTGTTTATCCCAATAAAGATTTCAGTACTTCACATTCCCGGCATATTTTCATCTTCTCCTTCCAGTTCTGCTGGACAACACCTTCACAAATGGTGCCGTTAATAAACCAACAGAGTTTCCCGGCTTGAAATTCCCATGCCGGACATTGCATTTTCCTTTTGCGGGGACATTTTCTTATGGTCCAGCAGGCCTTTGCATTACTGGCAGTGCCTCTTTTTCTGGCGAGAAGAAAGAATATCTGGCGCTCTACATGCGCCGGCACTGTACGCCAGCCCTGCTCATAGCTGTGTACTGCTTTAATAGATGCACCTAATAGCTCAGCGAGTTGTTTCTGCGTTTTTCCAAGTATTTTTCGGGCACGCAAAAACTCTTTATCATCCATTGTTAAAACCCCTCTTAAATTATGCCAATCAGAAAATATTTTTATATGTACCACAATGTGGTATATCATATCAACACATAATTTTAAAAAAACAAAAAAGCTTCAAACTCTTTGCTTGCAGTAGTTTTCG
>JBHPCH010000017.1:0-31265 GCA_042576125.1 Thermodesulfobacteriota bacterium
GCTTCAAACTCACCCGTAATGACTATGACTTCGAGAAAGCATCTCATTATGGTGCACTGGTCGCTTCGTGGCACGGTGATGATTTATCCGGTTTCGGGGGCGAGTTAGGACTGAGCAAAGGCAAAAACGGTCAAAACGACATGGTGCTGGCAAGAATTTATGGTTACAAGGAAATAACAGGCAATGTGCTGCTTGATCAATTGAGCTGTGACCTGCTTTACGCAATGTACGATGAGTCTATATTCGGTGAAGACACTTCGGTTTTTCTGTCCTTGGCCGGCAGTCGAAAAATCCTGAATGAGAACCTGAGGTTAAAAGTATCGGTGGATTATGAAAGTGGCCCCTACTTTGACGATGATTTTCGCGGTCTGGTGTCACTCGTCTACCATTACTCAAATTAACAAACACACGGAGCCTGTCTGATGCGATCATACTTGAATTTCAAATCTGGAATATTTCTTTTGCTGCTTGTTATGACCCTTGCTGCCTGCGCAACCGTCCACCAACTGCCGGTCAAACATCCGGAAGAGGCGGACCTTGGAAACAGGTTGCCTATCTGTACCGATTGTCATGAATCCCGGGATGATACTATTACGTACGAACTCTTTTCGCATACTATTTCATGGGGCAACAATCACAGGTTCCCGGCCTATCAGCAGGAGCAGGTCTGCTCCATGTGTCATCAGCAGAGTTACTGTAATGATTGTCACGGGGTTGACGTTGAATTAAAACCTTCAACAAGAAATCCGGATCAGCCCTATCGGCGAATGCCGCATCGCGGGGATTATCTTTCACGGCACAGCATCGAGGGACGAATGAATCCGACCGGCTGTTTCCGCTGCCACGGAAATCCAAAGACAGCACAAACATGTGCTCCATGTCATGGTTAATCCAAAAAGGGGAAAAATATGCGCTATGTAATTCTCTTGATTGTCTTTTTTGCGATCCCACTTTTCTCAGGCTGTTCCAGTGAAAATTCACAGGCTCTTTTTGAAGCACACGTAGCCACCTGGTATGCTGATCACCCCGGCAACATTGTCTACAGCAATGCAAGCTACATTACAGAATGCGGCAATTGCCATGGTCTTGACCTCAGGGGCAGCGGCAATTCACCGAGCTGCTTCTCAGCGACTTTTACCGGCAATGCCTGTCATACAGACGGACCGGTCCCGCATACCCTTGACGGAAGCTTTGGCAATGCAGACAACCATGGTCCTTTAGCCAAGAGAGACCTGACAGTGTGCCAGGCCTGTCACTCAGACCCCACTCTTTTCATAGACTGTGAAGCGTGCCATGTTCCCGGCTATGCCCATCCTACCTCCTGGGCCGGACCACCCCCGAACGAACGATTCCATTATTCGGCCGGGAATATCGAACAGGCCTGCACACTCTGTCATGGAGCAGCTCTGACGAGCTGTAACGAATGCCATGCTGATGCTGCTGTCGATTTTACCCTGACCTGCAGCAGTAGCAGCACACGTTGCCATGTCATGCCGCCTGACGGTGTAAACCGTATCGATCATGGCATAGTCGCCGACATCGGTGATCATGATGTCTGTTTGACCTGCCATGGCATGAAGGAATCGGCTACTGTCGGCACCTTTTCAAGTACGGCAAATTATGGACTCTTCGATAAGCAGACTGATACTATCGGAGATCATTGGGATGGCAATATCAATATGAATTCAGATACCGGTTACGATCAAACTCAGTATGGCTGTACAACTGCTGGCTGCCATGGGCTTGCGGGCCACACCTTATCAGATTCAAGTCTCCCGGTTGTGCTGGGTGCCTATGGTGCCGGGGCTCCGCATGCGGTTGGCCAGGATTGGCTGCTGCCGAGCGGCCATGTTGCTTCAGCAGATGCATCCTGCGTTGCCTGCCATACCCTGACCGGCGGAGGACAGGATCCGGCCTGTCAGGATTGCCACATCCAGGGTGATCCCCTTGTCGTGCTGAACTGCACATCCTGTCATTCCGAACCTCCCGATTCAACGGTCAGGCCCAACCGCCAGGGAGCCCATACTGTGCATGACAATTTGACCACCACGACATTTGACTGTTCCGCCTGCCATCAGGGTGGGGGAACCGGTACATTGACCCATTACGACCAGACCTCCCCGGCTGATGTCGCTTTAGCCGCGAGTTTCAATTCAAACAACCATGGAAACGCGACGTATAGTGCTGACAATACTGGCGGAGGGACATGTTCCGGGGTTAATTGCCATGGTGGCCTGATAACACCTGACTGGCTGACCGGATCACTGGATGCGGACACGCAGTGCGACAACTGTCATTCTCCAGGAACTTCAGAGGACAACAGCTATAACTCAGGAGAACACGATAGGCATGTGGTAAATTATGGCTACGATTGCACAGTGTGCCACAGCACGACGAAACTGGCGACCAGCCATTTCATTAATCTGGCGAATCCGGCCCAATGGCTTGATACAGCCGGTGCGACAATTGGTGGTACGACAGCTGGTGGTCCCACTGATCCGGATGGGATTGTTGAAGGAAATTACGACGATGTGAACAACTCATGTAATCCTACATGCCATGTGCAAGAAACCTGGTGATACAGACAGTTAGAGACACTCAATTTAAAGCAAACAGAAAGGGCCGGCAATTTGCCGGCCCTTTCTGTTTGCTTTTCTTTATGGTCAGGATTTTTTTGAGATGCTCCGTTTTATTTAAAAATAAAAATATTATTGGTCTCTTTTATGACAGAAAAGGCAGCGGTATTTTGGCGGATGGTCTTCTTCCAGAGGAGCCACCCCGTCAGGTGAGTGGCATTCCCCACAGAATTTTTCTGCCTCTTTCTTATCCATCTTCATGAATCGGGCATGGTCCTCGTTATCGGGCAGGTGCTTGGTTGTCTCTTCAGGAGCTCTCCAGAGAAAAAGAAAGAGGCCGCCGCAGACAATTACAAAAATAAGGTTGTAAATGAATATGTTTTTACGTTTTGTTTTCTGTTCTTCAGTCTTCATTGATAAATCCTAAGTCAGTCAGCCATCTCAAGCATGCTGAAAGGTATGATCCCAATCCGCAGTGCCAGGACTAGACTTTCTATTAATGCTACATTGACAAGCTTATGTTTAGCAGAAATTTCAACAATCTGCTGATGTTTCTGCTGTTTTTTTATGAGTTGCTGCAATGCATGGCAGTCATACTCCGGATCTAATATTACCCTGGCAGCAGTTTCACCGGACACGAGAGCTGAATACATGCCTTCACCTGTGAGTCCTGAAGCAAGTCCTGCTGCATCTCCAATAAGCATTTTATTGCCGAATCGCCACCCCCTGTAGTCAAAATTTATGAGTCCCGACTTCGGTTTTATACCGTTAACTGTAATTTTTTGTTGTTTTGCCCATTGAACAAGATTGGCAAGCATCTTTTTGGGGTTATTGTAAGGTCTAACTCCATAAATGCCGACCGAGGCCATGTCTTTATATGGAAATATCCAGCCATACCCGTTGTTGAACAGGGAGTGATTAAGGTGCCATTCCATTTTGTCAAAATTTCCTGGAACCTGAAAATGGATACCCAAGCCAACTTTTTCAGTAACGAGTCCCAGATATTTGCGCACAATCGAACTGGAACCATCAGCTCCTACCAGGTAGCGGTACCCGAAGTTTCCTTCTGTTGTTGAAACTGAATGATGATCAATACAGTTCACTTTACAGGAAGTCTTTATCACGGCACCTGCTGTTTCAGCCTGCTGGCACATCCATTCCCCAAGTAGTTCTCTGCGTATCGTGGCTACAATGGGATCTGGTGATTGTATGACGGTCTGCTGGTAATTTGATTTGATATGTTGCGAGGGAAAAGCACCATCAATGAGATGTTCAGGCACCCGTTTGATCAATCCGTCCCAGGTAATGCCGCCACCGCATACCTTGGGGCCGATTATGGATTTTCTTTCCAGCACCAGGACATCAAGACCATGCTCCGCCAGTAGACGTGCACATGCAAGTCCACCCGGACCGGCACCAACAATAACAACGGAAAATGACTGCATAATTTATTGCCTAAAGCTCTGTAAAAAACGACATATGAAGAAGAAAATATTTTAGAATATATTTAATAGTGGGTAATTATTGGGTTTTCTGATAATATGTACAATTTGTATTTAACTTATAATACAACTTATAATGTGTCATATTTTTCTGGCAATTTGCAATTTTTTTATTTAATGACCTTGGGTTGATCTTTTACAGATAATCGAAAAGCGATACAACCTAATTTTTTTATGTTTGACCAGTTCGGTGCGTTTCATGAAGGAAGCAACATTTAAAAGAGAATTGATCGGCAATGAGGGGATGGTTCTTCTGGAAACCATTCGACGGCTGAATCGTCGTGGTGCAGTGGCCAATCTTCTGAAATTGCTGTTAAAAACGCATCCGGCCGACCTGGCCTGGGTCTTCAGGCACCTGTCAACAGTTGAACGCAAGAAAGTGTTTAATGTTATTGCCCAGACGGAGATGGTGGGTAGTTTCTTAAGTGAAGTCGACCAGGCCATTATGCTGGAACTGGTCCAGGACCTGACTCCCAAATTCATGGTGGCTGTTATATCAGAGATGGCCTCTGACGATGTAGCCGATCTCCTTGAGGCACTTCCTGAGGAAATGGCCAATGAGATCAGAGAGCTCATGGTCAAAGAGGACAGGGATGAAGTAGATGATCTGCTGCAGTATCATCCTGAATCCGCAGGCGGACTCATGTCACCTGATTTTCTGGCTCTTGATGAAGAGCTCAGTGCCGGAGATGCTGTAAAGATTGTCCAGGAGCGCAGCGAGGAAATGGAGATGTCTTTTTATCTCTATATCATCCATGGCGATGAAGGACAGCTGGCAGGCGTAATTTCACTGCGTGAACTCTTAATGCATCCACCTTACCGGCAGCTTAAGAATATAATGAACACCAATGTCACTTCGGTTGGTACAGACACCAACCAGGATGAAGTGGCCCATGTGATTTCCCAGTATAATATCCTGGCTGTTCCTGTAGTTGACAGCAGTTATAAGCTGGTCGGAATAGTTACTGTTGACGACATTATCGATGTTATAAGGGAGGAGGCTTCTGAAGATTTTCTGCGCATGGCAGGTGCCGGTAAAGATACTGAAATTCTTTTAAAGTCTACTATGGCAAATGCCATGACCAGAGCACCATGGTTGTTTGCCAGTTGGGTAGGTGGTGTAATGGCCATGTTCATCATTACATTTTTTCATGATGAACTGCAGAAAGTCATTGCTCTGGCAGCTTTCATTCCCGTCGTCATTGGTATGGGCGGCAATATAGCAACCCAGTCCAGCACTATTATTATTCGGGGTATTGCTACCGGGCGGGTCAATATGCAGGAACTTTCCAAGGTCATTTTTAAAGAAATGCGGGTCGGCCTGATTTTAGGAGCAGTGTATGGTCTCTTCCTGGGGATACTGGCATTTTTCGGTTATGCTGAAACCACATATCTCGGGCTGGTTGTTGGTCTCTCAGTGTTTTTTGTCATGACCATGGCTGCAACGGTTGGTACTTTCGTACCCTTGATTTTAAAGAGGTTAAATTTTGATGCCGCCATTGCCACAGGTCCATTTGTAACAACGTCCATAGATATACTCGGTGTGCTCGCTTATTTTCTTATAGCAAAATCCTTGCTGAGCTTATAAATAACCCTATCATTTTCGATAGAAGCAGAGAATTCCTTCTACCGTTTTTCTGTATTATTGTCTCGATTTTTTGCTTTTCAGGAATAATTTTATAAAAAAAATTCTATCTTTCAGTCTGAATTTTTAGAAAATAATAAAATAATGATATCTGATAATAAACAGAACAAACGGTTTTCCCTTTGGCTGATTCTGGGATTGATCATTTTAGGTTTGTGGTGGATTGCAGACAGGGCGAACAGGCCGAGATATGACAAGGATGCTGAACCGCGTGTTGTTGCTGCCCGGGGTGTTCTGGCAGAGGATGAAAAAAACACAATTGATGTTTTTGAGGAAATTTCACCTTCTGTTGTTTATATAACAAGTATTGAGGTGCGGCGTAGTCTATTCAGCCTCAATGCCTACGAGATCCCGCAGGGTACCGGCTCCGGATTTGTCTGGGACAGGGAAGGCAGGATTGTCACCAATTATCATGTGGTGGGTGATGCCAGCAGAGTTGAGGTTACCCTTGGTGACGACTCTGTCTATAAGGGTATTCTCGTCGGGGCTGCTCCGGATAAGGATATTGCTGTGCTGCAGATTTCAGCACCGGCTGATGAACTCAAGCCTATACCACTGGGGGACTCTGAATCCCTTCGGGTCGGACAGAAAGTATTTGCCATAGGCAATCCCTTTGGTCTGGACCATACAATGACTTCCGGCATTGTAAGTGCCCTGGATCGAGAAATAACAGCAGTCACCGGCAGGGCTATCCAGGGTGTGATCCAGACTGATGCCGCCATTAATCCAGGCAATTCGGGCGGGCCGTTGCTGGACAGTGCAGGACGGTTGATAGGGGTCAATACCGCAATTTACAGCCCATCGGGGGCAAGTGCCGGAATAGGCTTTGCAGTGCCCGTGGATGCTGTCAACCTGGTGGTACCGCAAATAATTCGTTATGGAAAGGTTATTAGACCCGGAATCGGTGTGACTCTTGCCAATGAAAGAATTGCAAGGCGTCTAGATATTCAGGGACTGCTGGTAATTAATGTCCAACCGGGAAGTTCTGCTGATAAGGCAGGTATCCGTGAAACAAGACAGGTCAGAGGGAAAATCATCCTTGGAGATATAATCCTTGCATTAAATGGCACACCCGTTGAATCCTATGATGACTTGCGCAATGAACTGGAAAATTACAATATTGGTGATGAAGTCACACTGATTATCCTCCGTGACGAAGAACATCTCAAGGTTAAGGTGCGGCTAGAAGAGGTAGAATAGTTGATATACCCTTATATTGTGGGTTAATACTCCTTAAGAAACCACTAACAGCAAGAGTGGAAACAATTATTGTTTCTTCTGCAGTAGTTTTTTTCTGTGCCGGGCATATTCCCGTAAGTTGCCTGCAGTGTCTGATTCGTCAATGATCTCTCTGCCGACAATTTCTTCAATGATGTCTTCAAGACTGATGACTCCGGTAACACTACCGTATTCATCCACCACGACAAAAAGGTGAATTCGCTGTTCAAAGAACTCCATTAAAATCTTATTAAGAGGAGCAGCTTCAGGTACAAAGTGAACAGGCTGCATAAGCTCTGAGAGTTTTTTGTCTTTGTTTCCTTCTGAAAGGCTCAGTAAAACATTCCGGCTCAAAACCACCCCTACTACATCATCGTGATCCTTATCATAAACAGGGACCCTGCTGTGTCGGCTCCATTTGTCTTTTTTTTCCAGGGCTTCTCCGATGCTGAGGTGTTCGCTGAGGCTGAAAACTACAGTCCGTGGAGTCATAACCTGGCGTACGGTTTTGTCCTGCAGCATGAGTATATTGGCAATGACCCGTTCCTGTTGCGGCTCTATTTCACCTGATTTTCTTCCAAGAACTGCAACAGCCTGAATTTCTTCTATTGAGACCAGGGCTTCTTTCTCCTGCTTGGGGATAAGATGGGTTACTGCCTGGCAGAGCCAGATGAGTGGCCCCATAATTTTCACAAGACCGTTCAGCGGCATGGCTATCCAGGAGGCAAGGTTTCTGGCATAGGCAACCCCGGCAGTTTTGGGAAGGATTTCAGAAAAGAGCAGAATGGCCAGGGTAAAGAATATTGAAAACCATATAAGATTTTCCTCACCAAAAACAACTGCTGCAGAGGCGCCGGCAACTGCAGCCCCCATTGTATTGGCAATGGTGTTCAGGGTTAAAATGGCAGTGATCGGTCTTCGGATGTCTTTTTTCAGGTGTTTCAGTATGGGGCCTGAGACTTTTCCAGACCGGGCCATTACTTCAACATGGCTTTGTGGTACAGAATACAGCACTGCTTCCATGATACTGCAGAATGCAGATACAATGATGGCAATTCCTGTTGCCAGAATCAATTGAGTGACCAAAGGATTCCTCCTTGAATTGATATGTTGAATTTAGTGGAGAACAACGAAGGTTGATGCTTTAATAGCAAAATGTTTTCATCCATTTTGGTTTTTGGGGTTTTCTCTTCATCATAATACCATCACCAATAATTTTCATTATCCGGGAAAGTACTATAAATATTTCCAACAGCGTAATTCGGGAATAGGGTGAGATATGGAAATACGGTACTGAATCGTAAGCTTTAAGTGACCAATTGATTTTATAAGGTGGAGCTATCTGTTTCTGGACTTTTTTAGAATATATCATATAGTTGGAGATCATGACAACTATGGTAAAATCGATAGGTTTTTTTTTAGAATTAATAATTATCATAATTATTAATTCGGGAAATTCAATAGGGTCAAGCAATTTCTAATTATGTATTCTGGATATTGTAAACTTAAGACCTCAAAGTAGAAAGGTAAAAAAATTGTTTCGAGTAACCAAAAGAGTAATTATGGTTTCAGTCTTAACTTATGAGCAATAATATTTGGAGAATATCATGTTGATTAGACACACGACTAGAGACGTGGAGAAATATAAAGGCGATATGCTTGTATATTTTGTACATCAGAAGAACAAAAAAGGTCCTGTCTGTGAAAATAAACACGTTCAGAATACTGTCAGACTTGCCTTTCAGGCAGGTGATTTTTCAGGAAAAGAAGGAGAGATCCTCCTGTTTTATCCATCGGACAAAGGAAAAATTACGGCTAAAAGGATACTGGTTGTAGGTCTTGGAAAGGCAGAAGAAGGAAATAGCAACAATGGTTTAACTCCTGCGGATATGTGGCGTGAGAACTACCGGAAGGCAGGGGGCAAGGTGTCCGGGACTGCATTGAATACCAGGGCCGGTAAAATTATGGTTGTTATACCGGAATCTTTCATTCTGGACCGCCAGGAGACCACGGAATGTATTACCGAAGGGCTTGTGCTTGGAGCATACCAGTTTGGAAAATACAAAAAAACAGTGGACGAGGATGAACCCCAGGGTGAGATAAAAGAAGTCATTTTTTATACGGACAAGGAAAAGAGGGAAGTTAATAAGGGTTTGAAATTAGGGAGAACAGCAGCGCTTGGTGCAACAGCGGCAAGGGATATGGCTAATGAACCGGGAAATGTCTGGACCCCGACCCGTTTTGCTGAATTCGGACGACAACTTGCCAAGAGCCATAATCTTTCCTGTAAGGTTCTTTCCAAGGCAAATATGCAGCGATTGAAAATGGGCGGCATATTAGGGGTTAACAGTGGTTCTGATCAACCCCCGAAGATGGTTATTCTTGAGTATAAAACCTCTCCCCGCAATCCAACATTGCTTATAGTCGGCAAAGGCCTGACCTTTGATTCAGGCGGTATAAGCCTCAAGCCACCTGCAGGTATGGAGGAAATGAAGTTTGACATGTGTGGTGGGGCTGCAGTGTTTGGCGCTATGCAGGCGGTAGGTGAGGAGCGGCCTAAAGGAATTAATGTGGTGGGTATTGTGCCGACCACGGAAAATCTGCCCGGCCCAAGTGCATTAAAGCCTGGGGATATTATCACTATCTATGGCGGTAAAACTGTTGAGGTTATTAACACGGATGCTGAAGGACGTTTGATCCTGGCAGATGCGCTGGCATACGGCATTAAGCATTATAAACCTGACGCAGTGGTGGATCTGGCGACGCTCACCGGCGCAGTGGTTATCGGTCTTGGCCACCACAGAACCGGCCTGTTAAGCAATGATGATGATTTATCACAGAAGGTCATGACTGCAGGTGACAGAAGTGGTGAACCTCTTTGGAGACTTCCTCTGGGAGTTGAATATTCAAAGCAGATCAAATCCAAGGTGGCAGATATAAAAAATGTCGGAGATCGTGCTGCAGGTACCATTACAGCCGCAGCATTTCTGCAGGAATTTGTTGGCGATACAGTCTGGGCCCATCTGGATATCGCAGGCACCGCCTATAATTTTACTGAAAAATCATATGTGCCGAGCAAGTCGCCGTCTGGAATAGGAGTTCGAACCCTGCTGGAGCTTATCCGCAACTGGAAATAGGATTAAGGTTCAATACTAATGGCCTCTTTTCGGGTTGAGAGATTAAATGCAGCTGCGAAGAGACTCTTGGTATAAGGATGTTGCGGGTTATTAAAAAGGTCAGAGGCCGGGCCGGTTTCCACGATTTTCCCGTTTTGCATTACCGCCACTTCGTCAGCCATGGCCCTGATAACCCTTAGATCATGGGAGACAAAAAGATAGGTCATGCCATAGCGTTCCTGCAGGTTCTTCAGGAGCTCAATAATCTGGGCCTGTATAGTCATGTCCAGAGCACTGGTCGGTTCATCCAGCACCAGGAATCGTGGTTGCAGGGCGATGGCCCGTGCAATAGCAATTCTCTGCCGCTGGCCACCTGAAAATTCATGGGGATAGCGGTTGGCCATATCCTCATCAAGACCAACTTCATGCAAGGTTTTAAAAACCATTCTCTGCCGGTCTTTTTTGTCTTTTCCAATATTATGTACCTGTAGACCTTCACATATGATTTGTTCAATGGTAAGTCGTGGAGAAAGAGAGGAAAAGGGGTCCTGAAAAACAACCTGCAGTTCCTTGCGCATCGGTCTGAGCGACGCCCTGGATTGCTGTAAAAGATTTTTGGCGTTGCTGTCTTCGCCTTGATAAATAATTTCCCCCTGGCAGTCTGTCAAACGCAGGATGCACATGCCGAGTGTACTTTTGCCTGAGCCCGATTCTCCTACTACCCCGAATGTCGTGCCTTCACGGATGCTCATGCTTACTCCGTCAACTGCTTTAATTTTGCCGACAGTGCGTTTGAAGAAACCTGCCTTGATGGGAAAATGGCATTGCAGGTCGGATATTGTAAGAATATTTTTTCGATCTTCTTTAGGTTCTGGTTCTCCTTTGGGAACACTGTTAAGCAGATGGACGGTATAAGGATCCTGTGGGTTGGTAAATATTGATTCAGTGAGGCCGTTCTCAACTATTCTGCCATCGTGCATGATATGTACATGGTCAGAAATCTTTTTCACCATGTTTAAATCATGGGTAATCAGAAGAACTGCCATGTCGAGTTCCTTCTGAATATCTTGCAGCAGTTCGAGTATCTGCGCCTGGATGGTAACATCAAGGGCAGTTGTCGGTTCATCAGCAATGAGCAGTGAAGGCTTACAGGCAAGGGCCATGGCAATCATGACCCGCTGTCTCTGACCACCTGATAACTGGTGCGGAAAGCTGGCCAGGCGCTGTTCAGGGTCGGGAATACCGCATCTGTGAAGGAGGTCAATTGCTTTAGACTGAGCTTTGTGGTTAGTGAGTTGTTGATGCAGCATCAAAGGCTCAATCAGCTGATTGCCGACGGAATAGACAGGATTTAAGGAAGTCATCGGTTCCTGAAAAATCATGGCAATCTGGTTACCGCGTATATGGCGCATCTTGGCTTCCGGCAATTCTAGAATATTTTGATCAGAGAAGTTAATCTCACCGGTACTGCTCACGGTTGCTGTTCTTTCAAGTAGACGCAGGATGGACAGGGCTGTGACTGATTTGCCGGAACCCGATTCACCGACAAGCGCCACTGTTTCTCCACTGTTCACACCAAAGGATATATCGTGGAGCACCTTGCAGTCACCATCTTCAGTGTGAAAAGTCAGTGATAGATTTTTTATATCCAGAAGCATAATTAATTGAAGATTTGAGAAATTGAAGATTGAAGATTTATGGTGGAAAATCTTCGATTTTCAATTGTTATATTTTGATTCTTTTTCATATATAACTTCCTGTTATCACTTCTAGGCGCTCTTTTTCGGTTTTATTTTCGATTTTTAATGTTCAATTTCTCAAATCTTCACTTCTTTTCCTGTTTCATCAGCTGTCTTGGATCTAATGTTTCACGAAGTGCTTCACCGATAAAGATCAACAGAATAAGTGTACCCACCAGAACCGCAAAGGTGGATAGAGACAACCACCATGCCTCAATATTGCTTTTACCCTGTGCCAGTAATTCGCCAAGGCTTGGCGTGGAGGGCGGCACGCCGAGACCAAGAAAATCCAGGCTTGTCAAAGCCAGAATGGCCCCTGAAAGTCTGAAGGGCAGAAATGTGATGACCGGTGTCATGCCATTGGGCAGCAGGTGTCGAAACATGATAACCACGTTGGAAACTCCAAGCGCCTTGGCAGCAGTTACATAATCCATGTTTCTGCCTCTGAGGAATTCAGCCCTTACATAATCTGAAAGTCCCATCCAGCCAAACATGGAAAGCAGGATCAATAACAGCAAAACTCCCGGCTTAAAAATGGAGGCAAAAATAATGAGCAGGTATAACTCGGGCATTGCCCCCCATATTTCAATAAAACGCTGCATGAAAAGGTCCGTTTTACCGCCGAAATAACCCTGCACTGATCCGGCAATAATACCTATTGTGGTCCCTACAAAGGTCAAAGCAAAACCAAAAAGAACAGACAACCTGAAACCATAAATCAACCGTGCAAAAACATCACGGCCCCGGTCATCGGTGCCGAACAGGTTGTCACTCGTGGGAGGTGAAGGAACCGGGGTGTCAAGATCAAGGTTTATGGTGTCATAACTGAAGTGGTTAAGCGGAAAGAAAGCAAAGTTATCGCCTCCAATTAATTTGTCTAGGATATAAGGGTCTCTGTAGTCAGCTTCAGTTTCAAAATCACCGCCAAAGGTCGTTTCCGGATAAGCTTTGAAGATAGGCAGGTAGTATCCGCCTTCGTAATATACCAGAAAGGGCTTATCGTTGCTGACAAATTCAGCCCCGAGGCTTATGACGAAAAGTATGCTGAAAATGATCAGGCTGTAATAACCACGCTTATGTGATCTGAATCTCTTCCAGCGCCTGCTTGCAAGGCTTTGGCGTTTCTTTTTTGGGTTCATCAGTCAACACTCTCAAAAGATATGCGAGGATCAACAAGAACATAGCTCAAGTCTGAAAGCAGTCTGGAGATAAGCCCTATGATGGTGAAGAAATACAGGGTTGCCAGAACCACAGGATAGTCCCGGTTCATGACCGATTCATATGCCAGGAGCCCCATGCCGTCCAGAGAAAATATCGTTTCAATAAGAAGGCTGCCAGTAAAGAAAGCGGTGATGAATGAACCCGGAAAACCTGTAATAATAGGTATGATGGCGTTTCTGAAAACATGCTTGTAAAGAACCTGGTTTTCATTGAGACCTTTGGCCCGCGCAGTTGTTACGTACTGCTTGCGGATTTCCTCTATAAAACTGTTTTTGGTAAGCAGGGTCATGACCGCCAGGCTGCCGACGGCACTTGAGATGATTGGCAGTACCATATGCCAGAGATAATCAAGGATTTTACTTATCAGGCTGAGTTCAGACCAATTGTCAGAAACAAGCCCCCGCAAAGGAAAAACATTCCAGAAACTGCCGCCGCCGAAAAGAACGATAAGTACAATGGCCAGGACAAAACCGGGGATTGCATAGCCGATAAGGATAAAGGTGCTGGAGATAACGTCAGCACGTGAGCCGTCGTGAACAGCTTTATAAATGCCAAGGGGGATACAGGTGAGATAGACAATCAGGAAAGACCACAGGCCCAGTGACATGGATACCGGCAGCTTGGATATAACAAGGCTGGCTACACTTTTATGATGGTAGTAGCTGGTTCCGAAATCAAAGACCAGGAAGTTTTTCATCATGCTCAGGAAGCGTTCCACAGGCGGTTTGTCAAAACCATACAGAGCTCGCAGTTTTTCCAGTCTATCATTATCGAGCCCCTGTGCCCCCTGGTACAGGCTACTCTTGGGCATTGACCTGACTTCCCCCTTGCCGGTGGAGATCCCTGTGGTTGAATGCCCTTCAATTTCAGCCAGCAGACGTTCGACAGGCCCTCCAGGTACAAACTGGGTCACCACAAAGGTCACCAGCATAATCCCGAAAAGGGTAGGGATCATCAGTAATATTCGTCTTGCAATGTATGCGGCCATGGATTTGATTGATTCCTTAAACTATTTAGTTTAGTTGAATCCGAATTTTGTTTAGCTTGCAAGATAAGTTAAAAACATTAGAGAAATTTACTTAAAGTCTTTTTTTCATGTTCATTTCTTTGCTTGCACAAAGAAACGAACCAAAGAAAGTGCAGCCGTTCACTTGGTCCGCCTGGGGTGAACTTTCCTGTGCTGCTCACAAAGTGCGGACGCTTCGGAAAGTCGCTCCGCTCCGCCGAATCGTTTTTCCGTACTTTGTTGCGCTGCTCGGCTGCGTGAAATGGCATTGAAAAGCATGCTTCAGCTCTAATGTAAATTTATCAAGTTTTATCTGCTAACTGCTAACTTCTCTTATTTAACCTTGACCCCTTGAAACCTGGAGACCTTGGAACCTTAATATTCAATAATTCTGACCGAGCCGCCCCTTCTGGGGTCACCTCCGCCGGCAATTCCAGGCAGCACGGTATGAACCCCACCAAAATATACATCAATGTCGGACCAGATGTTTACGGGCCATTGCTGTTGTAATGCATTGAGTGCTTCGGGGGACAAGCCCGGTTCAACCTGCATTAAATCTCCATCCCAATGGATACGGGTTGCTTCAACGGCCTGCTGTACCGGGATGCCAAAATCGACAATGGAACTAATTACCTGGGTGATTGCCGTACGTATCCGTTTGCTGCCTCCGCTGCCAATGACCATTGCAACTTCATTATCTTTTAACAGCAGTGACGGTGACATCATGGAAGAGACCCGTTGTCCTGGGGGACTGGAGTGAAATCCTTCCGGGTGCAGATCATCTTCACCCATCATATTATTGAGCATAATGCCTGTTCCAGGTACGAAATATCCAGATCCTTCACCATTGGAACAGGTCATACTTGCAACATTTCCTTCAGCATCGGCAACACTGATATGGGTTGTACCACGGCTGAACTGACGCAATATCTCGCCTGATTTTTCCATGGCCTGGGCATTAACCCCTTTTTCACGCAACCGTTCCACCTCGGTCATTAACTTTGCAGTCTGCAGAACATGGGCGGGAGAGTGGTATTTGAGATTTGACATGTCCTGAGTATCCAGAAGCGACAGGGCCAGGCCTATGAGAGATCCCCCCATGGAGGGGTGCGGATTTGTCAAAAGGGTATGGTCACGATACCCTATGGCAAGTGGGGTGCGTTCAATAACCTTGTATGCGGCAAGATCTGCAGCAGTAAGTAAACCCTGCCCGGATACCATATCATTTTCAATGATCTTTGCCAGATCACCTGTATAAAAACTTTCACCACGGTCTTCAGGAAGTTTTGAGAGAAAGTCTGCTATTTCAAGGTTTTTTATGTGATCACCCTGTTTGGCGCAAACCCCATCAATTGTATAGAGTTTCCGGCCAGCAGGTGAAAATGTCATGATAGGTTCGAGAAGATTTAAAAAATATCCCTGCCAGTCATTGAGTTCTAACCCTTCTCTGGCCAGATGGATTGCCGGTTGAAGGATTTCTTCAAGGGGTAATCGTCCAAGACGTTTATGCACGTGCAGAAAACCTTTCAGGTTACCCGGCACAGCAACAGAGCCAAGACCGATATTAAAGTCCTGGTCCGAACCGGGAAAGTGGATGGTAACCGGAAAGAAATGGGGCTCAAGTTCTGTGTTTTCAAGGCCTCTGCCCGGAGTGTCAGTGAAAAAGTCAAACAGTACTTCCTCTCCCAGATTTGTCCGTGCCAGGAGAAAACCGCCGCCGCCAAGGCTGGTAAGTGTCTGCTCTGCTACTGCACCGGCAAATCCGGCACCAACAGCGGCATCAAAGGCATTGCCCCCATTTTGCAATATTTCTATAGCCGCACCGCTCACCAATGGATGCCCGGTAGCAACTATTGATTTGTTTAATTTTTTCATTTCCAGAATTTTGGGTAAAGATCTTTGATTATTGCTGAGAAATCTTTCTGCCTGTTAAAAATTTCTCTTTGCCGGGCTGAACTTGTTCCTGACTCTATTATTCGTTGCAGCACAGGCAGGTAGTGGTCTGTCCCAAGTTGTTCCATGGCAGGAGCGGCCTTGGTAAAAATCTCTCCGGCTGCTTCCTGCATGGATATTTTTTTCTGGAGCAGTGGATAGACGAATCTGCCCTCCAGTCCGTATCTGGCAGCCTGCCATTTGTTGCTCTTTAAAACCTGCATATTTGGATTCAGACGTTTGTCCGATACGGTCAAAGATATCACCAGTCCCTGAATAAGGGCAACAATTGAAAGGATCTCGTTTAAGCTTGAGGGAAGATCACAGATACGAATTTCGATAGTGCCAAAATCAGGATGCGGCCTGACATCCCACCACAGGTCTCGCACCTCGCTGATTATTTCGGTGTTAGTCAGCAAAGTTACCATTTCAAGGTATTGCTCCCAACTACCCAGTTCATCCGGCATGCCAGCCAGGGGCAGAGCCTCAAACAGTTTTGCCCTGTAGGAATGGAGGCCGGTATCTATTCCTTCGTAATACGGTGAGGAACAGGTCAGGGCCAGCAGTATCGGCAGGAAGAGACGGATACTGTCACATACCCTAATGGCAGCATCGTGATCGTCCATACCAACATGTACATGAAGTCCCTGGGTGATAAATCTTCTGCCTACCAACTGCAGGTCATCCATGATACGGCTGTAACGTGGATGTGATGAAAGCACCTGATCACTGTATTTGGCAAAGGGATGAAGGCTGGTGGCAAAAAGTAAACAGTTGTTTTCAGCAGCAATTTTTTCTGCAAGCTGGATGAGATGGGTCAGGTTCTCTTTTACCTGGTTCATATTGGTGCATACCTCGGTATTCACCTCAATCATTGAACGGATGAATTCAGGTTTTATCCTATCCTTCAATTCGGTCGGAACCATGTCCAAAATTTCAGGAGCCTTGGGAACAAGGCTCAAATTATTCCTGTCCAGAATCTGGAGTTCTATTTCAACTCCCAGGGAAAATGGTTCGCTGGTCTGGAATTGTATCGGACTTCCCTGTGTCATGCTTTACTCATTTCGCTCAAGGGTGCATGGTTTTTCATTACATTATTGCCTTGTGATGAAGTAAAAAGGTCCCTGTCCTGCAAAGCCTGCAGGGCGACCTGGGAAAGAAAGGCAGCACCGATCGGTAGAACGCCTTCGTCAAAATCAAAGTAGGGGCTGTGGGCCGGAATATTAGGCAGATTTGAATATCCGGCACCAAAACGCACAAGGCAACCAGGTACTTTTTGGAGGAAATAAGAAAAATCTTCACCGCCAAGGCTTGGGTGCCTTTGCTTGACAACGCTTTCCCGGCCGACAATCATTTTTGCGGCTTTTCGGGCAATCCTGGCAGCAACAGGATGATTTATGACCGGAGGCAGCCCCTCACTGAAATGCAGGTCAGTGGTAGCATTGTACAATTCGTCCATGGCTCCAACCATTCTGTCAAGCCCGTCAATAATCTTGGCCCTGATCTCAGGATGGGTGGCACGTATGGTTCCTTCGAGTATTGCCTCTTCTGCAATGACATTGTAGGCAGAGCCTCCACTGAAATGTCCTACGCTGACCACTGTAGGGTAGGAGGGGTTTGTTTCACGGGAAACCAGAGTCTGAATACTCATGACAAGAAGACTGGCAACCACAATGGCATCAACTGTTTCATGGGGTCGTGCAGCATGACCTCCACGGCCGGATATTTTTATTTCGAATTTATCAGTATAGGCACAGATGAGACCGGGTTCGGCCGCAATCTGTCCAACATTAAAATGACGGTCAATATGTCCGGCAAATATAGCCTGCACACCTGCAAAAGCACCATCATCAATCATGGCCAGTGCTCCGTCACCGGATTCTTCCGCGGGTTGGAAAAGAAGGACCACCTTGCCTGGAAGTTCTGTGCGGCTTAGCATTGATGCAGCACCCAGAAGCATTGCCACATGGCCGTCATGACCGCAGGCATGCATAACTCCGGGAACTTTCGAGGTAAAGGAAAGCTCGGTTTTTTCTTCCAACGGCAAAGCATCCAGGTCAGCACGTAAGGCTACACATGGTGCTTTATCTGAATCATTGGAAATCGAAGGCCCAATGGTCGCAACAATGCCGGTGTGGAGACCTTCGGTGCGGTATGGAATATCAAGTTCTTGCAGTTTTTCACAGATAAATTTCTGGGTGCGTTTCTCTTCGTTGGCCAGTTCCGGGTACTGGTGGATGGTACGGCGAATATTTTGCATCCACTCAATGAGTTTCGCATCCGGCTGGAACTGTGATTGTTCAATGTCTGTATCTAACATAAAATGTCTTTATCTGATCCCTGTCAAAAGACAGGAATATTAAATAAATATAAAAACTATAGGTGGTTAACTAAGAGTAATCTAGCTTTCCAATGGAAAATTTTCAAGCATAATGAAAAGTTGTTTGTCTCTATGGACTTTTTCCTGTTTATCATTTTTCAGAACGTTCATATTTTTACAATAAAATGTTACCCAAAGGTAACATACTTTTTCTGGTGGTGTTACCAAATGGTAATATTGGGGCATTTTAAATTTGCAACCTATTGATATTAATAGATTTAATTTTTTGGCACGGGGTTTGCTTTTAAAGAAGATAAAGAAATGATTAATGGTGCCTAAATACCTGGATACTGAATGAGGTCAAATATGGAAACAAAAGACAAGATGAAATATGTATCAATTATTGCTGTTCTGGCAGCAGTCGTGATGTTTGCTTATGTAGGGTATGCATCGAACATGATTTCATATCTTTCGGAAGATCCGAAAGTATGTATCAACTGTCATACAATGAATACACAATTTGCTACCTGGCAACACAGTTCACACAGGGGAAGAGCCACCTGCGTGGAGTGTCATCTGCCGAGAGAATCACTAGTTGATAAGGTTTTTGCAAAGTCCAGGGATGGGTTTAAGCATTCGGTGGCAATGACCTTTCGTACCTATGAAGGACAAAATATAAGGGCCAGTGAAAGTGCCAAGAAAAGGATACAGGCCAATTGCATTCGTTGTCACAGTGAGCTTGTATCCCAGATAACGGCTAATAATAAATTATATGAGACAAAGGGAGGAAGTTTTGAACGAGATCGAATGTGCTGGGGTTGTCACAGAGATGTACCGCACGGCAGAGCCAGAGGCTTGAATGCTACTCCGGATAATTTAGGGGTAAAGAATATATAAATTTAAAAGAGGAGAATTCGGGTTATGAAAAAGTCAACAATTATTACAATCGGTTCAGTGATTGTTATTGTGCCTTTGATGTTACTAGCAATCTCAATCAATGAAAACAAGGCGGAGCAGAAAGCCATTAATGCTGTGCCTGAAATTAAAAAGCTTGAATCACGAAGCTCTGAGTGGAGCAAGAACTATCCGCGCCAGTATGATTCATATATGCAGACCAGGAAAAGTGACAAAATCGACGACATGCTTCAAGCAAATCCGGCCCTGGTGGTAATGTGGGCGGGCTATGGTTTTTCCAAGGATTATAATGCTCCCCGCGGCCATTTTTATATGCTTGAAGACAACATTAATACCTTGAGAACCGGTGGCCCGGTGGACGCTATAACCGGCCCAATGCCCACCGCATGCTGGACCTGCAAATCACCTGATGTACCCCGACTGATTGACAAGATAGGTGAGCTTGACTATTTCACCGGCAAATGGGCCAGGCACGGAAGTGAGATAGCAAACCCTGTAGGCTGCGCCGATTGTCATGATAATGAGACCATGAAACTGACGATCACGAGAGATTTTTTAAAGAGGGGGTTGGATGCAGAGGGCAGCCTGAAAACTGCTGATGCAACGCATCAGGACATGAGATCACTGGTCTGTGCACAATGCCATTCTGAGTACTATTTTAAGAAGACAAAATGGACGGACAAGAACGGTGAGGAGAAAACAGCAGGAGTTGTAACATTCCCATGGGATAATGGCTTTAGTGTTGAAGCCATGGAAAAATACTATGATGATATAAATTTCAAGGACTGGACAAATAAAGTCAGCAAGACTCCAATGCTGAAAGCTCAGCACCCGGGGTATGAGATATATAAAACCGGGGCCCATGGTCTGAACAACGTGGCATGTGCAGATTGCCATATGCCGTATGTCCGTGAAGGTGGTGTTAAATATTCTAACCATAATGTAGGCAGTCCGCTTGATCACATGGCAGATACCTGTTTGAACTGCCATGACGAAGACGAGAAATCTTTCAAGGCCAGGGTTGACAGAAAGCTTGAGAGAAAAACTGAGCTCCACAAAACCGCAATGGATGTCATTGCCAAAGCGCACCTTGAAGCTGGAAAGGCCTGGGAGCTTGGCGCCACCGAGGCAGATATGAAAGATATCCTCCAGGATATCCGGCATGCTCAATGGCGTTGGGATTACTCTATCGCCAGCCATGGTTCATTCTTCCATGCACCTGAAGAAACGTTAAGGATATTGGGTTCTGCCATCAACAAAGGCCAGGAAGCCCGGGTTAAATTACGTACAGTGCTGGCCAAGTATGGTGCCGGAGATTTTGCTGCTCCTGATTTTTCCACCAAAGAAAAGGCACAGGCGGTCATAGGATTGCCATACCAGAAACTGGTTGATGAAAAAACGACTTTTCTGGATGGCCTGCGAAAGGAATGGATTAAAACGCAGATGCAAAAAGGTCTCTATGATCCTAAAACACAGGAAGGCATGAAATTTAATACATCATATGCTCCTGCTAAATAAACGATAAACAAAAGAAGGACATTAACAAAAACTCCCTGTGTGACTTCATGCAGGGAGTTTTTGGGTTTGGCAGGCAGTATTCTTTATGGTGCATTTAAATTCAGCACCAACAACTGGGCAGAAACTTCCCCCATTTAAATAAAAAACAGTACGGTATTACTGTAGGTATCGTTAGCACATGTGGATGCGTAACCTGCTGGTAACGCCAGGGTTGTAAGTTGGTTAAATTGTATTCGAAAATAAGCAAAGGTTGCGAAATCACTGTTTTTCGGCTTATTGTAAATTATGCGCTTACGAACTAAAATAATGGTGCTGACCAGTGCGGTTGTAATCGTCTCTTTCAGTATCACTTTCTACCGTACGTCTGCCTTTCAGAAGGATTTAGTTCTTGACCAAGCTGCCCGGCAGGCCCGTACCATTCATAAACAGATTTTGTTAACCAGAAGATGGGTATCAGATCACAACGGTCTTTTCTTCCTCAAAACAGATAATGTCAAGGCAAATCCATTCCTGAATGATAAGGAGATACTGGATGTAGATGGTCGGCATTATGTTAAAAGAAACCCTGCAATGGTTACCAGGGAACTTTCCGAGTATGCAAACCGCGAGGGACTTTTCTATTACAGGGTTACAACACTTCAGCCCATCAATCCTGCCAATGCTCCGGATGAGTTTGAGAGAAAAAGCCTGGAGCTTTTTGAACAGGGTGTTAAGGAAGTAATAGAGATACATACAGACTCAACTGGTAAAACTCTTCATTATATTGCACCGCTTATAGTAGAAGACTCCTGCAAGGAATGTCACCATGAGAAAGATTATGTTACTGGTGACACGCGGGGTGGCTTGAGTATTGCGATCCCGATTAACTGGGCCTTTAATAATATTGCCAAAAATAACAGGATGCTACTGGGGATCTGGTTCATAACAATCCTGGTGGTTGGATTTACTATATTTATGATGATCGATATTCTGGTGGTACGTCGCTTGGCTACTCTGGCCAAGGCTATGGACCGGTTGCCTGAGGATGATACCCAAATAAATAATTTGCCTGTAAATGATGATGAAGTAGGCAAACTGTCCTTGAAGCTTAAGGAACTTTACAGGCGTCTTCTTACATCACAACAGGAGCTTGACCGCTCCAGGGAGCAGGTCTTTCAGGGTGAAAAGTTAGCAGCTTTGGGGAGGCTTACCGCAGGAATTGCCCATGAGATTAATAATCCACTCGGGGGCATGCTTAATTGCATTAAAAGTATGCAGGAATCCCCCGATGACCGCGAACTGAATCAAAGGTATCAGGAACTCTTATCCAAAGGTCTCAAACGTATTGGCGATACAGTTCGGCAATTGCTTAATTTTGGCCGTAGGGAGCCGTTGAAGCTGCGTTCTGTCCAGGTTGACGACCTGATCAGGGAGTGTTTCACCCTTTTGGAATACGGCTTAAAGAATATTGAACTGACCCTGGACCTGAATCTTAACCGTCCATTCAACGTTGATGTGGAATCTTTAAAACAGGTGATTGTAAATATTGGCTTGAATAGTATCCAGGCAATGGGGAATGGTGGGAAATTGACTGTTGAATCCCGGGAGACAGATACAGGACTGCTTATAAAAATTATTGACACCGGTATCGGCATGGACGAGGACCAGGTCCAGAAAATTTTCGATCCTTTCTTTACAACCAAGGACGTAGGCGAAGGAACCGGACTCGGGCTTTTCGTTTCTTATTCCCTGGTGCAGAATATGAATGGTACAATCACCGTCGAAAGCCAGGTTGGCCATGGGACCTGTTTTCAGCTTGAACTGCCGGTTAATAAAAATGGTAACACCCAACTTGATTTATAAGTATCTTCTCATAACTTCATTCGCTTTTCCTGAATTGCATAAAAAACATTTTCAACGTTTCTCTTTCCAATTAATTACCTTTTAACTGTAAGTGTTACCTAATGGTAGCGTTTGCAAGGGTGAATGTGTTACCATTTGGTAGCGATCCTTGTTTCTCTGCAATCTATCTAATTGTAATTATTGTGTTTTAATTATGGTACGCAAATTGCTATTAAAAGTTTATTGGCCTTATAAGAAGCTGAGGCAGATAATCAGCCTGTCACTATGGTAAATAAAACTCTCAGCCAGAGTAGCCTTAATATGTCAAGAATTCTGCTAGCCGAAGATGATGAGATCATGCGTGAGACCCTGTTCGACAGGCTTACGAAAAATGGTTGGCACGTGGATAGCGCAAAGGATGGTAAAGAGGCATTATCACTGGTTGAACAGAATTTTTATAATCTGGTGCTATCAGATATACGAATGCCCGGCCTTGACGGTACCCTGCTTTTAAATAAAATTCTCCGCATCTCGCCTGATACTGACGTCATTATGATGACCGCCTACGGCAGTGTTGAAAATGCTGTTGATTGTCTGAAAAAAGGGGCAGCAGATTATATCCTCAAACCTTTTGATATGGATGACCTGACCATCCGGGTCAAAAGATTTTTAGAAATGCAGTCCATCAAGGCCAGGTGTTCTTCTTTAGAGGAGCAATATGGTCAGCAACGTTTGCCGATTATTGGCAGCAGTAATGCTATCAAGTCGATGTTGAAGATGATTGATCAGGTGGCAGCGGCTGAAACTACAGTTCTCATCACCGGTGAATCAGGAACCGGCAAGGAACTGGTTGCCGCAGCAATACACTGCAACAGTCAGCGGTCCAAGGGACCTTATATAAGAATCAATTGTGCCGCAATTCCAGAAAATTTGATGGAATCAGAACTTTTTGGTCATGAGAAAGGTTCTTTTACCGGGGCTGATATCAGGAAAATTGGAAAATTTGAAGCAGCAAATGGAGGCACTGTCTTGTTGGACGAGATTGGCGAGATGCCTCTGGCTCTGCAGTCCAAATTACTCCGTGTTCTACAGGAACGGGAAATTGAAAGGATCGGAGGCAACCGGACTATTAAGGTTGATGTGCGGATAATTTGCTCTACTAATAAGAATCTTGCTGCTGAGTCACGCAAAGGTACTTTCCGAGAGGACCTTTATTACCGGTTACAGGTTATCCCGATTGAGGTGCCGCCTCTTAGAGAAAGAAAAGAAGATATCCCGGAGCTTTGCCGGTATTTTCTTGATGAGTTCAGCAGGGAAAAAAATGAGCCCCTACAAATGGCCGATCAGACAGTCCATGCATTAATGGATTATGATTATCCCGGAAATGTGCGTGAATTAAAAAATATTGTTGAACGTATTTCTGTTCTCGCGACTGAGCCGGTTATCGAACCATGGCACCTGCCAGCCGATTTTGCCGGCAGCAGCAATGCAGAAATGGAATCATCCTCTCTCAAACTTTCTACAGCAGTGGCGGCTACAGAAAAATCATGCATTCTCAAGGCATTGAACACTACAGGCGGAAAGCGGGCAAAGGCCGCTGAACTCTTGGGAATCAGCCGTAAGAATCTTTGGGAAAAATTAAAACAGCATAATCTTTCTCCTGGGTAATATTCGGGAGTGACAGTTTTAATAGATATTATAAGGAAAATTAACCTCTAAATGGAGACATTATGCCGGTACTAGCCTACATAGTCATCCCCCGATTAGGAGAAAAAAAGAAGTTATTGAAAGAACTGAACGGAATGGGTCATTGTGAGGCTTTTTCTGCTGACAATGAAGAGATTTTAATCCTGGTGACTGACACGCCGGACAAGGAAGCAGAAGAAAAACTCCAAAAACAAATTAATAGCTTGGAATCGCTGGAATCACTCAGCATGACTTTTGGGTATAACGACGAACTTCAATATAAGGGAGAAGGAGATGGCCATGAAGATCGATAGAAGATCATTTATCAAATCTGCAGCTGCCACGAGTGCCGTAGCGACTGCAACATCCCTGTTTCCGGGTATAAGCTTTGCCGGTTGGAAACAGCTGGAGGGTGCAACCGGGATGATCAGATGGGAAAAGGCACCGTGCCGTTTCTGCGGTACCGGTTGCGGAGTCCTTGTAGGTGTTTCCGGAGACCGGGCAGTGGCGGTAAAGGGTGACCCCGCCTGCAGCGTTAACAAAGGCCTCTGCTGTGTAAAAGGGTATCACTCGGTCCAGGCCCTCTATGGCAAAGACAGGCTTACCAAGGCCCAGGTCAGGAAGAACGGCAAGATGGTTGAGGTTCCTATCCATGAGGCCCTTGACGTTATTGCCGCTAAAATGAAAGAGACCATCGATAAACATGGCAAAGACTCTGTTGCCATGTATGGCTCAGGCCAGTGGACAATCCCTGATGGTTATGTTGCCTCAAAGCTTTTCAAGGGATGTATCGGCACCAACAACGTTGAAGCCAATGCCAGGCTCTGCATGGCCAGTGCGGTAACCGGCTTTTTGACCTCATTTGGTCTGGACGAGCCCATGGGTTGTTATGAGGATATTGATCACGCCAATGTGTTCGTTACATGGGGCAACAATATGGCGGAGATGCACCCGGTTCTTTTTTCCCGGATGCTGGCTCAGCGCAAACGCAGGACTGATGTAACGATCATAGATTTCGCCACCCGTTCAACCAGAACCAGCCAGGCGGCCGACAAATCCATCCTGTTTAAGCCCCAGACCGACCTGGCGGTGGCCAACGCCATCTGTTACGAGATCATCCGTAATGACTGGGTTAACTGGGATTTCGTCAACAAACATGTTTCGTTCCATAAAGGCCTCACCAATATTGGTTATGGCCTGGAAGATAAATTCAAATTTACAGATAAAGGTGAAGGAATCACCTTTGAACAATACAAGACTTTTCTGCAGGACTACACCCCTGAGAAGGTGGAGAAGCTCTCCGGAGTTCCGGCGCGTGATATCCGGTATATGGCCTCCCTTTACGGTGACCCGACCAAGAAGGTGACCTCCTTCTGGTGCATGGGTATGAACCAGCATACCCGGGGAACCTGGATCAATAACCTGGTTTACAACATCCATCTCCTGGTCGGCAAGATCTCCACCCCGGGTAACAGCCCGTTTTCACTTACAGGACAGCCAAGTGCGTGCGGTACTGTACGTGAGGTAGGGACTTTGACCCACAAGCTGCCGCACGGAGTGGTCATGAAACCCAAGGCCCGTGAATTGGCCGAGAAGATATGGGAACTGCCCGCTGGTTCCATTGATCCCAAACCTACCTATCATACGGTGGCTATGTTCCGCGCCCTTGACCGTGGCGACATCAGGTTTATGTGGATTCAGGTCACCAACCCCATGGTCACTATGCCCAAGCTGAAACGCTATCGGGATGGTGCTCTGAAGGAAGACCGTTTTATCGTTGTCTCCGATGTCTATCCAACCCCCACCACTGATGTTGCCGATGTTATCCTGCCTGCCGCCATGTGGGTGGAGCAGGAAGGCATGTTCGGTAACTCCGAACGTCGTACCCAGCATTTCGATCAGATCGTCCCACCTCCGGGTGAGGCCATGTCGGATACCTGGCAGCTTATCGAGGTGGCACGTCGTTTGGGTTATAAAAAACAATTTCCATGGAGTGAGGAGGAATACATTCCAAAAATTTGGGAAGAATACCGGCGCTTCCATGACTCCCCGAAACACAACATGGCACCCTACAAGGTCCTCAAGGCCCGTTCAGGGGTACAGTGGCCGTTTGTAAACGGCAAGGAAACCAGGTGGCGGTTCAATGCCAAACATGATCCGGCCTGTAGCAGCGGGGAAGATTTCCATTTCTACGGTAAAAAGGACAACAGGGCCTGGATATGGGCCAGGCCTTACGAACCGGCAGCCGAGTCGCCGGATCAGGAATACAACTTCTGGCTCAATACCGGCCGGGTGGTCGAGCATTGGCATACAGGGTCCATGACCAGGCGGGTTCCTGTGCTCCATAATGCCATGCCCTCCTCCTATGTGGAGATAAATCCGGAGGATGCGGCTGATATGGGTATAGTTAATGGCGAGATGGTCAAGATCATCTCTAGAAGGGGCGAAGTAACCATGCCGGCCTCCATCAACGGCCGTGGTGTTCCACCGCGTGGCCAGGTTTTTGTTCCTTTCTTTGATGAGAAATACCTGATCAACGAGGTGACACTTGATGCTTTTTGTCCCATTTCAAAACAGCCGGATTATAAAAAATGTGCTGTTAAATTGGAGAAAGCCTAATGAACAGATCAGAGAGAAATATAGGCAGGTTTAAGCTGGGATTTGCCGCTTTCTGCCTTTCCTTGGTTTTATTGACTCTGCCGGTAGCTGCAGCAGACAATATACCCTATGGTTTTGATTCAGGCGGTGAAAAGATATTTACCAGGTACAATGAGACTCCCCTGGCGGCAATATCCGGCACTGACGGCAGAAGAAATCTCAATTCGTTTTACGAATTGCGTCAATATCCCGGGTCTCCGCCGCGAATTCCCCACAAGGTTTTCCCATCCTTTTCAGGCGAGTCGGAAAACTGTATCGCCTGTCATGGCAGGGGCGGCTACGATGTGGAAAAGGATGCCTATGTGCCGGTTACACCCCACCCTGAAAATGAACTTTGTTATCAATGTCACGTACCCAAGCTGACAGATGAACTTTTTGTGGAAACCGACTGGCTGTCTGTACCGGTGCCGAAACTTGGGAACTCCCAGCTTGGCGGTTCTCCCCCAGCGATTCCACACAGTTTGCAGTTGCGGGATGATTGCATTGCCTGTCATACCGGTTCGGGTGCTGTGGCAGAGATACGGGTAGAGCATGGTTCGCGGGGTAACTGCCGGCAATGTCATGTCGAGTTTTTAGCCACTGAACCACCCCTGGAATTTACCAGAAACAAATGATCAGGATGATGGAACAGTTATGAAGACCCTCACCTTACGTTTTACTTTTCTTTTTCTAGTCGCAGTTATGCTTCTGGCCTGCCCGCTGGTTATGGCAGGGCAGGGCTCTGTCCTGGAGCGCATACATGCAGCCGACCAACCGTTTGATAACATGCAGATAGAATCAGCTCATCAGCTGTCGGTAAAAACTGTAGTGGCAAAAGAGTCTTACCAGGGAGGAGCATTCAGGGTTCTTGCCCGTAAAGATGCCATAAGCCGCTATCGCTGCAGTGTCTGTCATACCAAGAAAATACCGCAGGTCAGGGACGGAGCCCTCATTACACATGGTGATATCAGAATCAACCATGGCGAGGGTGAGAACGAACTGGCATGTATCGAGTGTCACGACCGGCAGGATCGCGATTTTCTGGTGGATATGGAAGGGAAAAAAATTGATTTTGATCACAGCTATAAATTATGCGGCCAATGCCATTTTCGTCCAAAACGGGATTGGCTGGGCGGCGCCCACGGCAAACGCGTGACTTACTGGGCCGGAGAAAGAGTGGTAATGAACTGTACCAGCTGTCATGACCCTCATTCACCTGCCTTCAAAACAAAAATGCCAGAGACATTTTCTCTGCCCTTAGAGGAATAGGAGTGCCATGGATCACGGAAAGAAAAAAAATGCTCCGTTGAAAACAAAGGGTCTCCTGGACAATAGATGCACTCGCAGATCCTTTCTGAAGGGAGTTTCCATTGCCGCTGCCGCCGGGTCAGCCGGACTGGTGACCGGAGGATGCGGTAGTGTTGCCTCTTCCGAGGAGGCGAAATTAAAGTGGGATGAGTTTTTCAAAAAGAACTACCGGTTGATGACCCAGCAGGAAAAGGACGCCACTGTTGCCCGTCTGGAAAGGCTCGCCAAATTGCAGCGCGGCTTGAATGTCCAGATATCCACTCAGGAACCACGTGACAACGTGCTGTACGGATATGCCTTTAACGTAACCCGCTGTAAAGGCTACATGGACTGTGTAGAGGCCTGTGTCCAGGAGAATAACCTTGATCGGCAGTCAAAGACTCAGTATATCCGCATCTTTGAAATGGATCCAGGGCAACTGGATCCCACCTCAGGAGATGGCAAGTATTACCACGAGGTTCCGGTGGAGGATAAATTTTACATGGGGGTGCAATGTTATCATTGTGAAAACGCCCCCTGCATCAAGGCCTGTCCCACCAAGGCCACCTGGCGAGAGCCTGACGGTATTGTCGTTGTGGACTACGACTGGTGTATCGGTTGCCGGTACTGTATGGCTGCCTGTCCTTATTGGGGACGTCGGTTCAACTGGGGTGAACCGGTGGTGCCCAAAGAGGAGATCAATACTAAACAGCATTATTTGGGTAACCGCATGCGGATGAAAGGAGTCATGGAAAAATGTACTTTCTGTGTGCAGAGAACCCGTAAGGGAAAACTTCCGGCCTGCGTCGATGCCTGCCCAACCGGTTCAAGGGTATTCGGCAATCTCCTTGATCCGGACAGCGAGATCCGTTTCGTCCTGAAGAACAAGAAGGTTTTTCGGTTCAAAGAAGATTTGGGGACTGATCCGAAATTCTGGTATTTCATGGATTGATGATACTAACGAATGCCGCAAGACCAATAGTTACAATATGAAAAACCCAAGGAAAACATGATGACCGCGAATTCTAAAAAAGGACCTGTTGTTTTTATCTCGGACTGCATCCGCTGGTCGCTGTCCGGAGGGGTAGCTTTCTATATATTCCTGGCCATCCTTCTGGCCGTAATTGGAGCTGGAATATATGCTTATGGGCACCAGTTCCAGGAAGGCCTGATTATCACCGGTATGTCTAACATTGTCAGTTGGGGGCTGTATATTTCCAATTTCACGTTCTTTGTGGGGGTCGCAGCTGCAGCGGTGATGTTGATTCTGCCGGCCTATGTTTACAAGGATAAGGACTTTCATGAAGTAGTCATCATCGGTGAATGCGTGGCAGTTGGAGCATTGGTGATGTGTCTCCTGTTCATTACGGTTGATATGGGCGGCCCCATCAAAGTGTGGCATATGATCCCAGGTATCGGCCTGTTCAACTGGCCCTCATCCATTCTCACCTGGGATGTTCTGGTACTGAACGGCTATCTTGCATTGAACTCTCTGGTACCCCTTTATATTTTGTACTGTAACTATAATAACAGAAAACCGGTGGGCTGGAAATATCTGCCTTTTGTCTTCCTGTCTATCTTCTGGGCTGTTTCCATTCATATGGTCACCGCCTTTCTTTACCAGGGGCTTCCGGCGCGACCATTCTGGAACAACCCGCTCCTTGGCCCCCGTTTCTTGGCTTCGGCTTTTGCCGCCGGTCCGGCAGTGATCATGATGGTGCTTATCGCTATCAAGGAATGGACCAAATATCCAATCGACACCACCATATTCTTCAAGCTGAAGAGGATCATAGTGGTGGCAGCAGTAATCAACCTGGTGATGTTGTTTTCCGAAGTGTTTAAGGAATTCTACACTTTCACCCATCACAGCCTTTCCGCCCAATATCTTTTCTTCGGTCTTGAGGGTCACGATTCCCTGGTGCCCTGGATATGGACTGCCATAGGCTTGAATATAATGGGAACTCTGCTTTTTGCCTTTGCCCCGACCAAGATCAGTTCAAGCTACCTGATGGTGGCTGCAGTAAGTCTTTTTACCGGTATCTGGATAGAAAAAGGTTTCGGGCTTATAATTCCCGGTCTGGTGCCGTCGCCCATGGGTGAGGTGGTCGACTATTCGCCCAGTTCTTTTGAGATCCTCATAACCCTTGGAGTGCTGGCAGCCGGGGTATTGGTTGTTACCCTTCTCATCAAGCCAGCCCTGGTTATTTTATTAAGGTACAAGGAAGGGAGTTCGCAGCCTGAAATAACCGGGCTTTAGATATGCAGCTCGAATTTTATTGCTAAACATGTCAACTTTATAATAATGTTTTAAATAAAATTACCTTGGGCAATTTCCAGGGTAATAATAAAAAAAACTCCGAGCCAAAAGACCTACGTTCTTGTCATGGATAAGGTTTGCGGCCGATAGGGTGTGGTTGGAAACAACCATGCCTCCCGTGTTTGGAAAGGAGTATAAATGACTGAGCGTTATACAAATTCCCCTGATCCTCATTCAGATACCTGTCTGATAGATAATCACAACAGGCCAATCACATATCTGCGGCTGGCTATAACAGATCGCTGCAACCTGCGCTGCCGCTATTGCCGTCCGGAAGAGGGTGTACCTTTTATTCCTCATGGGGAAATTCTCCGTTTTGAGGAAATGGAGCGCCTTGTTGGTATTTTTTGCTCACTGGGAATCAACAAGGTCCGGGTGACAGGCGGTGAACCATTTTCCAGACGGGGATGCCTGCCGTTTTTGACAAGGTTGCGGAAGACTGATGGGGTTCAGTATCTGCATATCACAACAAACGGGGTAAAAACTCCACGTTACCTTGATGAACTCTCTGCGATTGGTATTGATGGTATCAACTTAAGCCTGGACACTTTAGATCACAAGAGATTCCTGGAGATCACCAGACGGGATTATCTTGAGGCAGTTTTGCAGTCTGTGCATGGTATACTTGAAAGGGATATTCCACTCAAAATAAACGCTGTGGTTCTCAGAGACACAACAGATGAAGAAATCGTCCAATTGTCCCAATTGGCGCGTGATTTCCCAATTACCTTAAGATTTATAGAAAAAATGCCGTTTTCAGGAACAGTGCGATCAGAAAAGCTTGAAAACGGAAATTTGTTCAAGCGACT
>JBHPCH010000018.1:0-31078 GCA_042576125.1 Thermodesulfobacteriota bacterium
AAACCTATTATACTAGTAAAATTACCTATGGACTTTTAAGGCAATGAACCACAACTCCAGCTAAAGCTGCCGCTCCGGGACTTATGCCGCCTCCGTGATCAACAGTTATAGGTGTTTGAACTGCTCCTGGAGTAACATTTTTAACATTGGCCGGAGTGTGTAGAGGAACATTAAATCCGACACCTTCCTCAGAACATCCAAAGCAGGGATGCCCGGTATTAACAGGCCAGGTACCCAAGTCATTAAAGCCCAGAGTCGAACAGTTATTGTATGTTTCCGGTCCTTTGCAGCCGAGTTTATACAGGCAGTATCCTTTAAGATGTCCTTCATCACCAAACTGCTCGGCAAAACGGCCTGCATCAAAATGAGCTCTCCGCTCACAGTTTTCATGAATCAAACGGCCATAGGCAAATTTGGGCCTGAGCTTGTCATCGAGAGCAGGAAGTTTCTTGAAGGTTACATAGTACAGAACAGTTGAAAGGAAGTTGTAACCATTCGGCGGGCAGCCGGGAATGTTGATGACCGGAATGCCTGTGCCTTCGAGAATCTTGTAAGCTGGAGTTGCACCGGTAGGATTCGGTCCGGCGGAAGGGACTCCGCCCCATGCTGCACATGAACCGATAGCTATAACCGCAGCAGCTTTTGGGGCAGTCTCTTTTAATATCTCCAATACAGGCTTGCCGGCTATCTTGCAGTAAACACCGCCATCCTTGACAGGTATGGAACCCTCGACGACAAGGATAAATTTACCCTTGTTCTCTTCAATGGATTTAGCCCTGTATTCTTCGGCCTGGTGGCCAGATCCGGTATTCAGAGTTTCTGCATAATCGAGGGATATAAGATCCAGGATTAAATGTTCAAGAGTGGGATGTGATGTGCGTAGTAATGCTTCGGTACATCCGGTGCACTCCTGTCCTGAAAGCCATATGACTGGAGGACGTTTCTTGGCTGCTGTTGCCGCTTCAGCAATCTTCGGTCCAAAGCTGGCCGGAAGACCCATATATACCGCTGTTGCGGTACATACTTTGAGAAAGTCCCTGCGCGATACTCCGCTGGGAAGTTTTTCAAAGTCAGACTCTCTGCATTTCATAGACAATCCTCCTTATTATTGTTTTGAGAAATAATCCCTGTTGTGGTTCATTGCCTTAAAAGTCCATAGGTAATTTTACTAGTATAATAGGTTTTAATACCCAATTAATTATTTTTGCAAGCACTTTTTTCAATTTTTGTGATTATTTTAAGTTTTTAAATAGAAAGAATTATTAAATAAATCAAAAAATATCCAACTTTGACCGAATAGGAAAAATGTAAAACAGAAGTCGCTAAAATTCGATTTGGAACAATGTGGTAGCGGTAAGATTTTTTTTACGGGTCGTTCGTGAGGAGGAAATTTGATTTGAATGCTAACAATTAACAAAGGATCAGTTTTTTAAAAATGAGATTATTGCTTTGCGCTTGCTGCTTGTAAGATGCCTAAAGGATGGCATCCTGGAAAAGGGATTCATCTTTTTGGGTTTTTGCATGTAGTTGTTTATCCAGCTGTCACTTTTAAGGTTTGTAACTGCTGAGAGATCAGGTCCCATTCTGCCGCCTTTTCCTTTATAAGTATGGCACTGGATACATCCTTCCCTGTAAAAAAGTTTTTCGCCATTGTACGTCATGGAACAACCTGAAAAAAGGCAACTTCCTATAATAATTGCACTGAAAATGAGTAAATAGCTGATTTTATTTTTGAATAGTTTCATTTTTCCCGGCCGGTCTATTTTCTTAACCATGGTTGAAAGACTGTATCATCAAGAGGGCGACTATTAATTAATTGCCTGGTGTCGTTCTGGTCAGCAATAATTACTGCATTTCCAAGCTCTCTCGCTGACTTTTTTGAATAACGCACAACGATGGATGCTGCCGTTTCAAGATCTTCAGGTTTGCTGCTGTAGCGCAGAATAGCTGAAGGTCCAGGAATATCCTTTGGCTGCAGCAGCCAGTCATCAGGAAGACGCAGTTTTTCAATCTTGATGTTTTCAGTTTGATTTCGACCGACTACAAGCCATGCTCTGGAGGGAAGTTTTAATTGTCTGCCGACCATCATTAACAGGATGTCCTCTGGAATGATTTGTTCATGTGTTTCATAATATTCCTGTATTCGTAAACTCAGAATAGGGTCGGTCAGGATGCAGCCACCTGCAGGACTGGGATAATCCTTAATACCGAATTTTTGAGCCAGCTGCATTTGTGGCTTGCGGTTGCGTCCGCTGAAATCGAGAAGTTTTTGTCGGTCAATAAGGCCTTCATTTTCAGCTTTTGTCGGGGCAAGGTTCTTAGCACAAAGAGGGCGAACCAGAATGTCATCACAACCGCTTTCCCGTTCAATAATACGTAAAGTGTCTCGTCGCTGTGACATCGGACGTTGGCCAACAACCTCACCTGTTATAAGAAAGGAAGCCCCTATTTCCGGCATTATTTTTCTGGCCTCCGAGAGCAGGAATATCTTACAGTCGATACACGGGTTGAAGTTCTTGCCATATCCATGAGCAGGGTTTTTCAGCAGTTCCAGATAAGGTATTGTCACATCCTTTAATTTTAAATCGATGTCGGAAATTTCCTTTATCCAGCGTATGTATTCCTGTTTTTTTTGTAACAGTTCGTAGCCGAAAAAGGGTGTGACGAATTTTACGGCAACAATTTTTATTCCTTGAGCGGCCACAACCCTACAGGCGAGTGTTGAATCAAGTCCTCCAGAGAAGAGTGCTAATGCGGTTCTTTGTTTATGATTAGTAGTCATCTTTCAAAATAGAATAGGGTGTATTGATGCCATTTTAAGCAGCCGAGCAGCAAAGCAAAGAAAGGGAGAACGTTTCGGCGGAGCGCTGCTGGTTCGTTTTTGCACCCATAAAAACAGGGCATAAACACCCTAAAAGGCATAAAGGCAGGCAAAAATGAACATATATTATTTGATAAATAAATTTTGTATGTCCTTTTCTTTTACTTGCCTAAAAGAAAAAGCAAGAACATGACCTCTTTTGTCCAAGCCCATTAGGCTCCCTTTCCTTTCTGCAACAGTCCTTTGGCAAAAGCAACAGTTTCATCGGTTACAGCATCACCGGCAAGCATTCTGGCAAGTTCATGCACTCTGTCAGTATCATCAAGCAGAGTGATTTCTGTTAAGGTCCTTTTGTTTCGCAGTAATTTGGTAACCTTTAAATGTTCATCGGCTTTTGAAGCTATCTGAGGCAGGTGGGTGATACAGAGCACCTGGTGGTGATCGGCGAGCTGCTTAATTTTAAGAGCAATATCTTCAGCAGCCTGTCCGCCGATGCCGGCATCAACTTCATCAAATATAACCGTTTCAACGTCATCTTTACGGGCCAGAATGCATTTAAGTCCAAGCAGCAGTCTTGAAAGTTCACCTCCGGATGCAATTTTTACCAAAGGCTTTACTGGCTCACCCTGATTAGCTGAAAACATGAACTCGACATGATCCCAGCCTGAAGGAGACAGGTCCTCAAGGCCTTTATGTGTCAAGTTGAAAAGCACTTTAAAGTCTGCGGTTGTAAAACTCAGGGTACACAATTCTTTGCTGATGGCTTTTTCAAGTCGTATGGCAGTCTTCATTCTTGCTTTAGACAAAAAATCAGCTTTTGCTGAGAGTTCCTTTTCCAAAGATTTTAGTTTTTTGTCTGTATCCGCAAGACTCTGGTCCATGGCTTCAAGCTCGTTAAGTTCCAGCTCAGCTGTTTCTTTGTATTTTATAGCCTCTGACAATAGAGCTTGAGAACCACCATATTTTCTTTTCAGTTTTTGCAGCAGGTCAATCCGGGTCTCAATTTCTTCCAGTTTTACTGGGTCGCGTGGGATTTCATGCAGGTATTGGTTAATTTGCCGTGTCAAATCTTCAATTTCGTAACTGTTGTTCGTGATCCTTTCAGAAATTTCCTGAACTTTTTGGTCATATTGTGCCATCTGTTCGAGATTTTTACGGACCTGGCCGATACTGCTTGTAACGGCATCAGATAAAATTTCGTAGCTCATCCTGCCCAGTTCCATGAGTGTGTCGGATGATTTAAGTGTTTTTTTCTCAGCAATAAGCTCAACATCCTCATCCTCACGGATGTTACTCTCCTGTATTTCATTAAGTTGGAAAGAGAGGAGATCACGTCGCTGCTCCCTGTCTTGTTCCTGTTGTTTTAATTTTTTCTGTTGTGATTTCAGATCAGACCAAGACGAAAAGAGTTCTGTGAATTCTTCTCTCTTGCTCCAAAGCTCCCCAACTGAATCAATAAAATCAAGATGATTGCGAGGATTGAGCAGCATTTGATGCTCGTGCTGGCTGGCAACCGAAAACAGATTTTCGCAGATAAATTCTACGAGTGCTGCGGTTGCCATGCTGTCATTAATAAAATATCGGCTTCTGCCTTTTCTGCTGAGAATACGTTTGAGTATTAAAGTGCTATCAACCTCAAAACCTTTATCAAGCAAAGCAGCCAGCAGGATCTTTTTATCGGGGTGTATTTCAAAAAAAGCTTCCACAGAAGCTGAATCTGCACCGGTTCTAATCCAGGTGTTTGAAGCTTTACAGGCCGACAGAAGATTTAGTGCCTGCAGAATGATTGATTTTCCGGCCCCAGTTTCTCCAGTAAGCACAGCTAATGAAGATTCAGCGCTATCAGTTTTATGAGCGTTGAAAACAAGATGCAGTGATTCAATGAGGGCCAGATTTTTTATTTTTATTTCTCGAAGCATATTCTTACTATAGTGCAATTATTCCGAATTATTCATGACCATTTCAGAAAAAGTATTTTTTTATAAAACCATGTCATTCCGGTCAATTATTCAGGGCTATTCATCAAATGTACACGGTATTATTCATCATTTGCTCGGGTTTTTCTGTAATGGTCACCAGTGACGAGATGATGTTGTCGTTTCTGCCGTGTCATCGTAAGATTCGCATACTTAAAGTATAGCGATTCTCTCTCTTTCTTGCATAATTGACAACTGTACCTCGTGAATTATTCGTCTTATATTGAGAATGCGATAGAACTTGACTCGTCCAGAAATTAATGTAAAAAGTAAGAATTACAATAAAAAAGATGCCGGGTATACTGGATATTATCTGCTGCACGGCGTCTTTTTTTCGTATACCTGTATCCGTGGTCTGCCGTATATATTCAAGTTCCAAGGAAAATTGCCTCAACTATGGTCATCCATGGCGGACAGACATTGACGCTGGAAATGGGATGCTGCAGGTTGCCCCGAAGGCTTTTTTTGTATTGCCTCAAAAAAAATTGATGCTTTGTTTAAAGTGTCACTAAAAAATAAGGGCTCAACCAGTTTTGAATTATTTTTGTCACGGAAATAGGATTTGAAGAAAAAACAAGACGAACAGATGAAGCCCCCGGTCAGCCTTAGTGCAAGCCTTGAAGATTATATTGAAGCTATCTCACACATCGTTGATGAAAAGAAGGTGGCCAGGGGCAAAGATATAGCAAATCGGTTGAAAGTGAGTCGTGCTTCTGTCACAGAAGCCCTGCGTGCTCTTTCCAAAAAAGGGTTGGTTAATTATGAGCCATATGAAGTAATAACCCTGACCGAGACAGGCAAAGTAGCTGCTGAGGATGTTATTCGCAGGCATGAGGCACTAAAAGATTTTTTTGTCAAGGTGTTGGCAATTGATGATAAAATAGCTGAAGAAAGTGCCTGTCGTATTGAACATGCGGCCCCACCCGAGGTTATCGACCGGATGATACGTTTTGTGAAGTTTATTGAGATATGTCCCCGGGGAGGTTCCGAACTCATCAAAGGCTTTTCAGAATACTGTGAAAAGGGCAGGACAAGGGAAAGCTGCGAGGAGTGTGTATCCCGGACTCAGAAATAATTTTTCAGTATAAAAGCAGACTTCAAAACTCCAGCTATTATTCCTTTTTAATGAGGTTTAATATATCATCGGTCTGGGGAAAACGTCCTTTCTCAAGCTTAGAATAAATCATAGTGCCATCCAGGGTAATATCGAAGACACCATTGGAACCGGCGATCAGCTCAATATCCGCCCCTAGATTTTTTTTTAATTCATCTCCCAAACTGGAAGCCCTGGGCAGATAGTTTCATTGGGCACAGTATTTAATGGTAATCTTCATGGGAATCCCCCTTTGTTATTAATCAACGCCGAAATATTAATTAATAGGTTGGGCAATAAAAATCAAAGGGTAAAGTAAAATTGGCAGCTGTGTCAGTAAATATAATATGTTGAATAAAATATAATAAACTATTGCCACAGCGTTCAGCATACAGCACAGGATACGGCTGTCAGGCAAATGGGTTTAAAATTCTTTTTTTGCATTGTTTGTTCTTGGTAAAATATAATATAAGTCTTTACCCGTAACCCCTTGTTTGCTTAATATTCCTTTTTACTTGCACTGCTTGTATTCAAGAAGTATATGGTTTGCCTTTCAGTTTATTGTATATCGAAAAAAATGAGATTCCTGTTTTTTGTTATAAAACAAACATGGTTTGTTTGTAACAGCTGTAGAAGTAGTTCAATCGCTTAAGAAAATTATAATGATAATGTGATTGCGGAACAGAATAAGTTATCAAAATTGCTGGCCTTGAAGAAAAGTCTTGACGGGATGGAGCAAAATCATCTCTGTCGTTTTGCAACGTTAAATCGAGATGGGGTCAGGCGGCGACAGAATGGTCAACCCGGTTATCGCCAGGCTTTTGCCCTTGATGCAGACAGGATTCTTCATTCTAAAGCTTATACAAGATATATAGACAAGACGCAGGTCTTTTATATGGTCAATAATGACCATATAACCCACAGGGTTCTGCATGTACAGCTCGTGTCAAAAATTGCCCGTACCGTTGGCCGTTTTTTGCGTTTGAATGAAGACCTCATTGAGGCCATTGCTCTGGGGCATGACATTGGCCATCCTCCGTTTGGGCACGATGGTGAAAAGGAATTGGCTTTACTCTGTTGTGAACACGGGCTTCCGCCCTTTCAACACAATGTCCAGAGTGTCCAGTTTCTGGAACGTCTTGAAAGAAGAGGACAGGGATGGAATCTTACCTTGCAGACTCTCGACGGAATTCTTTGTCACGACGGTGAGATCCATAATCGTTTCCTGGAGCCAGTCCGTAATAAGAATTTTGAGATTTTTGATCAGGAACTCCTGGAAAAAAGCAATAATCCGGCATTAGAACTTTCACCCATGACACTTGAGGGCTGCCTTGTGCGTCTATGCGACACAATAGCCTATATAGGCCGGGATATAGAAGATGCCATAGAGTTGAAACTGATCAAGCGCACTGATATTCCTGAAGAATGCAGGATTATACTTGGAGACACGAATGGGAAGATTGTTTATCGCCTTGTTGAAGACCTGATTACAAATAGTCTTGCACTTGGTGAAGTTGGAGAGCTTTCTCGCGAATCCATTGGCTTTAGCCCGGAAGTCAGCGACAGCCTCAGGGAACTCAAAGGGTTTAACTATCAAAATATTTATATGAATCATTTAATAAAAAAAGATTTTCCGAAAATTCAGAACTGTTATCGTGTTCTTTTTGAAACCTATGTTGAAGACGTAGAAAAACAGCAGACAAACTCAGCAATATTTCGGGAAAAGTTAAACACCATGGCATCCGACTATCTTGAGTCACAACCCGTTGCAGTCAAGGTGAGAGATTTCATAGCAGGCATGACCGATGATTATTTTTTGAAGGAGGCGGCCTCTTACGGTTGTGAAATACCTGAAAAGATATGAACTCTAAACACCTTGGAAAATTTTTTCTGCCCGGTGAAAATACACGGATGGTCATTATTGCATCATTTATTGGGGCAATTGCTGGACTGGCCAATATCTGTTTCCGGACAGTCCTTGAATTTGTGCATCAATCCATTTTTGTTCCCGGCTATGCATTTGTCAGCCAGGAAGGCTGGCGCATCATTTTGTTGCCACTCATCCCGATCAGCGGCATGATTCTGCTCATCCCTCTTGCTATGCTTTTTCCAGGTGAAATATACGGGTACGGTTTCACCAAGTTCCTGCGCAAGGTCAATATCAGGGGTGGCAGCATGAAATTCAGGAAAAATATCCTGAAAATTGTCTCCTGTTCATTGACCATTGGTACAGGAAATTCGGCAGGGGTTGAGGGACCTATTGCTCAAGTCGGTGGGGCACTTGGTTCCTTTGTGGGCAAGATATTCAGGGTCTCGGGTAATCGAACGAAAGTCTATACTGCAGCCGGATGTGCCGGAGGTATTGCGGCCATGTTTAATGCTCCCATTGCAGGAGTATTTTTTGCAGCGGAGATTGTCCTGCTGGGCACCTATGAAATATCATCATTTTCAGTTTTGGTGATTTCTTCAGCTATTGCTACAGTTGTTTCCAGGGCTTATTACGGAGAGAATCCCGCATTCCCCATACCTGAATTTCATCTGGTGAATCCCTTGGTAGAGATTCCTCTCTACATGATTATGGGAATATTAATGGGACTCATTGCCGTTATTTATATTTATGTTTTTTATGAAGTCAGGGACCGTTTTGCTGCTTTGAAAATCAGCCAGCATGTAAAACCTGTCATCGGTGCTTTTATAATTGGTCTGACTGCTATATTCTTTCCGCAAATTATGGGTGACGGTTACCATTATATAAAGGATGTACTTGCCGGTCATGGAATTATCTGGGTGATGGCAATCCTTGTTTTCCTGAAAATATTTGCAACGGCTGTAACTTTGGGTTCTGGTGGTTCAGGAGGAGTTTTTGCACCATCTCTGTTTATCGGTTCAGTATTAGGGGGTGCATATGGTGCTATAGTCCACAACCTTTTTCCCGCTGTCACAGCTACTTCCGGAGCCTATGCAGCAGTCGGACTCGGGGCGTTTCTTGCAGCTACCACCCATGCCCCCATTACAGCAATATTTCTGCTCTTTGAAATGACGGGCAACCACCTGATCATCATACCTATTATGCTCACCAGTATCATCGGTACTGCTGTAGCCAGCAAACTTAATCCCGATTCAATTGACACAGTAGATCTTACCCGTGAGGGAATCGATATTCACGAGGGCAGGGAAATTGCCATTATGAAGTCGATCCTGGTAGGCAAGGTGATTACTGAAGACGTTGATTTCATAAGTGAAAAGGCAAACGTCAATCATCTGCTGGAAATATTTCAAATGGCAAAGGACAGCTTTTATTTTCCGGTAATTGATGAGACCGGACACATGGTCGGCATCATTTCACTGCAGGATGTGAAAGGTATTCTGCATGATAAGGAACTACGCCTTTCAGCTACCGTGGGTGACATCTGTACAAGAAATGTTCTTACTCTGACACCTGATGATAACCTTTACACGGCAATGACATACTTCGATGTGCGGGGTATCACCGAGATCCCGGTGGTTGAATCACCTGAAGATCAATGGGTTGTGGGTATGTTGAAAAGGCGGGACGTGGTAGACGCCTATAACCGTGAAGTACTCAAAAAAGGCATCAGTGAACGCACAGCTTCAATAAAACTCACTTGAGAGGTGGCAGTTTGCATAAGTCAGCCTTATGTTAGAAGTTGTAAAAAAAGGCAGAAAACAGGATGCTGCCGACTGGTACATTTTATTGCATGCGCCCGTAGCTCAGCTGGATAGAGCGCCGGACTTCGAATCCGTTGGCCGCAGGTTCGAATCCTGCCGGGCGCGCCACAGTGCAGTAAGAAAAGAGAAATTTAAAGTTAGTGTGTTCGAGGATTCCCCCATAGCGTCGGCTGTCTTGTAAGCCGACAATCCTGCCGGGCGCGCCAATTAAAATTGGAAATATTATAGATTAAAAATTGGAATTTATTATCTTTTCCATGAAACCTTTATAAAAAAACCATGAATAGTTCAAATGTAGTAAGACATAGAGCCACAGTTAATCGTCAACGACGGGAACAGCAAAACAAGCATAAGAGCGTAATTATATGGTTTACCGGTCTTTCAGGATCCGGAAAATCTACTTTGGCTCATGCAGTTGAAGAAGAATTGCATCAGGCTGGTTGCCGAACCTTTGTCTTTGATGGAGATAATGTTCGGTACGGATTATGTGCAAATCTGGGTTTTTCAGAGGAAGACCGCCATGAAAATATCAGGCGCATAGGCGAGATGTCAAAGCTCTTTATCGAGGCAGGCGTTATAGCCCTAACTGCTTTTATCTCACCCTTCAAAATTGACAGGGAAAGAGTCCGCGCCCTGGTTTCAGAAAATGATTTAATAGAAATATTTTGTGACTCTCCGCTTTCGGTATGTGAAGAAAGGGATGTAAAAGGCCTTTATAAAAAGGCACGTGCCGGGAAGATAAAAAATTATACTGGTATCTCTTCACCCTATGAAAAACCGGAACATCCAGATCTTACTTTAGATACAGCAGGAGAATCCGTAGAAGAAAACGTTGAAAGAGTACTCAGATTTCTTGAGGAACACCATATATTTTCACAAAAATAATTTATTATTCAGGGTAACAAATGAAAAAGAAGGCATTGATTACTGGTATTACCGGACAGGATGGAGCGTATTTAGCTGAGTTTTTGCTAAAGAAAGGCTACGAGGTGCATGGGATTAAGCGAAGAACTTCGCTGTTCAATACGGACAGGATTGACCACCTGTACCAGGACCCGCATGTGGAGGAGAGGAATTTCATCCTGCATCATGGAGACATGACCGACTCGTCCAGCCTGGTGCATATCATGTCCAAGGTAAGGCCTGATGAGATTTACAACCTTGCGGCACAGTCTCATGTTGCAGTATCGTTTGAAGAGCCGGAGTACACTGCTGACTCTGATGGGTTGGGGACGTTGCGGCTTTTGGAAGCGATCCGTATTCTTGGGCTTGAAGACAAGACTAAGTTTTACCAGGCATCTACCTCTGAGTTATATGGCAAGGTGCAGGAGGTACCCCAGACTGAAAAGACGCCTTTTTATCCCCGTTCCCCATACGCGGTGGCCAAGCTGTATTCCTATTGGATAGTGGTCAACTATCGGGAAGCGTATAATATCTTTGCTTGCAATGGTATTTTGTTCAACCATGAATCACCGGTGCGCGGTGAGACATTTGTGACAAGAAAGATTACAAGAGCTCTGGCGAGAATAGTGCTCGGGTTGAAGGAGTGTACTTACCTGGGAAATTTGAACGCCAAGAGGGACTGGGGACATGCCAGGGACTATATTGAGATGCAGTGGCTTATGCTGCAGCAGGAAAAGCCGGATGATTTTGTAATCGCATCAGGTGTACAGCATTCGGTGCGTGAGTTTGTGGAGTATGCAGCAGGGCAATTGGGGATAGGCTTGAGATGGGAAGGCGAGGGAGTTGAAGAAATTGGTATAGTTGATGCCTTTTCGGCTTCAAAAGATAGCAACGGAGAAAAGCTGAAAACTAAAGGTCCTGAAGTGGGACAGGTTATTGTGAGGGTTGATCCCAGGTATTTCAGACCGACAGAGGTTGAGAGTCTGCTGGGTGATCCGAGTAAAGCGAAAAAGGTGTTAGGGTGGGAGCCGAAAATTAGCTTTGAGGAGTTGGTCAAAGAGATGGTATTGGCAGATCTGGAGGTAGCCCAGAGAGATGCGTTGGTGAAGAAACATGGCTTTAAGTCGTTCAATTATCATGAATGATAAAATGATTGAGAAATCAGTATTCAACTCCTCTTTAGTAAAGATAGGAAAAAACAAATAGTATGGCGGATACAATTGTAAAAAACTGTAAAGGGATCACCCCCAATACCAAAATATTTGTAGCCGGCCACAGGGGATTGGTCGGGGCGTCCATTGTCAGGAAACTCAAGGCTGAGGGCTATAACAATCTGGTGCTAAAGACCAGGGATGAGCTTGATCTTTTGAATCAGTCCCAGGTGCATTCCTTTTTCGAGGAGGAGAAACCTGAGATTGTCGTCCTCGCAGCTGCAAAGGTAGGAGGCATTCTTGCTAATTCAACATTTCCTGGTGAGTTTATTTATGAAAACCTGATGATTCAGAGCAATATCATCCATAGCAGTATGAAAACCGGTGTAAAACGGCTTTTATTTCTTGGAAGTTCGTGCATTTATCCCAAGCTGGCATCACAGCCCATGAAAGAGGAATATCTGTTAACAGGTTCCCTGGAACCAACCAACGATGCCTATGCGGTTGCAAAGATAGCCGGGATTAAGATGTGTGAATCCTATAACCGCCAGTTTGGTACACATTACCTTTCAATGATGCCAACAAACCTTTACGGGCCGGGAGATAACTTTGATCTGGAAAATTCCCATGTATTGCCTGCATTGATCCGTAAATTTCACGAAGCCAAAGAAAGTGGAGCTTCCAGCGTCACGGTCTGGGGAACGGGCAGTCCAAGACGGGAGTTTCTTTATGTGGATGACATGGCTGACGCATGTTTCTTTCTGTTATGCCTGGAAGAAAAAAAATACAAAGAACTTATTGTTAGCCTTGAGCCTTGTCTTATCAATATAGGAATGGGAAAAGACATCAGCATCGGGGAACTGGCTGATCTGGTAAAAGAGATTGTCGGTTTTGCAGGGGATATAGTTTTTGATGCCGGCAAGCCGGACGGCACGCCTCAAAAGCTTCTTGATGTTTCGCGGATGACTGAGCTGGGCTGGAAGGCGAAAATATCCTTACGTAAGGGGATTGAATATACATATGAATTTTATAAAGAAAAGGTGAAAGGCTGAAAAATCAAGGGCTGCAGGAATAAGAAAAAACCAGAAAGTAGAAACTAAGTTTCAATGGCGTGGAGATTAAGTTCGGAGCCATCACGCCAGCTGATGTCAAGCTCTTGCATGAAACAGTCAAAGATCGGCCAGTCATTATCAGAGATGGGCAGGTTTGATGCATTAAATGTAAGTGGCATGAGGCCGTAATCTGTGCGCTGCATTAACATGATTGCCAGCAGCAGGGATTTTGCCGTCTGGTATTGTACTGCGTTTACCCCGTACTGCTTACATGTTGTACCGTGATCCTCTGTCCATACAAGTGTTTTGGGTATAGGCATATTTTCCCCGTTTACCTGGACTGCAACCTGCTCAAGGCCCTTAATATTGTCTCCTCTGTCCGGAATAAATAGCATGCTTCTGGCCTCCTTTGAATCATCCATGTTGAGGATATTCATCACTGCAGGGCTTAAGCTGTAATAGAAGCGCCCGTTTTTCACTGCTGGAATATCGCCCAGATTCCATATGTCTTCATGACCTACAATTTTTGCCGGGATCAGGGCATCACCCCAGTTAACCAGGCAGTCGCGGGCGCCGCAGCCGGAGTTCTCTTTTGTTTTACCCTCGATAATTTCAACGGTGGGGGAGAGCATGACCTCTTCAACTAAGGCCTCAGGGCACCAACCCACAGCAACTTTGTCTTTGTTGAACCTATTTTCCAGCCTGTCAAATTCATAGATTGTGACATCATAGCTGTTTGGTCTGTCAGGGAGAACGGAGAGAAGGCTGCGGGTTATTATTTCTACAAGACCTGGATTGATACCCCAGCATAACCAGTGTGGATAACGAGTGGTCATTTTTGTGTAAGTATAGGGCATGAGGCGGCTGAATCTATACTCCTTTGGGTCTTGGGTCATACTGGCGCAGGAATCGAGATAGGCAGTGTCGTATGATAAAAGGTTATTTCTAATCCTGATATTGTTTGTACCTGAACAGAGGTTGACGAAAAGCGAAGGGCCGGGAATATCTGACAGAAACGAATTAAGGAACATTGGGTCAGTGATATCACCGGTTCGGCAGGTAATACCTGAATTATGCAGGGGTATAAGGCAGTTGATATCTTTATCAACTGCAAAGATGTTTTCAAAAAGGGCTAATTGGTCTGCACCCAGGGTGATAAGACTTGAACCTATGGTTCCCATCCCTGCGATAACCAATGATCGGTAATTTCTGTTATCTATTTGTTTTAGCCCATACATTTAATTGGATTTGGAGAAATTGGTCGGGCATCATTGATTTCAAGCTAATCTAAATTTTATTCCCATAAAAAATTAAGGTGTCCCATCAGTAAACTGCACATAGAAGGCAGATTGGTCATATATGTCTTGTGAAGTTATCGAATGGATTTCAAGAGCTGAAACAATGTCTTCCATGTAGTCATTGACAATACTAACATGCAGACGCATGAGCTGGCAATATTGTTCGACTCTTTCGATAGAGCTTGTAATAGCCTGTACCGGGCAACGCCCCCCACAGTAACTGTGTACACCACATTTCGAGCAGCCCAGGTCGTTCTTGTATAATGTCAGCCAGGAGAGATCCTGGGATTTAATGTTAGGAGTGCCGTCAGCAGCAATGGTACCGATTGAATATTGCATTGGAAGATCGGCGCAGGAATGGATTCTGCCGGCGACAATATCATAGTTGTGTGCCAGTTCCACGCCACATGCTGTTGACTTTCTTCTTTTGCCTGAAAGCAGGTACAGTACAAGGTCATTTATATGGGTAATGGGAAGCAATATGCCAGTTTTCAACTTTGCGACAAAAATGCCCATGATTTCCTGGAGATTTTTTTCGTATTGTGCAGCATATTCGGCAAGTCTGGTAAAAGGATTACCTGTTTCAACCCAGTGCCAGAAAAACTGATCAGCAAGACCTTTTTCATAGAGATACATGAATTCATTAAAGCAGTCGAGTAATGATTGGTCTTCGCGCAGGGTAGACCAGATCAGAACCTGGCCCTGCCGGATATCTTTGAGAACTGCCAACCCTTCATGGATACGATGCAGGTGTGTTCCGCGCCGGATGCGTTCGTGTTGCTCCCTGGTGCCGTCAATGGAAACTGAGTAAAGCCATATTCTTTTTAAGAGTTCAGGGTGGGAGGCTGCAGATTGGCCAAGTAACTCACCATTGGTGTATAGCATGTAACGTATATGATTTGGCAAACCTGCATGAGTAATATTTTCAATTAACGAATACATTTTGTCGGCTGCAAGAAGCGGTTCTCCACCGTAGAAGCAAACTGTAACTGTTTCGCCGGGATTTTCTGTAATCAGGTTACCTATGCAGCGGGCATCTCTTACTGGATCAGTGTCTTTAAAGGTTGTCCTGTTTCTTTCGTTTTCATTGTCTGTCTTATTGAAGGCAATATTGATGCAACCCTGACAGCTTGCCTGGCAACGCCCTGTAACTGATAGATGGATATAAAGAGGATTTGTTTCAGTGTATTTGAATTTCTCTTTATCCAAACCGTGCATAATAAATGCTGAATGGGAACTGAGGTCTCCCAGATATTCATGTAGAAGAACCTGTGGAGTATGTGTTTCAGTTGATTGCTCAAGAGAACGGCTATAAGGAATATCTGTTAATTTAAACATATGATATCTTTTATATGGATTAAATTGCTGGGCAGTTGTCAAAAGTATGGGTTATTTTGTCTACTAATGTCAACAAAGTTTTCTTGCCTGTGATTCAGAACATGGAACAGTAGTTTTTGTCAGCTGAAATAAAAGAATATTGAAAAAAAAGTCATAAATTAATAGGTTATACTTTGTGGGTAAGGCGCAGCCATATTAGCAATATCAAAACTTTTCTTAAATTCTCTTTTTCATATCACAATGGGCTCATTATTCGGTAAGGATTTTTTTTCCAAAAGTATTACTTGGAGCGGCCCTGCTCCAGTAGCGTATTCCGCCCATTTTTCATTAAATCATATAATGCCGGGAGTGGACAACTTTCGTTATGATGTCCATTTGAGCCCAGTCTTCAGAGAGTCTGTTTCCAAAATTATATTTCATTTGATTCTAAAGGTTGCAAAGGCTGATGAGGACCTAAATATACAATTTGACTGGACAAAGGAAATAGAGGAATTCAGGCTGCTCTGTAAGGATATTTTGCTTGATGCAGTAAAAACTGCAAAGGTGGGGGACGGAGAAATTCAGATCGACTACCTGGCACAAGTTGCTGTCTGTAAATTTCTTATCCAGGAAACCAATAAGCAGTTTGAAGAGCTTTTAACAAGATTCAACAATCAAGTCTGGGAGTATGAAAGTACTGATGATGACGATTTGGTTCTGCAGACTCTGGCCCTTAAGGAGAGGGTGCGGGAGATACGTCATCAAAGGAGCAAGGTAATAAGTGAAGTCAGCAGGGAGATTTTCCTGCATATGCTTGAGTCGCAGAAATCCTTGAAAGAAAGGCGGGAGTCAAACTACGGGCAAAAGTCACTCTTAAAGGATGACATATTCACTAACCCGATTCTACATATTGACAACCAGAGTGATGATTACTTCATGCTTGAGAATTATGTACTGCTGGGTAACAGGATCGATGATCCTGATAAATATGATACCCTTCTGAAGTTAATCAATGAACTGCTGCGCAAAGTGGAAATAATCAACAAGAAAGAAAAAGATTCTGCAGGCAGGGAGAAAAAATCTTATTCGAATGATGAAATTTCCGGAAAAAATTTCGAAGTAGAGTATCTTGAAATTGATGGCTGGATAAGACAGGTTGATACAGTAAATCTTCTGTTTGACTATTCGCAAACACATACAATTGTAGAGGAAGAAAAAAACAAGCTGAATCAGAATGAAAAACAGTTGCATCACTATGAAGCAATTGCAAAGGAGCAGAAAAGGATATTTGATTTCTTTTATGATAAGTTTAAGCAGAAAAAACTCATTAAAAGGATTCTAGCTTCTTATGAAATGAAAGCCATATATCTTGAATATTGTCCGCCTCTCTCCCCCCAGCAGGTTATGCTGTACCTCACTTCAACTGATGCTAAAAAAAGTGTATTAGAACATCTCAAGAGGCTTAAGACCTATTACGGCAAATCGGTATCGTTGGTGAATCTGAAAAAAACATCTATGAGAATAGGAAGGCTGAAGGTTCAGCAGCGCAACGGATATTTTCTTCGATTTCTTAGAGGTTTTTTTAAGTATCATCGTGACCTTGAAAATTATAAACTTTTGAAAAAGGCTCTTGACAGGGTCAGCCTGGTTACGGATGAAAAAACTATTGCCCTGTCCAAGACCAATAATACACTCTATGAATTTCTTCTCCCGCAAGAACAGGTTTTTAAACTTGATACTCAGCCGGTAACCAGTCATGTTATCATAAAAGCCGATGTTCGAGGAGCAACAGTAATAACTCGGCAATTACGTGAAAGCGGCTTGAACCCTGCCTCCTACTTCAGCCTCAATTTTTTTAATCCCATATCAGAGATTGTGTCTCAATACGCTGCTCTTAAGGTATTTCTAGAGGGAGATGCTATTATCCTTACCATTCTAGAAAGAAAGGATGATGAAGCAGGAAAATACTGTGTATCAAGGGCCTGTGGTTTGGCAATAAATATGCTGAGCATCATTCAGCGTTATAATGCTAAAAGCAAGAAATACAAATTGCCGATACTTGAATTAGGGGTTGGCATTTGTTATCAGAATGCGCCGCCGGCATACCTGCTTGACGGGAAGAAGAAAATTATGATCTCTCCGGCCATAAATTTGGCTGACAGGCTTTCGAGCTGTCATAAAACATTGCGGAGAATTATTGATAAGAACAGCAGGGCCTTTAATCTTTATGTCTATCAATCAGCCACAGATGGGGATAAAGGTTTAAGTGATGATGAAATTATCCTACGATTTAATGTCAACGGCATAGAATTAAATCAGGCCGGTTTTTTTAAATTGTCAAAGGAAATAGATCTAAAAACCATGAACTGTCTGATCCCAGAGATTCAAAGAGAGCCGATAGTAATTCATACGGGGAAATTCCCTTTGGTTACCGGCACCTTCCAGCGCCTGATCATCAGAGAAGATTGGGTTCAGGAGTTGAATACGGTAAATTACCAGACAGCAGAAAAAGTGGATCGGAAATATTTTGAGGTCTGTACGCAAGGTGTCTTGAAAGAATACGTAGAAAAGCAAGAGAGCAGGAGCAGGAAGTTACAGTTTTAGTGCTTGATAGGCTTGAACTCTTATTTAAGAGATTATATCTTTGACTGTTTTTTAATATCTTTGTCTTATTTTAATATTAAACAATGAGTGTTTAAGGGGGATTAAATGAAAGTTGGAAGTGTCATAAAATTACTTATTATAGGAGTTGTTGTTTTATTTATTAGCGGAAATGCTTTTTGCGTGGAGGTCAGTATTGGTCCGGAAAATATTACCCTGAAGACAGAATCGGCCAGGAAGCCGGCTGATTTCCCGCATCGGCAGCATCAGGACTCATATGGATGTATAGTCTGCCATCATGCCAAGGATGAGATAATGGTGATTGATAAATGCGAAAATTGCCATACCAGTCAGATAAGTAACGCTGCTGTTAACAGTTTTAAGAAAGCGGCACATAAATTGTGCAAGGATTGTCATAAAGAGGTCAATAAGGAAGGGGGTGAAGCACCTATTAAATGCAGTGGCTGCCATGCAAAGAAGGTGTAAAATTGAACAGTTAGTTTTTTGAATTATGGTATTTTTTTCAAAAAGCCGGTCGATTCAATCTCGACCGGCTTTTTTGAAAAGGATGGAGTTTTAACAACTGAATATGTAAGTGTAGGCTTAAAACATTGTTGATGTTTTTTATCGTGAAATTAATTAGTTGCCTCAATCCTCAAAAGAATCGTTTGATTAAAAAACTTTTCATGTTCATTGGTATAAGCGCTCTGTGCTTAGTGTTAGTCAATTGTGGTTTTTTCTCCACAACATATGATATTACGAAAGGAACTGTAGTCGGTACATATAAAACGGCCAAGATTGCAACAAATCTCACGTTTGGAACATGCAAGATCGCATATAAGATCGGTAAGTATACTTTTCAGGTTGTAATGGCTCCACTTGACTGGCCGATGACCCGTGACATTGAATCTATAGACGGCATGTCGCCTAAAGAGGCTATTGAGAAGGGAAGGGTAAAAAAAGCTCCTTATGTGGTTAAGGGAAAGCGGTATGTCCCGATGTCCCTTGATGATGCATACAGGTATTCAGAGGTTGGTGTTGCCTCATGGTATGGGAAGGAAACCCAGCGGCAGAGGGGCGGCACAATGACAGCCAACGGTGAAGCCTTTGATCCGAAAAAACCGACTGCTGCCCATAAATATCTACCGCTGCCAACCCATGTCAGGGTTAAAAATCTTGAAAATGGCAGGTCGATGATCGTAAGGGTAAATGACCGGGGTCCATTTGTAAAAGGAAGAATAATAGACCTGTCTGCAGGTGCTGCAAAACAGCTGGGATTTTACAGGAAGGGCCTTGCCAAAGTTAAGATCGAAACTGTGCAGTTGGATTAGGCAATGCATTTAACAGTCATCGTAATGTATTCAGTAAAAAATGAGAATTATGAAGTTATAAATCAAATGTTGAATTAGTTTAGATTTTCCTTATGTTTTTTCTTCGCCCCCTTACAATTTTCCCCTAATCGTCTGTCTTCATTTGTAAATTGATCAATGCAAACATTGCTGTCTTATTTATCGCAAAATTGAAGATATTTTCCAGCATACGCCAAAAAGAAAAACTCCAACCAGGCATTAAACTCCTCATTGAAATTCCACCTGAAAGAAGATAGCGGACTGGCATACTTAATTTTATGTCTTTGATAAACAAATCCGGGAATTGTTTTTCAAACAAAGTTTTGTCACGTTGAAAAACTATCCATGGTAATGCTCCATTTGCTCCAGACAACGGTCCGGTGGCAGAAAACGACCAGTCTTGCGCATCTGGAAGAAAAGGTTCGTGGTGTAATTTGGAAAATATAAAATTTGACCAAGGTGTATACCAGGGCTCAATCATGACAATTTGTCCACCTGAACATAAACATCGACAAGCCTCTTCTAAAAAAAAAACAGGTTGGGAAATATGATGAAAAACATCAATGAGTACAATGCATTTAATGGAATTATTTTTGAATGGTAAATTTTTAGCGTTTAAAACGAGGTTAATGTTAGAAGAATAAAAAACTTCAGAGGTTATTATTTGAGGGATAACATTATTTAGAAACCCCCCTCCACTACCAATTTCAAGAATCGGGCCTTGTATTGTTGGAATTAGTGAATTGATTTCATGATACCATTCTAAATATATTTTTTTTAAGAAAGTTTTGTTTTGAATTATTGATTTAGTAATTTTCACCCGTTGAGATGAGTCAATATCAAGATTTTTAATCTGAGGATTGGTAAGTATTTTTTTAAACATTTACGGCTTTATATAAATTTAATTTTGTTGGCAGCAAATATTACCATGCGCAACAGCAACCAGCCATGTTTCCACCTATCAATATTCGTTGAACCATACATTCTTTCAGCATAGCGAATCGGGATTTCAACAAATTTGAGGTTCAATTTAGCCGCTCCAAAAAGCAGATCAAAATCGCCAAAGGGATCAAAATCACCAAAATAGGATCTGTTGTCAGCAATTCTTTTATAACCATCTTTCCAGAGAACTTTTGTGCCGCATAATGTATCTTTTATTGGTTGGCCCAAAAGCCATGAAAAAGTTAGGCTGAAAAATTTATTACCCATCAGATTGAGATAGCGCATAGCTTGTTTTTCCATCGGGTAAACCAGCCTTACCCCATTAATGAATTCACCCTTGCCGGATTTTATTGCTTCATAAAAGCGTGGCAGATTTTCAGGAGGGACAGTCATGTCTGCGTCAAGGATCATGAGGATATCACCTTGTGCCTCTGAGAATCCAAGCCTTACAGCATCACCTTTTCCAACCCCTTTTTGCTGCAAGAGTTTTATCTTTCTTTGTTTATAGTGAGAAGTAATATCCTTGAGAACATCAAAAGTGTTATCTGTGGAATGTCCTTCTACGAAAATTATTTCTGTCCACGAACCCATATCAGGAGTTCTTTCGATAATTTTTTCAATATTACCTGCTTCATTGCGGGCTGGCACAATAACAGAAACAGAAGGAGGCTGAGCACTGTCCTCAGTGCCGTGAGTTTTAGGACGTGCAATAATAAAGTTTGTTAGAGCAAAGTATTTAAAGGGCCAGATTTTACCCATAAATCGATTGAAGAACTTCTCAAGCAATGGAGTATTAAAAGGCCAAATAATTTCCGGCCAATTCCTGATCACTTCAAAATCTGTTATTTCAAGAAGGTTGGTTAAGTCCTCAACCGTCAGCCAGTTCTGATTAAGTAATGGGGATGCCAAGCCAAATCGTTTAGCCAATCCCAGCGGCAATTCCCATAAGTGGCTGTAAACGTTAAGTATGATGCGTGTTTTAGAAGTAGTTAAAGGTTTAATTTGTTCGAAAACTGTTTGCACATCCCATAAGTCATTTACAAGGTCTGAGAGGATGATAATGTCAAAGGTTCTGTCTAAATTAAGGTTATGGGCATCGGCTAATTTAAATTCGATTTCAGGATGATTCTGCTTGGCCTGTCTAATCATTTCTTCCGAGAAATCTATGCCAAGGCCGGAGGATGGTTTCAGCGAGGCAATGAGGTCACCTTTGGAGCAACCTATTTCAATGATTCTGAGTCCTTGTGGAATAATAAATTGATATATTCCGTTTAATCGTCCGTGATAAAAAGTGCTCGCTTTTGAGCCTTTGTATTTCAAGGCAACATTATTCCAATGGTCCTTTCTGATTTCACTATAACTGATACGTTTTTCTCGATTGTTTTTGCTTTTCATGCCTGAATAATTATTCCAGTTAAGTAATTTTTCTAATAATTAGTAATAATATCGGCAGATGAAAGCTAATAGTTAATCTTCAATCGCTTCATCTATCCATTTTTCAATCTGTACACGAGGTGGTTGGATACCTGAGCTTTTAACTTCGCCATTAATGATGAGGGCAGGTGTGTTTATCACTCCGTAACGCCATATTTCATCAAGGTCCTGGATGTCTTCAATATCTGCAGCTACATTCTTTTCCTGCAGAATGTCAATGAGCGTCAATTTTAATTTGTTGCAAACAACACAGGGTCGTCCCAGAACTCTAATTGAAATACCTTGCTCTTTTGAGGTGTCAAGCTTGCAATAACGTCTGTATTCTTTGCGCAGGGCCTCTTTATATGGTGCTGCCGCCTGTTTCGGTATATAGTTTTTCCGGCTGACCTGTTCATATAAGAACTCTACTGTTTCGTCTTCAGATAGTTCTTTGCCGGACAATTGGACGAGGGCAATCTCCAAACCCACCAGCCCAACGGTTACATTGCCAATCTTGATTGTTTTTTGAGTCAGTGTTTCCATGACGAGTCTTCCCAGTTTGTATAGATTTCCTTAAAATGATGACTAATGAATTTAGTTAAAAACACTATAACAAATTAATAACTTCAGACAAGTTTGCTTTATGATATGGTAGAATTGAAAATATATTACAAAACATAAAGGAAAAAATAATTGAGTTAAGTCAAATAGTAACAGTTATGGAAATAAATTCCCTGAAATTACTGGAGCAGTATCCTGAGCAGATAGTGCAGGCAATGATCGAGCTTATGCAGCTAAAATCGTCGTCCTGTTATATTACAGGAGGCACAATACGGGATTGGTTACTGGGAAAAAATTCAAAGGATCTGGATATAACGGTTCCCAGTGATGGTTTTGGCTGGGCAACTTCTTTGGCTCAGAAACTGGGCGGCAAGTTCATTCCCCTGGCTGAAGATGAAGATACAGCCAGGGTTGTATGGCAGGAAATTTTTGTTGATTTTTCATCGTTTCGTGAAGGAACGGGAACCATTGAAGAAGATCTAACAAAAAGGGATTTTACTATTAACAGCATGGCAGTTCCTTTTCCTGAAAATCTAACAAACTCTTTGGACTCTCAAGATATTTCAGAGATACTCGATCCTGCCGGGGGGATAATGGACCTGCATGATAAGATTATCCGCTCAACTTCCTCCTCGGTTTTTATCAGTGACCCGTTGCGAGTGCTCCGTGCTTTCAGGTTTATGGCAACAATGGGGCTTACCATAGAACGAATGACAGAAAAGCTGATCCGCAGATATTGCAATCTACTCTTCCTGGTTGCCGAAGAAAGGGTTGCCTATGAACTTGACACTATAATAGCAACACCTGATTCCATTAATACGATTGAGGTCATGCATAATAATGGTGTACTGCAGGAACTGGTTCCGGAATTGTATCAGGGAGTCGGTGTGGAGCAGCCATCAAGTCATCACCTGGATGTTTTTAGTCATGGCCTGGAAACTCTCCGGCACATGGAACAAGTGCAAAGAAAACCTGAAAAATATTTTCCAGACTGTGGTGAATCACTTCACAATTACCTTAATGGGAACCGAAGAATAATTCTTTTGAAGTGGTCTGCGCTGTTTCATGATCTGGGTAAACCGAAAACCCATATGATACGAGAGGATCGGGCCGGTCGAATTACCTTCTATAATCACGACAAGGAAGGTGCTAGGATTTTTGATATTATTGCTGATCGTTTCAAATGGGGCAGGGATGACAGAAATTTTGTATCACAATTCATTTCTGTTCACATGTGGCCTTTTCATCTCAATAATGCCAGAAAAAATACAGGTTTGACACCAAAGGCCTATATGCGTCTTGTAAAAACAGTTGGAGAAGAGTTCCCCGGCCTTTTTATTCTGGCGATGGCAGACAGCCTTGCAGGTCAGGGAACCGGCAAACCGCCTGGCATGGAAGAAGATATAGCCAGACTTTATTTTGAGACGGAAGAGACTTACAGGCAGACAATAAAGCCGGTTCTGGCAAAACGTTTGCTTACCGGAGATGACCTTATAGAAATTTTCGGGCTCCAGCCGGGACCTGAATTTAGAGAAATTTTCGACAATCTTGAAGATGAACAGGTTGAAGGGAAGGTGCAGGATCGGGAACAGGCATTGGACTGGGTGAAAAACTATCTGAAATCCTATAAATAATTTGATTTTTTGTCGGTTCCCATTGTAGTATTTATTTAACAAATTTGTTGAGAATAATCCGATAATAATTCTCCGGAATTATATTTCTGCATTTCAGGAGAGCAATGTCAAAAAAAAAGAAGGGGGATTATTTCTGCGGGATAAATAAACCCCATGATCTTGAAGTTCTCAAAGAGCAGATTTATCACCATCTGTTAATCTTTCAAGGCCGTGATCCTGAACTGGTTGGAAACCTGGATTTGTATAAAGCTCTGGCTTATACACTCCGTGATCTTTTGATAGAAAACTGGATCAAGACCCAGCGGATCAATTATACCAAGAAAAAAAAGAGAGTTTATTATCTTTCCCTGGAATTTCTCATCGGCAGGAGTCTGGGCAATGCCCTCATAAATCTTGGGCTGTATGAGGAAGTTGAATCAGCTTTAAAATCTATGGGGTATGATCTTGATGAAATACGTGAGATGGAGGAGGACGCGGCACTTGGCAACGGAGGCCTCGGGCGTCTTGCCGCCTGTTTCATGGATTCCATGGCTACCCTTGGACTACCCGCATACGGTTACGGTATAAGGTACGAATTCGGTATTTTTTTCCAGAAACTGTTAAAGGGCTACCAGGTGGAAAGTCCTGACGACTGGCTCCGCGGCGGGACCCCTTGGGAATTTCAGCGCCCGCATCACATGTTTCCTGTTCATTTCTACGGACAGGTAAAACATTTTGAAGATAAGGCAGGCAATAGAAAATCCGAGTGGATTGATACCGAGGAAGTTATGGCAATGGCCTGCGATTATCTGGTGCCTGGCTATCGTAACAACCATGTCAACAATATGCGCCTCTGGACTGCTAAAGCCTCAAGGAACCTTGATCTGTCATTTTTTAACCGTGGTGACTACATTGCCGCCGTGCAGAGCAAGGTGAAATCTGAAACACTTTCAAAGGTGCTATATCCATCAGATGATATTCGGCAAGGCCAGGAATTGCGCTTGCGGCAACAGTACTTTTTTGTTGCAGCAACCCTGCAGGATATTTTGAGGCGTTACAATAAGAAGCATAAATCTTTTGATCAGTTCAGCGACAGCGTTGCTATTCAGCTTAATGATACCCATCCTGCCATAGCTATCCCAGAGTTGATGAGGCTTCTTGTTGATATCGAGGGAGTGAAATGGGATAAAGCCTGGCAGATATGTGTAGACACTTTCGGTTTTACCAACCATACCCTGATGCCGGAAGCTTTGGAAACATGGCCTGTTGAGACCATCGGCCGGGTATTGCCAAGACATCTTGAAATTATCTATGAAATCAACCATCAATTTCTGCAAAAAGTCGACAAGCGTTTTCCCGGGAATGTCGCCATTAAGAAAAAGCTTTCCCTCATTGAGGAGGGGCCTGTCAAAAAGGTCAGAATGGCCGCCCTTGCAATTATCGGCAGTCATTCTGTAAATGGGGTGGCCGAACTTCATTCCAATCTTCTGCGTACCAGGATTTTTAAAGATTTTTATAAGATGTTCCCTGAACGATTCAACAACAAGACCAATGGCATTACTCAAAGGCGGTGGTTATTAAAAAGTAATCCAGATCTTGCCAGTCTTATTACGGAAACTATCGGAGATGCCTGGGTAACAAATCTTGATCACCTGAGGGAATTGGAACCCTTGGCTGAAGATGAGAAGTTCCAAAAAAAATGGGCCCGTGCAAAAAAGAACAGGAAAGTAAAACTGGCAAAATTTATCAGTCTGGAATGTGGAGTGGCGGTTGATCCAGAAAGTATGTTTGATGTCCATGTCAAGCGGATTCACGAATATAAAAGGCAGTTACTGAATATTCTGCATGTTATTCATTTTTACCACTGGATAGTAAGTAACCCCAGTAAGAAGGTTGTACCACGCACCGTTATTTTCGGAGGCAAAGCAGCTCCATCTTATTTTAAGGCTAAACTGATTATAAGGCTTATCTGTTCGGTTGGGGATGTTGTCAATAATGATTCCAGGACAAATGGTAAACTTAGAGTTGTATTTATTCAAAATTACGGAGTATCCCTGGCTGAAAGAATTATCCCGGCAGCTGATCTTTCGGAGCAGATATCAACAGCAGGCACAGAAGCATCTGGAACCGGTAATATGAAATTTGCCTTAAACGGGGCACTAACCATCGGCACTCTGGATGGCGCAAACATTGAAATAAGAGAAGAGGTCGGAGCTGAAAATATCTTTATTTTTGGGATGACGGCAGAAGAGGTTGAAAAAGAAAGAAAAAAATCCAGCAGAAGTCCGAAAGATATATATGCTTCTAATGATGAAGTGCGGAGAACAATTGAATCAATCAGTAACGGCTTTTTCAATAAAGGCAACAAAGATGAGTTCCGCTCTCTGGTTGATGGTCTGCTGGATCCGTATGACCCTTATCTGCTTATAAGGGATTTTGAAGATTACGTTCGCTGCCAGAAAGAGGTGAGCAGGGCATATACTGATCAAAAGGGTTGGTGGCGCAAATCCATATTAAACGTTGCCAGAATAGGTAAATTTTCTACAGACCGAACTATTCGCGAATATGCTGAAGGCATTTGGGGGATAAAGGTTTAAAAGAAGAATAAGCTGTAAGCAATCAGTTCACTGTATTTTTATCGGCAGTGATTTTTTTTTGAACTGATTGCTCAATGCTTGTGGTGATAGATTAAATGGGATAAAAAGTGCGCAAGGTTCAAGACTATTATTTTAAAAAGGCAAAAAAGGACAATTATCCTGCCAGATCTGTATATAAACTGGAAGAGGCACAAAATAAATTTCACTTTATAAAGAGGGGGGACAGGGTATTGGATTTCGGCTGCTTTCCCGGTAGTTGGTCTATCTATGCAGCTAAAATAGTCGGACCTCAAGGGCTTGTTGTCGGTGTTGATTTACAGGAGGCTAAAAAAGTAAGCTTTGCCAAGTCCGCAGAGATTATGTGGATTTGCAATGATATCATGTCTGATGATATAGTCGGTAAAATGCAGGAAATAAGAAAGACCTTTAGTGTAATTCTGAGTGATATAGCTCCACGCACATCTGGAAATAAGTGGGTGGATCAGCAACAGTCTCTGAATCTTGTTCGGCGTGTTTTCGAGCTTACAGGGAGCTTATTGGGAAATGATGGTAATTTTTATGTCAAAGTTTTTGAAGGAGAAGACTTTAAGGAATTTGTCGATACAGTGCGAAAGAGTTTTAATACGGTTAAAATTGTTAAACCCAAAAGCTCAAGGAGTGAAAGCCGTGAGGTTTTTGTCCTGGGGATAGGGTTTAAAAAATAGGCACCTTTAATATATATTTATTTTTCACCACAAACCGTTTTTACACTTAGACGTTTTAAATAGAACAAGGAGGAATATGACGTGTCGGGACATTCTAAATGGAGCACCATTAAAAGAAAGAAGGGTGCAGCCGATGCCAAACGCGGCAAGATATTTACCAGACTTATCAAAGAAATTACAGTGGCAGCAAGAATGGGTGGTGGAGACCCGGAGGGTAATCCCAGGCTGCGTTCTGCTGTTGCCACAGCCAAGTCTGAAAATATGCCTAAGGACAATATAGAGCGGGCAATCAAGAAGGGAACCGGCGAACTTGAAGGTGCAGTGTATGATGAAATATCTTATGAAGGATACGGTCCCGGCGGTGTAGCTGTTCTGGTAGATTGTATGACCGATAATAAGAACCGGACAGTTGCTGATATACGGCACGCTTTCAGCAAAAGCGGTGGTAATTTAGGAGAGACCGGCTGTGTTTCCTGGATGTTTGAAAAGAAAGGTTCCATCCTGGTTGACAAGGATACGATTGGTGAAGAGGAACTGATGGATAAGGCCCTTGAAGCTGGTGCTGAAGATGTCGTTGAAGAGGATAATGCTTATCAGGTGATGACTGCGGCGGATGATTTTGAGGCGGTTCGGGAAGCATTGGAAACAGGCGGAGTCAAGTTCCTTGAGGCTGAGGTTTCTATGATTCCCCAGAATGTTGTTGATGTAACTGAGGAAAATATTGCCAAACAAATATTAAGGCTCATGGAAAGTCTTGAAGAGCACGATGATGTCCAGAATGTTTATTCCAATTTTGACATTCCGGATGAGATCATGGAAGCTGTTTCTTAACTTAAATAGTCAATGTCAAAAACTGAAAGCCTGCGCATCCTTGGGATTGATCCTGGTTCACGCGCTACTGGGTATGGAGTAATAACCAAAAAAGCAAACCGCCTGTACTATGTCACCTGCGGGGTCATAAGACTTGGAAACAAATACGCGTTTAATGACAGGCTGAAGGTGATATTTGACGGTTTGTGCGAGGTCATAGATTCCCATAAACCGAATGTGGCGGCAGTAGAGGATGTTTTTGTGGCTGCAAATCCACGCACGGCACTGAAACTTGGGCATGCAAGAGGTGCGGCTGTCCTTGCAGCCCTGCAGAGTGGTTTGAGGGTTTATGATTATACACCCAGGATGGTAAAGCAGGCGGTTGTTGGCTATGGCAATGCTGACAAACAACAAGTTCAGCAGATGGTTCGTGTGCTTCTGCAGTTGTCTGCCCCTCCGGGTTCTGATGCAGCAGATGCCCTGGCCGTGGCCATGTGCCATGCAAACCAGACGATAATTGATGGAGAAATTGTAAAGTAAAAGCTGATCGTAATGAAAATTTCGACTGCAAACTGTCAACTGAGAACGATTTTAACCTTTAACCTTAGACATTTAATACAAAATTATGATTTCCTGTTTGAAGGGGGAGCTTTTTCATAAATCAGCAGAAAAGGTGACCATTCTGGTCAACGGGGTGGGTTACGAGGTATTTCTTTCATCGACCAGTCTTGAAAAGTTGCCTCATTTGGGTGAGGAAGTATTTCTGCACACCTTTACCCATGTGCGTGAAGACACTTTAATTCTTTTTGGATTTGCAGATACTGATGAGAAGGAAATGTTTCTGTTGCTCATCAATGTATCAGGTGTGGGGCCAAAACTTGCATTGGCTATCCTGTCAGGCATCAGGCCTGTGGATCTTGCGCGGGCCGTTGCCACAAAGGACGTAACCAGGTTGACCGGTTTATCTGGAGTTGGCAAGAAAACTGCCGAAAGACTCTGCCTTGATTTGAAGGATAAAGTAGGATTGATTGCAGGCGGTAGTGAAGAGTTGCCTGATTTCACTGCAGCTACCCAGGTGGAAGGCAGCAAAGAAAAGGATGTCATTTCAGCACTTGTAAACCTGGGTTATCCCCAGAGTCGGGCCTATATTGCCTTGTCTGAGATGAAAAGACGTTTTGCTCCAGAATCTCTTACTGAAATGCGTATAGAAGAGTTGATTCGAGAAACATTGAGGTCACTGGCATGATTGATGAAGAAAGAATTGTCAGCGGCCAGGCTGAACCGGAAGATTTTACAGTTGATAAGAGCTTACGTCCCAAAAAGCTTGGACAGTATATCGGCCAGGAACTTGTTAAGAAAAACCTGGATGTATTCATTAGGGCATCCAAAGGAAGAAATGAACCACTCGATCATGTCCTCTTCCATGGATTGCCAGGGCTGGGCAAGACAACTCTGGCCTATATTATTGCCCATGAAATGGAATCAAATATTAAAGTGACTTCAGGGCCTGTCATCGAGCGTCAGGGTGATCTGGCTGCTATTCTGACCAGCCTGGAACCGGGTGATGTACTTTTCATTGATGAGATTCATCGTTTAAATCATGTGGTTGAGGAAATACTGTATCCGGCAATGGAAGATTTTCAACTCGACCTGGTTATTGGACAGGGACCAGGTGCGCGTTCCGTGAAAATGGATCTTCCACACTTTACCCTTGTGGGTGCTACCACCCGTACCGGTCTTTTGACGCCGCCATTGAGGGACAGATTTGGTGTTATGCTGCGTCTTGATTTCTACTCACCCGACGAATTGGTGCAGATTGTCAAACGATCTGCAAATATCCTGGACCTTAAGATTGATGATGCCGGCGCAAAAGAGCTGGGGCGCCGGTCTCGGGGGACACCCCGGATTGCCAACCGTTTGCTGCGAAGGGTTCGCGATTTTGCAGAGGTTGGCGGACACTCTGTAATCACTGCCGAAGTTGCTGACAATGCCCTGGAAATGTTAGCCGTAGATAAGGAAGGGCTGGACGAAATGGATCGGCGCATCCTTTTGACCATTATCGATAAATTTGGTGGAGGTCCAATAGGAATTGAGACCCTGGCAACTGCAGTAAGTGAAGAGAAAAGCACTCTGGAAGATGTTTATGAGCCGTTTTTGATCCAATCAGGTTTTTTGACCCGTACACCAAGGGGCAGAATGGCCACTGCTTTGACCTATGAACATTTTGGACGTCCTTTTAATAAGAAGGAAGAGGCGCCAACACTTTTTTAATTAAAGATTTGAGAGATTGAAGATTGGAGGCAAAATGAGATTATACCATATATATTCAATCTTCAGTTATTAGGAGTTGCCATGGACAAGAAAAAAACAATCCAGGATTTCATCACGATGAAGGGGAACGATGAGAAGATTTCCATGCTTACCGCCTATGATGCAAGTTTTGCCTCCCTGATCGATGCAGCCGGTATTGAGATGGTTCTTGTCGGTGATTCTCTAGGCAATGTTCTCCTTGGTTATGAATCCACCGTGCCGGTGACCATGGAGGAAATGCTGCACCATTGTAAAGCTGTAAGAAGGGGGATCAAGAAAGCCTTTCTGGTAGGGGATATGCCATTCATGTCTTATCAGGTATCCAAGAGTGAGGCGATCAGCAATGCCGGTCGGTTTTTGAAAGAAGCCGGCTGTGATGCAGTCAAACTTGAAGGTGGCACCGAAGTGTGCGATACAGTCAGGGCAATTGTCAGGGCAGGAATTTCAGTCATGGGACATATTGGCTTGACGCCGCAGACCGCTTCGCAGCTTGGCGGTTACAAAGTCCAGGGCAAGGATGAAGACTCGGCCCGTAAATTATTGCAATCGGCAAGAGACCTGGAGTCGGCAGGTGCTTTCTCAATTGTACTCGAATGTATTCCAAGCCAGCTTTCAGAAGCAATAACCAGGGCGGTTTCCATACCGACCATAGGTATTGGAGCAGGCAAGCATTGTGATGGGCAGGTACTTGTAACCCATGACATGGTCGGCATGTTTGAAAAATTCATACCCTCATCCGGGAAAGAACCATTTTTAACTTCTTCGTTATAGGTTGCAACAGCTTCCTTGATCTGTGATGCCAGATTTGCATACTGTTTGACAAATGAGGGTATGAATTTTTCAAACATGCCGACCATGTCATGGGTTACAAGTACCT
>JBHPCH010000019.1:0-29714 GCA_042576125.1 Thermodesulfobacteriota bacterium
AACTTTACTATTTAATTTCTATTTCTTCCAGAACGACGGATAGAAAACTACCAGGGCTGAGAACATCTCCAGCCGGCCCACTAACATATTCCAGGCGAGAAACCATTTGCCTGTATCAGAGATAAAGGCGTAGTTTTCCGACGGTCCCACGTCACCGAAACCGGGACCTATGTTCATCAGGGCGGCGATAACCGAACTCATGGCAGTTACATAGTCCATGGAGTCGGAAAGTACCATGAAGCAGCCGCCCAGGAGTACCATGAAAATATTGACGATAAAGTAACAGATGGCCAGATCGATGATTGACTTGTCTATAGGCCGCTGGTTGAGCCGTACAGACACAATCGCCATAGGCTGGAAGAAGATTTTACGGATCGAACCGTACATGTACTTGCAGATGATCACATAATGGACCACCTTGATGCCCGAGGTGGTCGAGCCGGCGCAGGCCCCGATAAAGCAGACGGCGTAGAGAAACATCTGGGCACTCTGGGGCCACAGCTCATAGTCAGCGGTAGTAAAACCGGTGGTAGTTAATAGCGACATGACCTGGAAGGATCCGTAGCGCAAAGAGTCAATGGCACCGTAGGTGTTGTTCTGCCACAGGAAGAGCGATACCGCACCACAGAAAAAGAGGATAAATCCCACATACCAGCGAAACTCGGTGTTTATCCTGAGAGATTTCCAGTCGCCCCTCATTATCTGGTAAAAGAGAATGAAGGTCATGCCGCCGAAGAACATGAACAGGGTGACAACCCAGTCGATATAGGCGCTGTCATAATGGGCGATACTGGCGCTCTTCGGTGAGTATCCGGAGGTGGACACCGTGCCAAAGGCGGTGCACATGGCATCGAACATGGGCATTTTGCCCAGCCACAGCAGGATGATCTCCAAGACGTTGAGACCGGTGTAGATCAGCCAGAGCATAATCATGGTGTCACGGTTTCTGACTTTGAACTTGTCCTTGGTGATCACCTGGCCGGGGCTCGACTCGGCTCGGAAGATGCGCAGGCCCCCCATCCCTTTCGGTAAAAAAATGATTGTCAGGGTCAAAAAGCCCATGCCGCCCAGAAAATGGGTCTCGCTACGCCAGAAAAGCAGGCCATGCGGAACCGCCTCAATATCGGTAAGAATGGTTGCACCGGTGGTGGTATAACCGGACATCATCTCAAAAAAGGCATCGGTAAAGGATGGGATCGCCCCATGGATCATGAAGGGCAGCCCTGAGAGCGCCGAAACCAGGAACCAGCCGAAAACGGCGATAAAAATTCCATCCTTTATGTTCAGCTCTTCCTCGCTGCGGAAATAGAACCTCAAGGGTAGGCCGATACCGGTGGTGATGAGTGCAGAGTTGATAATGGGCCACAGGTCATTTTCGCCGTAATATACCGAGCAGATGGCCGGCACAAACATGGAACAGCCTGTAACTATTAGTAAAAGCCCCAGTACTTGTGCGATCGGGATGAAATGCATAGGCGATTGGATTGAAGTACAGCCGGGTCGGAGTTTTGAAATAAACCTTTTATATTATGAGGAAGTGTATTTGGCATCTGCTGATGTTTAACTCTCTCCTGTTCAGAAATATCTTAATTATCCTTTTAAAAGCCGTAAGTCAAGCTAAACTATTGTCTTTTCTCTATTTTTCTACATAAATTCAGCATGTTAGAGTAAATAATCATAAGCTGAAAAATGTGTTAAATACTCTTTCCCGCCACGGTTCCAAAAACAATTGCTGGCAATAATCATACGAGCTGTTTTTTACTGTTGCCTAACAATTTGTATGGTTGCAAAGAGTGGGAGGCAAGATCATATAAAGTGAAAATGAAACTTGACCCCTTTGCCGTACGTATTGTAATACGGTAAGAGCGTCCTGAATTTTTATTTTTTTCCAATGTGGTTATGAGGGTGATATATGCGTAATATAAAATTCCTGCGCCTTATTATTGTTATCTCACTGCTGACAGCTATCTCTCTGAACTGTTTCATTATTTTTTTCCTTTCTCCCTCTTTTACAAACCTGATTATAAAAAATACCGAATTAGAAGCAATAAAGGTTGGACGCTACTTGTCCGAGCAATTCCGTGAAGTGCCTAAAATATCCAGAGAACTGCCGACCGGTTTTGTCGAAATCGCCAGGCAGGCTATTTCTGATTTCGGGCTTATGAAAATAAAGGTCTTTGCACCTGACGGAGAGATAGTTTTTTCTTCTTCTGAAAAGGAAATCGGCACAATTAATGAAAAGGATTATTTCCATAATTTTGTCGCAAAAGGGGGAGTTTTTACCAAGGTGGTCAAAAAGGACACCAAATCCCTTGAAGATCAGGTTGTAAGTGTTGATGTGGTGGAAACCTATGTGCCTATCATGTTTGCTGACAGTTTTGCAGGAGCCTTTGAAGTCTACTTTGATATTACCGAGAACAAAAATGAACTTAAATCTCTGCTTTTTAAATCAAACTCTCTGATGCTGTTGATTGCAGTCGGTCTGATGACAGCTGTTCTGGTAATTTCTTTAATTGCAAGACACAGCTTCATAGAGCAGGAACAGGCGGAGGAAAAAATTATTCAACAAAGTATCGACCTTCAGGGGAGAAACAGCGAACTGTTATTGCTAAACGATGTAGCAAAGGTACTTAGCAAATCAATGGATCTGGAAACTCTCCTCCCCCTTGTTCTGGAAAAAGTAGTCAATAGTCTGCCTGTTATTAACCTGAAAAAAAAGGGCGGGATCATGCTTGTCGATGGGGAGAAAATGAAGTTGGCAGCCCATCTTGGCCATGATGATTCTTTCATGAAACTGCATGAGGATATAACGATCCATGACTGTCTGTGCGGCCTGGCGGTTCGATCAGGTGAGATTATTTTTTCCGGGAATTCCAATGATGATAGCCGCCATACCATCTGTGAAGGAGATATACAGCCCCATGGTCATATTATTGTGCCGATCAAATCTGCCCATAAGGTGGTTGGGGTGTTTTTTCTTTATTTGCCTGCTGATACTGAGGTGGGAGAGTTTAATGGCAGCCTTCTGGAAAGCATAGCCAGCCAGATTGGCATGGCAATTGATAATGCCAGACTTTATGGTGAAGCAAAAAAGATGGCTTTGCATGACTCTCTCACAGGGCTGGCCAATCGCCGTTTGATGTTTATAAGTTTGAAGCAGGCAGTTAAACTGGCTGAGCGTTACGGTAAACCGTTATGTGTGGCCATGTTTGATATTGACTTCTTTAAAAAATTTAATGACACCAGGGGGCATGATGCAGGTGACAAGTTGCTTGCAAAGGTTGCAGACAAAATTACCATGAGTATCCGTGAATCAGACCTTGTCGCCCGCTACGGCGGCGAAGAGTTTCTGCTTATCCTGCCCGAATCAGGTTTAAGTCCTTCACGACTTACAGTAGACAGGATTCGAAAAAATATTGAAGAAACCCTTGAGGTGACGGTCAGTGCCGGTGTCGCCTTGTATGAAAAAGGTTCATCAATTGAAGACTTGATTAAAGCTGCTGATGAAGCACTGTATAAAGCTAAGGAAAATGGCAGAAACAGGGTGGAATGTGCCTGAGACAAATTGCTGTTAAATACCTTCACCCGGTAGGTTTACAGGATTTCTCCACCGCCTAACACTTCGTCATCATAATAAAAAACTGCAAACTGGCCTGGGGTGACTGCCAACTGCGGCTCCTGAAAGCAAACCTTGTAAACTCCATCTTCTGCAGGCATTATCCGGGCTGGTGCCCCTGCATGGCGGTAGCGGATTCTTGTGGAAAAATCATGGGGCAGGTCAGGTTCCAGGCCCCCAGTCCAGTTTACATCTTTGACAGATAATTCGCTCCGGTACAGGTCTTCCTTTTTGCCGACTACGACTTCGTTTTTCACCGGATCAAGGGCAACAACATAATAGGGGGTAGCATCGGGAATACCGAGGCCTCTGCGCTGCCCGACAGTGTAACCGTGGATTCCATGATGCTTCCCAATAATTTTATCTTCCATGGTAACGATGAAGCCGTCTTCGTATTCTTCCTGGCAATGTTGAGCCATGAAACTTTTCAGGTCTTTATCCTTTAAGAAACAGACATCCTGGCTTTCTGAACCATGTACCCCTGATATTCCCAGATCTTTCGCCATGTTATAGACGTTGTTCTTGGTATGGACACCCAGGGGGAAAAGTATTCTGCTCAACTGCTGCTGGGTGAGTTGGTGCAGGAAATATGACTGGTCTTTTTGGGGGTCCAGTCCCTTTAAGAGATGAAAGGCTTTGTCAGTCCCTTTGATGACCCTGGCATAATGGCCGGTTGCCATGAAGTCGCAACCGGTGCCAAGGATTTCCTCCAGAAGCCTGCCGAATTTTATTTTCGGGTTGCAGAACACGCATGGATTTGGGGTTCTGCCGTCAATATAGCTTGAAGTGAAATAATCAAGAACCGTTTCCCTGAATTCAGCTTCCAGGTCAATGACGGTAAGGGGGACAGCCAGGTGTTCAGCCACCTTTTTCACCCTTTTAATCTGCTGATCCAGGTCAGGCTGTGCCAGGGCCATAAAAAAACCATGGACATCATGGCCCATGTTTTTTAAAAGCTTGGCCGTGACAGAGCTGTCTACCCCGCCGCTCATGGCCACGCCTACTGAGAATCGTTTTTTTGTACTATCTGATTCTCTTTGCTTTTTTTCATTTTGCTGAGCCATGCTTACTATGTACTCATGATTTTTCCCGGCAGGCAAGTAAATAAATGGTGACTCGGCACAATTTTATATCGCCAGAGAGTGAAATTTATGCAAATATCCATAACGGTTTTTGTATTTTTTCCTTTAAACTTTTGAACCTTTGAACTTATGTCTTCAGAAGCATCTGCAACAAATAAAGTAACTGACTCTTGCAAAACTCCTGAATTACTTGCTCCAGCCGGGAATTTTGAGAAACTGGTAACCGCAATCCATTACGGTGCGGATGCCGTATATTGCGGGGGTAAGAATTACAGCCTCAGGGCCCATGCCGGAAATTTTTCTGAAAGGCAGATGGCAGAGGCTGTTGCCTATGCCCATGAAAGAGACGTCAAGCTCTATGTCACGGTAAATATTTTTGCCCATCAGAATGATTTGCAGGGATTGGAAAAATACCTGCTGTTTTTGAAAGATATTCAGGTGGATGGCATCATCATTTCAGACCCGGGCATACTTTCGATGGCAAGAGATATAATCCCTGAAGTTCCAATACACCTGAGTACACAGGCCAATGTCACCAACCCGGCAAATGCCCGTTTCTGGGAGGGACAGGGAGTGGCCCGGCTCAACGTTGCCAGGGAACTAAGCATTACAGAGATAGCTGGGATAAGACAGGTTCTTGACAGGAAAACCCTGATAGAGGTTTTCGTGCATGGTGCGCTGTGCATCTCATATTCCGGCAGATGCTTACTCAGTTATTATTTCACGGGCAGGGATGCCAACCGGGGTGAATGTGCTCACCCCTGCCGCTATAAGTATGTGCTGCAGGAAGAGAAAAGAGAGGGGCAGTATTTCCCTGTGGAGGAGGATGGTCACGGTACTTACATTTTTAATTCCAAGGACTTATGTCTACTGAGTAAGCTGCCGCAATTGATCAGTTCTGGTGTGGACAGCCTGAAGCTCGAGGGCCGCATGAAAAGCGTTTATTATGTCGGCGCTGTGGTAAGGGTATACAGGGCAGCCATTGATTATATTGCAGAAAATATGGGTGAGTACAAGGCGAATAAAAACATGTTCAGCCTGCCGCCGGCATATATGGATGAGCTGCTGAAGGTTGGCACCAGGGGTTATACTGAAAACTTTATTTATGGGCCGCCGGGTGCTGAGGATATGCTCTATGACAGGTCACGTACAGACCAGAAGTATGTGCCGGTTGGACTGGTGCAGGGTAAAGGTCATGATTGGCTGCAGGTTGAGGTGCGGAATCCATTGAGAAACGGGGAGACCATCGAGTATCTGTGCCGGGATATCAATACAGTTGCATTTAAAATCAAGCAGTTGCTTGATCAGGACGGGATTCCCCTGGAGCAGGCTAACCCCGGAAACATTGTAAAAATAAAGTATGATTCCGGGGTGGATCAGGTCTGGGAAATAAACGGCCTGCTTAGAAAGAAGATATAGTTTTCCTTCAGCTATCTGATACGACTCTTCTAGTATTCTGACATCGGTTATTGTGTTTCAGGCGGTAAATATTGTGGCTCGCCTTATTCTGTTGCCTTTCCAGCCTTACCCGTTCTTTTCGTGTGAGGGTTCCGTCGGCCCAGGCCATACGTATATGTCTCTGCATCCGATGCTGCTGTCTATGCAGGCGTCGTGCTTCCCCTCTGGTAAGTTCTCCGCTGTTAATACCCTGAAAGATACGTTGATTCTGGTTGAATTGTCTATTGAAACCCCTGCCGGCAGCCAGGACAGGTTGAGCAACGAGAAATCCCATAACAACTATTAATGTTATAATTGATAATTCTTTCTTCATGATATACCTCCGCTTGGTTTGATTTTGTTTAATGAGACGAACAGGATTTTTATTTTATCTACAATGTTTCATCGGATTGTTCAGGCAATGACAAATTCAAATTCACATTTTCCTGCACTTTTTTTGTCGCTCTTTAATAAATCGTTCATTTTCTTTACTTGCCTTGATGCCCTTTAGGGTGTTTATGCCCTGTTTTTAAAGGTGTTTATGCCCTTTAGGGTACAAAGAAAACAAACCAGCAGCGAAGCGGCGCAAGAAAGGACACCCGCTTACTTATCCTCTTTTTGCGGATGCCCTGCGCTGCTCACAAAAAGCTTACGCCTCGGAAAGTCGTATAGCCCTTGCGAGGTACTTCGCCGAGTCGTTTTACCGCTTTTTATTCCGCTGCTCGGCAGCGTGAAATGGCAATCAGACAAATAAGGTGCTTTGCACTTGTTGGCTAACGCATTGAAATTATATAATTATATATGAAATATTTAGAAAAAATCAATAATAATGCAATTTGCATGTTGACAAAATCCTTATTATAGTGTTTTTATGTAATTCCGATATGTTAATCAACAATATTATTATGAAATGTAATTTTAGTGAAATATGGCGCACAGGACGCAGCTCAACAAGCAGATTGCCAACCTTACCGGCATAAGCAAACACACCATTGACCGGATAGGAGTGAATCTGAACAAGAGCGGGATTCTTCAGGCAGGCGGCCGGGGCCGTCATGCTCCAGACATGGGGCCTGAGGATCTGAAAACGATTATCCTGGCTATGCTCGGAGCAGAATCAACAGGCAGGGTTTTTGAAACAGTATTAAGGCTCCATGGTATGGAATCCAGTGAGAATGATAATTTCGGGGATATTCTTCTGGATATATGTTCTGACATCAATAAAGTCTCAGCAGTCATGCAGATAAGTGTGGTGAGGAATTATCCCCAGGCAACAATTTACTGGAAGGATGAAAGCGGCAAGAGAATAGGGAAAATGCAGGATTTTAAAGCGGCCACAGATAAGGAACAGCCAGGTATGCGGGTTGTTGCTACATTAAGCGGTGCGGTTTTAAGTGAACTCGTAAAGCTTGTTTATAAGCCTGACCCGCCTGCCAGGGAGTATTATTGATAAAAAAGGCCGGTTAAAGAGTTCTATTCATCTTTAACCGGCCTGAAAGCAACCTTGAAAAACTATAATTATTAATCGAAGGCGCTTGAGAGCCTTCATACACGATGAAGTTAACAGCTCTTAATGCCTCATTTACCCCCTTTGCCTGTTGCCTCTTTTTCATTGCCGGCAGTGACTGCGGCTTTTGAACCGAGAATATGCTGACGGGAGACCTTAACCCTGATATTGTCAGCGATTTCAAGAGTAACAACAGTGTCTGTGAGTCCGGTTATCTCACCATGCAGACCACCAGTGGTCACTACTCCGTCTCCCTTTTTCAGGTTTGACAGAAATACCTGGTGCTCCTTTGTTTTTTTCTGCTGGGGTCTGATAAGCAGAAAATAGAAGATCACAAATATAAGAATGAGTGGAATGAAAGAGGCGATACCTCCTCCTGCTGGAGCTGCTCCATTAGCAGCATAGGCAATACTTACCATACAATTTCCTCCGAATAGTAGTTATATTAAAAAGTTAATTTGTCCTTTATGAATTTGAATTACTCAGGTTCCTGCTGCATTGCATAAAAATCTTTCCTGAACTGTAGAAAACAATCATTTTCTATTGCCTGTCGTATTGACCGCATGAGCCCGACAAAATAATACAGGTTGTGTATTGTATTCAGATGATAGGCCAGAATCTCACGAGACATATAAAGATGTCTCAGGTAGGCCCGTGAGTAGTTCCGGCAGGCATAACAACCACAGTTTTCATCTGGTGGCCTTGGGTCATTTCTGTATTGGCTGTTTTTTATAACAACTCTGCCACGGGAAGTAAAGAGCATTCCATTCCTTGCATTCCGGGTGGGCATTACACAGTCGAACATGTCGACTCCCCGATAAACACTTTCAACAAGATTTTCAGGAGTTCCCACCCCCATGAGATAGATAGGATAGTCCTGGGGCAGGAGCTTTGCGGTTTGCTCGGTAATGTCCATCATCAGTTCATGGGGTTCGCCTACACTGAGTCCGCCCAGGGCATAACCGTCAAAGCCGATTTCAAGCAGCTGTTCCACTGCCAGTGAACGCAGTTCAGGATACATACCGCCCTGGACAATGCCGAAAAGTAACTGTCCAGTCTCCTGTTGGGCTGCCCGTGACCGCTCTGCCCATCTGGAGGTGAGTTCAGTTGCTTGAAGGGTTTCGGTTCTATCGGCTGGATAGGGAATGCAGGTGTCAAGGCACATCATGATATCTGACCCAAGCGCTTCCTGAACCTCTACAGCATCCTCCGGGCTTAAAAAAAGCGAGGAGCCGTCAAGATGGGATTTGAATGCAGCGCCTTGCTCTGTAATTTTCGCGAGTTCACGCAGGCTGAATATCTGGAAACCTCCGCTGTCGGTCAATATAGGGCGATCCCAGTTCATAAAATGATGCAGTCCGCCGAGCTCCCGGATCAATTCATGGCCGGGCCGCAGATACAAGTGATAGGTATTGGCCAGGATTATTTCAGCACCAAGTTCAACGAGATTTTCAGGGGTGACTGCCTTTACCGTTGCCTGGGTGCCAACCGGCATGAAGATCGGAGTCTGAAATGTGCCGTGCAGGGTTTGTACCTCACCACAACGGGCTGTGCACTCAGTGGAACGGGTGTGCAGTTTGAAGGGCGATGGTCTGTTATGTTGGTTGTTCATAATTTTCAGGTGATGAATGTTGTTCTTAAAATTTATCCTGCCAGAGGGAAAGAAGCTGTGTGATGCCCTGGGAAGCAAGATCTGTCAGCAGATTGAAATCCTGGCGGCTGAAAGGCTTGCCTTCTGCAGTGGACTGCACTTCAACAAAGCGGCCATCCATGCACATGACAAAGTTGGCATCAACCTCTGCGCTGGAATCCTCTTCATAATCGAGATCAAGCAGTCCCTTCCCTTCAACTATGCCGCAACTGATAGCTGCAAGGGGGGTTATTTCGGGCAATTCAGCAAGTTTTTTTTCTGCATGAAGTTTATAGATTACATCTCTGACAACCAGGGCTGCTCCCGTGATGGCCGCAGTACGGGTACCGCCGTCTGCCCGGATAACATCGCAATCAACTCTGATTGTCCGGGGGCCAAGGGAATTAAGATCAACCATCATGCGGAGAGACCGGCCAATAAGGCGCTGAACCTCGTGGGTCCTGCCCGAGCGGCCCTGGGCTGCTTCGCGCCGGCTTCTTGTGTTGGTCGCCATTGGCAGCATGCCGTATTCAGCAGTAATCCACCCCTGATCGGAATCCTGGAGAAAACGGGGCACAGATTCCTCCACGGTAGCTGCGCAGGCAACATGGGTGTTGCCCATTTTTATAAGCAGGGAGCCATCAGCATGGGGAAAAAAATCTTTTTCAATGGAAACCGGGCGTATCTCATTATTCTGGCGTTCATTTTTTCTCATGGTTGGTGTCCTGTTTATTTCTAAGTTTTAGAGAATTGGGGCTTGTTATTCTTTATGCGAAAACAATATAGTTATTAATGCAGAATTTGCATAGTGATAAAGGTTTTTGTATAATTTGCTTTAGGTGTATGACTTGTTTATTTAATAGAGAGCAATTTAATTTATGCGTTAATTGTTCATTTTTGTCGGCATATTAAACTGCCGACGATTATCTGGTAACGAAACAACCAGATGATTGACAGACAGCTTGCCTTTGCACCCTTAAAAACAGGGCATAAACACCATAAATGGCATAAATACAAGCAAAAATGAACAATATATAATAAAAATAAAATGATATGATTTTTTGTAGTTATCGACGATCAATTTCCTGAACAGGAGAAATCTCATGACCTTTGAAGATGTAATACAATTCCACGGGCATGCATGCCCCGGCCTTGCCATTGGCTACAGGGTTGCCATCCTTGCTTTAAAAGAGCTTGGCCTGAGGGCAAAAGATGAGGAACTGGTCGCGATCGTGGAAAATAACTCCTGTGCGGTTGATGCGATACAGCTTGTATGCGGCTGCACCTTTGGAAAAGGAAATTTTATTTTTAAAGATTTTGGCAAACAGGTCTATACCTTTTTCAGAAGACCGCATTCCGAGGCTGTTCGCATTGCGGTAAAATGGGAAGCACCTCCGGAAGATTCTGAAACTGAAGCCATTTGGGCCCGCTACACAGAGGGTGACAGGTCAGCTGAAGTTATAGCCGTTGTGCAGGACGGAAAAGCCCGCAAGATGAATGCCATTCTTGGGGCTGAGGATGACGAGCTGTTCAAAGTTGAAAGGGTACAGGTGGAAATGCCTGAACCTGCCAGAATTTACAAAAGTATTACCTGCACCAACTGCGGTGAGAAGGTTATGGAGCCCAGGACCAGAATGGTTGAAGGGAAGCTGCTTTGTATTCCCTGCAGCAAGGAATTCTGAATTTATAATTCTGAATTTATATTTATCTTTTCTACTCCCACTCAATAGTGCTGGGCGGTTTTGAAGAGATGTCATAGGCAACCCGGTTAACCCCCCGTACTTCATTAATGATCCGGCTTGAAATGGTGCTGAGGAGCGCATAGGGAAGTTTCGTCCAATCGGCGGTCATGAAATCCTTGGTTTCCACAGCCCTGAGAGTAATGACATACTCATAGGTGCGACCGTCACCCATGACGCCGACACTTTTTACCGGCAGAAAAACAGCAAATGCCTGACTGATCTTATCGTAGTAGCCGCTTTTGTACAGTTCCTCGATGTAAATGGCATCAGCCTGGCGCAGAATATCGGCGTATTCCTTTTTTACCTCGCCCAGGATACGTACACCGAGACCGGGGCCCGGAAATGGATGGCGCCAGACCATTTGATGGGGCAGTCCAAGTTCTTCACCGATGGCCCTCACCTCATCCTTGAAAAGTTCCTTCAAGGGTTCCAGTAGTTTGAGTTTCATATAATCCGGCAGCCCGCCGACATTATGATGGCTCTTGATGTTCTGGGCCTTACCTGTTTTGCCGCCTGCTGATTCAATGACATCCGGGTAAATTGTGCCCTGGGCAAGCCAGAGTGCATCTTTAATGCGGGCTGCCTCTTCTTCGAATATATCAATAAAGAGATTGCCGATGATTCTGCGTTTCTGTTCCGGGTCGGTCTCGCCTGAAAGTGCATTTAAAAAGCGGTCTTCAGCATTGACCCTGATAACCTTGACCCCCATATTTTCAGCAAAAGTGGCCATAACCTGATCGCCCTCCGCCAGACGAAGCAGACCGTTGTCAACGAAAACGCAGGTGAGCTGGTCTCCTATTGCTCTATTGATAAGGGCTGCAGCTACCGATGAGTCCACTCCTCCGGAAAGACCGAGAACAACCTTGTCGTTCCCCACTTTTTCCGTGATACGGGTTACTGCGTCCTCAATGATCTGGCCGGGGGTCCATTGTCCTTTACAGCGGCAGATCTTGCGCACAAAGGTATCAATAATGATTTCTCCACGCGGGGTGTGGTTGACCTCGGGATGGAATTGAACACCATACAGGCTGCGGTCCACATCCTGAATGGCGGCTACAGGTGCGTTGTCTGTCAGGGCAACTACTTCAAATCCTTCAGGAATTTGTTCAACATGGTCACCGTGGCTCATCCATACCGGGCTTTTCCCTTCAATAAAAAAACCGTCAAAAAGAGGTCCGGGATTCCCTGTACTTGTCAGGTCTGCATGACCATACTCACGCTTGCCTGCCGGCACTACCTTGCCGCCGAAATGACGGGAGAGAAGCTGCATGCCGTAACAGATGCCCAGCACCGGAAGACCCAAATCAAAGATGGCTTCTTCCACGGCCGGTGCCCCGGAGTCGTATACCGATTTTGGGCCACCCGAGAGAATAATTCCCTGGGGGGAAAAATCTCTGACGGCCTGAAGGTCCATATCAAAGGGGTGCAGTTCGCAGTATACATGCGCTTCGCGGATCCGACGTGCAATCAATTGGGTGTATTGAGAGCCAAAATCAAGGATGAGTATTTTTTCGCTGTGGATGTTCATATAATTAAATGCAGAATGTGAAATTAATGTTTTGGGTCCAGTCTTGCAGTTCTTAATTCATAATTTTTAATTCTTAATTTATAATTGACGGCACCAATTATCCTTCAAGCCGGTAGTTCGGGGCTTCTTTGGTAATGATGACATCATGGACATGGCTTTCCTTCAGTCCTGCTGCCGTGATTCGGACAAATTTTGCCTTTTTCCTGAGTTCCTCAATATTGGAGGCACCAACATAGCCCATGCCTGAGCGGAGTCCGCCGACAAGCTGATAGATCATATCTGAAAGCGGCCCCCTGAAGGGAACTTTTCCTTCAATGCCTTCAGGTACCATTTTTGAAGGACTTTCAATATCTTCCTGGAAATAACGGTCACTGCTGCCCTGACGCATAGCCCCCAGAGATCCCATGCCGCGATAGCCCTTATAGGCACGGCCCTGATAAAGAAAGGTCTCACCCGGTGTTTCCGCAGCACCTGCAAAAAGGGAGCCGATCATGATGGAATGCGCCCCTATACCTATGGCTTTGGTAATATCTCCTGAAAACTTAATGCCGCCGTCAGCAATCAGCGGTACATTATACTTTTTTGCAACCCTGGCGCAGTTCTTTATCGCAGTCAGTTGCGGTACTCCGACACCGGCAACAATACGGGTGGTACAGATGGAACCGGGGCCAACGCCTATTTTAACTGCACTGGCACCTGCCTTGATCAGCGCTTCTGTACCTTCTGCCGTTGCCACATTACCGGCGATGACTTCGAGGCCGGGATAGGTTTTTGTCAGGTTATTAACCGCCTTGACAATATTTTCAGAGTGCCCGTGGGCAGAGTCGAGTACCACCACATCTACCCCTTTTTTTATTAGTTTTTCTGCATGGGCAATATAATCTGTGCCAACGCCCAGGGCAGCACCTGCAAGAAGCCGTCCCTTGTCATCTTTGGCTGAGTTGGGATATTTCCTGATCTTTTCAATGTCCTTGATGGTTATAAGTCCCTTCAGGTTTCCTGCATTATCAACAACAAGAAGTTTTTCGATACGATGCTCATGCAGCAGGGCTTTTGATTCTTCAAGGGTGATGCCGACCTCGGCTGTAACCAGGTTCTTGCTGGTCATAACATCCTTGACCTTCAGGGTAGGGTCAGTGACAAAGCGGAGGTCACGGTTGGTGACGATACCTGCAAGTTTTTCGCCGCGCAGTACCGGCACGCCGGATATTTTATAGTTGGCCATCATGGCCTGAACATCTGCAACCTGCTGATCTTCCGTAACTGTTACAGGATCAATGATCATGCCGGATTCCGATTTTTTAACTTTTTCGACCTGTCGGGCCTGTTCGTTAACGGGCATATTTTTGTGTATAATACCAATACCGCCTTCCCGTGCCATGATGATGGCGGTTCGGTATTCGGTCACCGTATCCATTGCTGCACTTACCAGGGGGATATTAAGTTTGATATTACTGGTAAGCAGGGAGGAAATATCCACTTCGGCTGGAATTACACTGGAGGAGGCAGGAACCAGTAGGAGGTCATCAAAGGTATATGCTGGTTCAATAACATCGTCAGGCATGTTTACTCTCCTTGAAAAATTTTAAAAAATATGTTGGCGCTGACTGCGCCCTGAAAAAACACAAATTTACTGCATCATTATAAATGCAGAATCCCTCGGAAACAGAAGTGTTAAAAGTGAAATGAACAGAAGCAGTATCTCTTTCCAAATGGTACGGAACACTTATACAAAAATACCCTGCTAATTGCAAAGCTCTTTTCCTGTAACAGTCTAACTTTCAGGGATAAAATTGTGCTGAGGACTGTTCATTGAATTATTATCCTGAAGAGCGCTGAGCAGGATACCTTCCAAAAGTCCTGTGTCGCTTACTTTCATTCTGTCCTGCTGCATGAGCTGCAGGATTACCAGATATATCCGTATACCGGCCGGAAGAATTTCTCCCCTGCCTTGGCCAAGGCAGGGGAGTTCATTTCGTTTGTCCGGTGGTAGTGCTATCAGCTTGCTCCAGAGTTTTTCCATGCGATTACGGTGCAGTATATATCCTTGTACCAGCGATTCGTCATAGGAAGTAAGGTTGAGGTCAAGGGCAGCCATACTGGTTGCAGTGCCGCCACATCCCATGATGTTGACTGATGGATTTTTTGGGGAAAATTGTAACGCATTTAAGCCGTTGCTTATAGTTTCAGCAAGCATGGCATCCATTATCGCAATATCTGGTTGTGGTTGAGCAATAAATTTTTTTGTCAATCCGATAACGCCCAGTCCCATACTTTCAACTCTTGTTTTTCCGGTTGTCTCGTCTGCAAGAATAAACTCAGTGGAACCTCCACCCACATCGACCAGAATAAAGGTGCCGGATAACCGCCTCTTATAACCAGATAAAGTTCCTGCAAGACTTAAAAGCGCCTCTTCCTCGCCGGTGATAATTTCAATCTTATGTCGCAAAATTTTTTCGGCCTTCTGTAAAAATATCTGGCTGTTGTCAGCCAGGCGCAGGGCCTCAGTGCCACAGATTCTGACGCTGCAGGGCTGGTAAAGATCCAGGCTTTCGCTAAAATTACGCAGTACTTCGAAGCCCTTTTCCATAGCGTGCTCAGGCAGAAGATTTTCTTCCAGGTCTTGCCCAAGGCGCACAGTAACCAATTTTTTTTCAAGCACCTTCAGGTTGCCAGCAGAGCAGATTGCCACAAGGAGCCTGAAAGTATTGGAGCCAAGATCGATAGAGGCTGCAATATGTTTATCAATTGTCATTGATTCGTCGCACTGAATAGTTTAAGTTTGTCTGCATTTTGCAGAGAAAGCATTTAATAACAGTGAAGCCATGTTGATATCAATTAATCCTGATAATCCGCAACCGCGGCATATAAAACAAATTGCAGATAAGCTGCGAAATGGAGCAGTTATCTGTTATCCGACAGATACAGTGTACGGGATAGGTTGTGATATTTTCAACCAGAAAGCGATCAAGAGAATCTATCAGATCAAAAAGCGGGCTAAGCATAAACCGTTCAGTTTTATGTGTTCAAGCCTGAAAAATGTTAGCGACTATGGCCATGTTTCAAATATGGCCTACCGTATAATGAGGATGGCACTGCCCGGGCCTTTTACCTTTGTTCTGCCCGCGTCAAAAACAGTGCCCAAAATAATGATTACAAAGCAGAAAACAGTAGGTATCAGGGTTCCTGACAATAATATCTGCCTGGCGCTTATTGAAGAACTGGGGAACCCGATACTCACCACCAGTGCCATTCCTGATCAAGACGGTGATCCACTTTCAGAGGCGTATGAGTTTGATGAGTTGCTGGGAAATATGATTGATCTGGTTATAGACGGGGGGATGGTTTTTCCTGACCCCTCAACCATAGTTTCATTTACCGGTGATGAACCTGAGATCCTCAGGCAGGGCAAGGGTGATGTAAGCCAGTTTTACGTTTAGCCTGCATAATTTACCAATTGCTACATTCATATATTCTGCAGCACAAGTCTTTTCACAGGCTATAGTACTTCGAAATAACTTATTTTTTTTCAATCAAAGCCTCTTTCACCGATTTGCTCATGGCGAAATGCAAAGTCTTTCTGGGCGGGATATCCATGATTTTCCCAGTTTTGGGATTTTTAGTCTGTCTTGCTTTTCTTCCCCGAACTGAAAAACTGCCAAATCCTCTTATTTCAACCCTTTTTCCCTGATCAAGGGATTCTGACATTGTCTCAATTATAATATCAACAGCCTTGCTGATATCTTTCTTAAGGTATCCAGTCAGGCTGTCAGTCGTTTTTTCAATCAGATCTCGTTTTAACATGGTCTTCCTTAATTTTCATATATAGTTTAATGATTTAAATATGTTACAATTTTTTTAGTGCGCTCCTGTCCATTCAAAAGAAAGGATGGGATATAATGTCACGAAGTTATCAACAAGTGATTGTTCGGCATTCGTCAACAGGTTGAACAGGGAAAATTTCCTATCCACCTCCGGGTATATCAGTTGGGGGTCTTCAACATCAAGCCCACCCATTTCTGCGGCCATGGCAATAGCGTCAGTAAAGTTCCCCAGGCTGTCAATAAGGTTTACCTCAAGAGCCTGCTCTCCGCTATAGACCCTTCCGTCAGCTAATTCCTTGACAGTATCTAAAGGCATATCTCTGGCTGCAGCAATATCCTTTACAAACTGACCGTAGACGTTGTCAATCAGGTCCTGCATCAGTTTGCGCTCCTTTTCACTCATAGGCCTGTTGCTGGCCCCCACATCTTTGAGTGGACCACTTTTTATAACTTCACTCTTGTAGCCAATTTTTTCAAATAGACCTTCAAGGTTCGGAAATTTTACAATGACTCCGATACTGCCGGTCATGGTTCCGGGGTTGGCAATAATAGCATCTGCGCCCAGGGCGGCGTAATAACCTCCGGATGCCCCCATGGAGCCCATGGATGCTATTACGGGTTTCACCACGCTGGTGCGCTTGACCTCCTGGTAAATTTCCTGCGATGCCCCAACAGCGCCACCCGGGCTTTCAATACGCAGAACGATGGATTTGACATTGGTGTTTTTCCGGAATTCTGTCAAATGCTTAAGGACCTGCTCTGGCGAAACAATTAAACCTTTAAGCTCAACGACCCCGACTCCTTCTTTACTTGAAAAAATATCTGTTTTGGAGCCATGGGAAATAAGCGAAGAAATAAGCAGGGATATCCCTCCTAAGAAAAGAAAGAATATCCCTGTTAATATAAAAAGTCCTAAAAGAATAGGATGTTTTTGACGAAATGAACTCATCTGGATCGTATATAAGACGATCAGTTATAAATAGTTTGTTTATTCCTTGTCAGCGGCGTCAGCGTCAGCCTCGTCTTTTTCCGGAGCAGTTTCAACGGCAGCAGCGCCAGCGGCAGCAGCGCCAGCGGCGTCAGCTTCAGCCGTGTCAGCATCAGCCGTGTCAGCATCAGTTTCTTCTTCAGCGGCAGCAGCTTCAGCAACGGCTTCTTCTTCCGGGGCAGCATCAGCCTCGGCAACGACTTCCTCTTCCGGAGTAGCGTCAGCCTCGGCAACGACTTCTTCTTCCGGAGCAGCGTCAGCCTCGGCAACGACTTCTTCTTCCGGAGCAGTTTCAACGGCAGCAGCGCCAGCGGCGTCAGCTTCAGCGGTGTCGTCCTTGGTAGTGGTCTCCTTGCTTTCCATTTCAGATTTCAGGAGGTCGCCAATGGTTGAAGGCCCTGTGGATTGCTTTTTCTTGTAATCCTGCAGAGAATCTTCACTGCTGTCTTTATCAAGCGCCTTGATCGATAGACCGATTTTTCTGTCTTTCGAAGATACATTAATAACCTTAACCTTCAGGGTGTCACCAATGTTGTACATACCGACCGGGGTGGTGATTTTCTCTTTACTTATTTCAGAGACATGCACCAACCCTTCAATTCCCTCTTCCAACTGGACGAAGATACCGAAATCTGTGACATTGGTGATTGTGCCTTCAACAATTGCACCGCCCGGATAATTGCTGAGTGCAGCCATCCATGGATCCGGCTCAAGTTGTTTAATGCCAAGGGAGAATCGTTCGTTTTCCCTGTCAATCTTTAAAACAACAGCCTGGATGGTGTCGCCTTTCGCATATTTTTCGGTCGGATGTTTGATCCGTTCAGTCCAAGAAAGGTCGGATACATGAATAAGGCCGTCGATACCCTCTTCAATACCAATAAAAATACCGAAATCAGTTATATTTTTAATTTTTCCTTCGATGATGGAGCCAACCGGATAATTTTCACTGACCAGATCCCATGGGTTAGCATTCAGCTGTTTCATACCAAGGGATATGCGCTTGGTTTCAGTTTCAATGTTGAGAACCATAATCTCAACTTCGTCTCCGGCAGCAACAAGCTTGGATGGATGTCTTGGCTTCTTGGACCAGGTCATTTCAGAGATATGGATAAGTCCTTCAACGCCTTCTTCAAGTTCTACAAAAACACCATAATCGGTAATGCTGACAACCTTGCCTACGGTCTTGGAGCCGATGGGGTAACGCTCTGTCACCGTAGCCCATGGATCAGGCCGGAGCTGTTTAATACCCAAGGATACGCGGTCAGATTCCTGGTCATATTTAAGAATTTTGACATCGATCTCATCACTTACCTTATAGAGTTTTGCAGGATGGGAAACCCTGCCCCAGGAAAGATCGGTAATGTGGCATAGGCCATCCATGCCACCAAGATCGATGAAAAGGCCATAATCAGTTATATTGGTAACCGTTCCTTTCACAACCATGCCCTCTTCAAGGGATGTGCGCATTGTGTCACGCATTGCTTCCCGATCTTTTTCGAGGATGGCGCGTCGTGAAATAACGACATTATTTCTTTTTCTGTTAAACTTGAGAATCTTGAAGGGGAAGGTTTGACCAATGAGGGCATCGAGGTCCTTCACCGGGCGCAGATCAATCTGCGAATAGGGGAGGAAAGCCGGGACTCCGATATCAACGGACATGCCGCCTTTAACCCGGTTTTCAATTTTGCCTTCTATTGTGCCGTCATCAGCCTGGATCTTAGCAATCTCTTCCCAAACTTTGATGCCGATTGCCTTTTCGCGGGATAGGAGTAATCCCCCTTCCTCTTTCCTTTTTTCCACAAAAACTTCAAAGGAGTCGCCAACGTTTACTTCGTCATCCTCGCCGTCAGTACGAAATTCGGAGAGTGGGATGTAGCTTTCTGCTTTGTCTCCGATATCAACCAGAACATGGTTATCAACTATACCGACGACCGTGCCGTTAATGACATCTCCCACTTTACTGACCGAACTGTTCTCGTCCATTTCAAAGAGATCGGCAAAACTCATCTCTTCGTTTTCCGCACTGCTTACTTCTGCCCCGTTTTTTGTTGTTGAATTTTCTGTCATGTTAATTCTTGCCCTTTAGTGTAGTTTCTGCCAACTAATTTAGAGTTAATCTTTATCTTTCATCTCTGAAAGGCCCAAAAAGGGCTATATACCAAAGACTACGAGCAAACACAACTCTTTCTTCATAAAAAATATCACTCAGTGACAGGAGTGTATAATGACCTTGTTTATGCTGGCGCAATAAGGGTAAAAGCAGATTGTAACGAGTTGAGACTTGGACTATAGTATCGCTGCAGACCAGAGAACAAAAAGACGGAAGATCATCAAGGATGTCAGTGCTTATGCGTGTTGCAATGTATTATAATAACAGTGATGTGCGGCTTGAGGAAATGGATGCCCCCGGGATCGGTCCTGGTGAACTCCTGGTGCAGATTTTTGCCAGCTCAATCTGTGGCAGTGATATCATGGAGTGGTACCGCATAAAGCGTGCGCCTCTGGTCCTGGGCCATGAAATTGCCGGGCGGATTTTTCGGGCAGGGGAAGGTGCTGCCGGGTTTAGTGAGGGAGACCGGGTTGTTGCAACCCATCATGTGCCATGCTTTGCCTGTCATTATTGTCGGAGTGGGCATGAAACGGTCTGTGAAACCCTCCTTGGGGGAACGCATTTTGACCCGGGTGGGTTTTGCGAGTATGTCCGGCTGCCGGCTATCAATGTTGAGCGCGGCACATGGCTGCTTCCCGATGAAGTCACATACGAGGCAGCAACATTTGTAGAGCCGCTGGCCTGTGTTCTTCGCGGTCAAAGGGCCACAGGCATGAAGCCCGGAGCAAGTGTTCTTGTGCTTGGTAGCGGCATTGCCGGTCTGCTTCATGTCAAACTGGCCCTGGCCAGCGGTGCGGGAATGGTTGTTGCTACAGATATCAGCTCGGAAAGACTTGAGTTTGCCCGGAAATATGGTGCCCACCATGTCCTTCCTGCTGATTCTGATGTTCCGCAGAAATTCAGGGAATTCAATAACGGTCAAGGAGCAGATGTGGTGATAGTATGTGCCGCAGTGGAAACTGTGTGCCGGCAGGCTTTTAAAGCAGTGGGGCGTGGTGGTGTCATCCTGTTGTTTGCCCCGACACCGGCTGATACAGAAGTTCCTCTTTCAATAAATGATGTTTTCTGGCGCCGTGATGTAACAGTGACAACAACCTATGCAGCAAGCCCTGATGATTGTGTTGAGGCTTTGGAATTAATAAGGTCCGGGCAAGTAAGGGTTGATGACATGATAACTCACAGGTTTGGACTGGCTGACACAGGAGAAGGGTTCCGCCTGGTTGCAGAAGGTGGCAATTCGCTTAAAGTGATTATTAAACCACAGGAATAGTTTTTTGAATCCGTGACTGGAAGTTGCACTAAAAACTGATTGAGTAACTTGAACCTGGGATATATCCAACGGTTCACGGATTCAAAGAGAATATGTCACGGATATAAAAAGAATATGTAACGGGTTCAAGAAGAATATATAAAGAAAGATTTAAAGGAGATGTATTATGCCTGAAGCGGATAAAGAGGGAAAAGAATTCAGCCTGGATAAAAGCGTTAAAACAGAAGGTTTTTTTCTTAAAGGGTCCAACTCACTTGACTGGGGTATGAAAAACCGGCTGTCGCGTATCTTTAATCCTGAGTCAGGACGGACCGTAATGCTTGCCATTGACCATGGTTATTTTCAGGGCCCGACAAGTGGTCTTGAGCGGATTGATCTGAACATTCTGCCGATTGCCCCGTACGCGGATACGTTAATGCTGACGCGGGGTGTCCTGCGTTCGACTGTACCGCCTTCCTACACCAGGCCCATTGTGCTCAGGGCCAGCGGCGGCCCAAGTGTCCTTAAGGAATTGTCAAATGAACATATTGCCGTTGACATGGAGGATGCTCTCCGTCTTAATGCCGCAGCCCTGGCAGTTCAGGTATTTATAGGCGGCGAATATGAAACGCAGTCAGTGCACAATATGACCAGGCTGGTTGATATGGGCATGCGGTATGGTATGCCTATTTTAGCAGTGACAGCAGTAGGTACTGAGATGAAAAGGTCACCACGTTACTTCAGGTTGGCCTGCAGGATATGTGCTGAGCTTGGAGCCCATTATGTAAAGACATACTATATCCCGAAGGGTTTTGAGTCTGTCACAGCGAGCTGTCCGGTGCCGATTGTTATGGCCGGTGGCAAGAAGATTCCTGAAAAAGATGCATTAACCATGGCGTATAATGCGGTGCAGGAGGGGGCTTCAGGAGTGGATATGGGTAGAAATATTTTTCAGGCGGAGTCTCCCGCTGCAATGATACAGGCCGTAGGTGCAACAGTGCATAAAAACTTGCCACCTGCTCAGGCGTATGAAATGTATCTTGATTTGAAAAAAGGAAAATAAGCTGAAGCAGGGAAAATTAAAAAGGCGGGCATCCTCTGGAGCCCGCCTTTTTTTAATTCTTTTTTGAGGGAGTCCGGTTGCAAAAACTCTTACTTGATAAGTTTTGTAAACTTGGAGCCTTCCAGGGATAGATTTATCATAAGACCTTTAACCGCGAAAATAAAACCGACAATTGGGTGTTGCACATTGCTTGTATCCACTGAAGCTCCTGCCCCCTGGTCAATGAGTGCAATGGAACCATCGACACCTGCACGCCAGCCGAGGCTGTCACGGAAATTCGTCAGGGCGTTTTCATCCATAAAGACAATAACAATATTTTTAGACTGGGCCCCAATCTGAAGTCCGAGGGAGCCGGCTGCCAGGCTGTAATAGTCCACGGTCTTACCGTCAATGATAAGGGCACCTTCGCCATACTCTGCTCCCAGAACAAAACCAACCCGTATGACATTGGGAACGACGAGTACGCCCTTTGCATTAGCAAGGAACTCATTGGCTCCTTGGACTTCATTTTTAAAACGGTCCAGGGCAACATCAACGCTGACATCAATTTCCTTGGCGGTTTCCGCCTGGGCAATTGATGCAAAGTTTGGTGCTACCAGTAAGGCAATAATGAATAATGATGCAAATACATTGAGGATAGGTTTTCTGATAAACAAAGTTTTTACTTGCATGTGTATGTCTCCATTCAGAATAGGATTTAACTTCAAAAAACAGTTTTGGTTTTTAATATGCTTAGCAGGCCCTTTCAAGGGTTATTTTTTAGGTGTTTATGCATAATAGAGGTCAATTATCCTGGTGGGGCCATGAGTTTTACAGCATCCGGCAGGTGAAATTCATGACGGATTTTTCATATTCTGCATCATTACGTCAACATGGAAAGATGGATCCGGTTATGCATATTCAGGGAAAAGGGCGAGTAATGATTTTTCATTGGCCTCTGCAAGTCCTCGTTCAGTGATGATGCCGGTTACCAGGCGGGCCGGAGTAACATCAAACCCATAATTAACTGCAGGGGTTTCTGCAAGACCACAGAGGACAGTTGTCAGTGCCTGATCTTTACAGTTCAGTCCGGAAATATATTTAACTTCATCGCCAGAACGCTCTTCTATGGGAATTTCCTGCAGACCGTCCCTTAAATCCCAGTCAATTGTTGAAGATGGCAGAGCTACATAAAACGGCACATTGTTATCTTTTGCCGCAAGGGCTTTGAGATAGGTGCCTATTTTATTGGCCACGTCACCTGTCCGTGTAGTGCGGTCAGAGCCCACTATGACCAGATCAACCTGGCCATGCTGCATGAGATGACCGCCGGTATTGTCAGTAATGAGAGTATGCTCAATGCTCTCCTGGTAAAGTTCCCATGCGGTGAGCTTCACTCCCTGATTCCATGGCCTGGTTTCATCCACCCAGACATGCAGGGGGATACCTTCCCGGTGGGCGGCATAAATTGGAGCCGTGGCTGAACCATAGTCTACAAATGCCAACCAGCCCGCATTGCAGTGGGTAAGGATATTGACCGGTTCACCATTTTTCCGTTTGCTTATATCCCTGATTATCTCCAGGCCGTGCTCACCTATCCTGCGGCAGTAATCAGCATCTTCATCTGCAACAAGGCAGGCGGTCTCAAAGGATTTTTTTATTCTTTCTTCCTGGTTTTCTATTCCCTGCATGGCAGTGAGTTGTCTTGTAACAGCCCACGAAAGGTTTTTGGCCGTTGGCCTGGTATCAATGAGTTTGCGGGCAGCTTCTTGAATAAACCCTTCGCCCTTTTCCCGGGGCGCGTTCAATGCGGCACAGTACATGCCGAAGGCAGCTGTGGCCCCGATTAGTCCTGCTCCCCTTACATGCATGTCACGTATGGCTGAGACAAAATCATCTAATTGGACAAGTTCTTCTACTACAAAGCTATGGGGTAGAAATCGTTGGTCAATTATTTCTATGATTTGGGGATTGTCTTTTCTGTGCCATATAGTTCTGTAGGGGATACCATTAACGTTCATAATTTTCAGTTGTAAATTTAATATATTAAGAAGGATGGAGAGTTAATCTGAATTATCCATGAATTAACAGGATTAGAAGTAAGTTGACAGTAAATAATATGATATGAGACCCATACCGAGTGTGCCGTATGCCAGCAGTCAGGGTATACAGTCGTCCTTAAATTTTTTTACCAGAAAAGCAAAAGTCAGTCCGGCAGTTATAAAGGCAAGTATGATGTAAATAATATTTTTCATAATATGGTTCGGCTCCAGGGAATAAAATAATACTATTTGAGATGGGATGCAAAGAAGAGGGTATCTTTTTTAGAACAAGTGTCATATCAAAGGAAAAACCCAGGACATAACCACCTGTCGTAAGTACAGCACTTAGAGGTGCCCATCTGTTTCTCCACTTACTTTCTCAGGAAATGAAGTCTTTTTCTCAAGGCAGCAGCTTTACTTGTTGCATATCTTACAAAGAAGGCTCTTTTGCTGCTGAAAAGAGATTGTCATGATTTTTATGGACAATTGTGTATGCCTCAAGTAGACTTTCCAAATCGATAACTATTTGATTTTAAAGATAAAGAACGTCCATATAAAGCAGGGAAAGTGTACTTGATCGTAAATTTACTTCAAATCAGTACAGTGAAAACAAGTAATTACGGAGATGGTGTGGATTAATGGTGAAGCCTGAAAGGAAAGCAATATATCCTGTTCTGACAGTGGCAGGCCAATGCCATCTTTCTGGCATATCAACGCCTTTTCTTCAGGTGCTTCAGGATAACCTAACCATTGACAACCCCAAATATAAGGATGCCAAAAAGTATGGGCGCTGGGTTGGCAGGAATTTTAAACAGAAACTCTTTTTGTTTGAATTGGATGAATCAGGTATTTTTTTCCCCAGGGGGTTTGCAGCCCAGGCAGTTGAGCTGTGCAAAAAATACATGGGCCGGGGGCCGGTAATTGAAGACCAGCGCCGCAGGTTGGCAGAAATTGATTTTGATTTTCAAGGTGAATTGCGACCTTACCAGCAAAAGGCGGTACAGGATATTCTGCGTCGGCATTTTGGTGTACTTGTCGCCACCACCGGTTCCGGCAAAACAGTCATGGCCCTTGAAGTAATTGCCCGGCGTTGTCAGCCTACCCTTATCCTGGTTCACAGCAGAGAATTGATGTATCAGTGGGAGGAACGTATCAGGCAGTTTCTGGGGATTCAGGCAGGGCTCATCGGTGACTCGAAGTTCGATATACAGCCCCTGTCAATTGCAATTGTTAATACTGCCCGGAAAAGACTTGATGAGTTGTCCCCATGCTTCGGCCATTTAATAGTTGATGAATGCCACAGGGTTCCTGCAACGCTTTTCACCGAGGTTGTTAAAAGATTTGATACGTATTTCATGCTCGGGCTTTCAGCAACCGCCTACCGCAGGGAGGATGGCTTAACCCGCCTGATCTATCTCTTCATGGGAGACAGGGTCCACCAGGTAGACTCGAAAGAACTGACTGCAACAGGAGCGGTCCTGAAACCGGAATTCATACAAAAGGCAACGGATTTTAAATATGTATTTCGGGGGAATTATCAGGCTCTGATGAATTCTTTGACAAAAAATGATATGCGCAGTCAGCAGATCGCTGATGATATTTATGCAGAGTCCATGAAAACTGAGGGTATAGTTCTTGTTGTCAGTGATCGTGTGGCTCATTGCCGGAAACTGGCAGACATGCTTGCCGGGAAAGGTCTGAAGGTAAGTGTTTTGACAGGCAAGCAGACAATGGCAGAACGTTCTGAAATAGTTGAATCGGTTCATTGCGGTGAAATCAAGGTGCTTATCTCGACACTGCAGCTCGTGGGTGAGGGGTTTGATGCAGCAGCTCTTTCGACCCTGTTTCTCACCACCCCCATAAAATTCACCGGTAGGCTTCAGCAGGTTATAGGCCGGATCCGCAGACCGGCTTCCGGTAAACAGCCAAGAGTAATAGATTACGTGGACGAGCATGTCGGGGTTTTGAGAAATTCTGCCAGGATACGGCGTCAGGCTTATGAAATGTATACATAAGATAAGCAGATTTTGTTGCAGTATGCCTTGCAACGTATTGATAATAATGGTATTTTGATATGCTCTGAAAAAGAGAGGAAGAGTATGATAATGCTAACTGCATAATGAATAGTTCCGGTCAGAAGTAGTGTAAAAACAAGGAGTTCCGGGGGTAAAAATGAAAGACGAAAAGGCTGCCAAAACCCTTATCAAAAAGCTGGATAAGCTGCTGCGCAGTAGAATGACGCCGATTTACAAACGATATGGGGTTTCCATGCATGATGTGCTGACCCCGCTCATGTGGAAGCCTCTGGTTTTAGTTATCGGCAACTACTCATCGGGTAAATCGACTTTTATCAACGAACTTCTCGATATGCCGGTGCAAAGAACCGGTCAGGCCCCGACCGATGACAGTTTCACCATTTTGACGTGCCCGGAAGAAGGCGAAGAAGAAGAGGAAATCCCCGGCGGAACGGTTGTCAATGATGAACGTTTGCCATTTGCACATCTCATGCCTTTTGGTGAAAGGCTTTTTGCCCACCTGCGTCTGAAAAAAGTGAAATCCCCGATCCTGGAGAAGTTTGCAATTATTGATACACCGGGCATGCTTGATTCAGTAACCGAAAAAGACCGTGGTTATGATTATCTCGGTGTTGTCGGTGAACTGGCCAGACTGGCAGATTTAATTATCCTGATGTTTGATCCGCACAAGGCGGGAACCATCATAGAGACCTACCAGGCTATCAGGAGTACGCTTCCCGGTTCAACGGGCGAGGACAGGGTGCTCTATGTGCTGAACAGGATAGACGAGTGTGATAATGTCCCTGACCTGGTAAGGTCCTACGGAACCCTTTGTTGGAACCTGTCGCAAATGACGGGGCGTAAAGACATTCCCAGGCTATACCTGACTTTTGCAGCCAAGGAAGGAGACTCGCCCCCTCAAGGCGTCGAGTCATGGGTCAGTGAAAGGGATGAATTGAAACGCGCTGTTGAAACAGCACCCACCATGCGCATCAATCATGTGTTCCAGGAGGCTGAACGCGGTGTCCGGGAATTGGATTTACAGGCCGAAGCCCTTGCCGCTTTTAAAAACGGCTTCGGGGTCCAGGCCCAGAAGGTATTAAAAGGAGGCATGCTGTTTTCTCTCCTGGTATTCTTTTTTGGTGACTTTGTCCTTAAACTGGTGGCTGGATTTCCACAAAATACCTTGTTAGGCTCTCTCTTTTCAGGTTCTTTTGATGACGCACTTCTTGTTTTTCCATCTCTTGCGGCCCTGTTTATTCTCGCTTTGACATTTATAGTTATTAACAATTTTGTTTTTCCCAGGTTCAGGAAAAATATTCTTGAGAATCTGGACACAATCATTCCTTTTGAAACCGCATACAAGCGTGACCTCTGGCGTCGTGTGCGTGACAGGGTTTCAGACAGCATAGAAAATAATGGTTTTAGACATCTCTGGGTCAGTCATTCCTGGTACCAGAAGCGCTTGAAGAAAATTCTTGATAAAGATATCGGACGTTTGAAAAGTAAGTGGTAGGAAGACACAAGCTGAAGCTTATGTAATTAAGAATTAAGAATTAGGAAATAAGAATTTTAATTACTATTGACCTTCTAATTCTTCCAAGTCATTTCATAAATAGGGCTCTATGGCCTTATGAAATCTTTTTGCCATGATTTCATATCCTGCTGCATTTGGATGAATGGTGTCGCTCATCAGGTCATCATGGCCTATGAGGCCCTTGAGGACATTTGGGATAAGGATAATTCCGGTCTCTTCTGCCAGTTTTTTATATTCCTTTTCATAGCCCCGGTCCCAGAAAAGAAGCTTCACGCCTCCAATAACAACCAGAGCCTCCTTTGCCTGGATGACCGCAACAATTTCCCTCAGGTTTTTGAAAGCTATTTTTTTGTCTATACCGTTTTTCATGTCATTGCCGCCAAGTGTGATAAGGACCATACGGGGTGATTTTTCAAGAACATCAGCTTCCAGGCGTTTTAGCGCATCTGCAGTGGTATTGCCCGGGATTCCTGTATTGATGACCGGCCGTCCTATCATTTCAGATAATTGGGCGGGATAGCTCTTGTTGCGTGCAGCCCCAGTGCCATAGGTAAGGCTGTCGCCAAAGCAGATTATATTCTCACCGCTTAGGACAACTGAATCGCTGTCACCGCATGCTGTAAGCAGGAAGCAGGCCCAAAGAAGAAAATAAATATTGAGGTAGAATGTTTTTCTTTTCATCAGTAGGTAACCACAAGAGCCAATTGAAAGGCCACATCCACACCCGTTGCTGTGTTTATGTCCTCTGCAACCGAAATGTCGAGGTAAACATCATCGGTGAAAGTAAGGCTTCCGCCAAAAACAAGTTGAAGGGCCGGGTTTCCTATTTGTTTGAGGTCGCTGTCATACAAGGCCGACAAGGCATCAAGCTGCAGTTTTAACTGGATGAGTCGTGTTGCCTGCCAGCCGATCCCGGCTCTGCCTGCAAGGGCGAAGTTGTTCTGGATTGTGGACATCTCACCATCAATATCACCTAGAAAAACTCCAGCCAGACCGCAAAAAACAGTAATATTGTATTTTCTCAGGCTGTACGGGTCATTTAAGGTCAAGCCGACCGAGAAATCCATGCCGCCGCTTCCGGTAAGCTTGTCAAAATCGCCGGAGGGAAATTTCAGTTCTGTACTGAAAATAAGCGACCTGTTTTTCCATGGCAGGGTGTGGGTACTGTTAATACGTATGTCGCCAATATCACCTCCGGACTCAGAAAGAGTAAACGAGGCGCCTTTAGTTGAAAAATAGTTGATACGTATCTGGTCACTGGAGTCTTTGGCTCTGCCATTTTGCGGCATGCCGAAAAAATCATGCCAGTCATAGATGAAATCATCGAGAAAACCCCCACCATGCCTGACATAGGGCACTTCAATGCCTACCTGCCAATTATTTCGTACAGCATAACTTAGGAACAGGCTGGTCCGTAAAGTTTCAACGTCTGTCTCAATGTTGTCGTTTGTGCCGGATGAATTATCAAAAGTGTTGCTGAAATTGCTGATGAAACTGATTCGTAATTGACCAACCTCTGTGAGTGGGCTGTTGTCAAGGGAGGGAAGACCGAAGATCTGTTTGAATGGCAGTTGATTTATGTTGTGAAAGGCCCGGATTTCAGAGGCCCTAGCCGAAAAAATCGGCATCAGAAGAAAAACAGTGAGAAAGGCAAATTTGAAAACGCGGTTCATGAAAGACCCTGTTTGGAATAGGTTGCAGCCATGCAAAGATTTTAGTTATTGCAGAAATCCTTGTCAGCAGAAAATATAACTGCAGAGCGCGAAGAAGATACAAGCCTGGCCTGGATGTCTAAAATAGCCCTGTGATATTGTCAAGAAAAAAGCAGGAAAAGTTTTTTGGCTTTTTGTTAAGATAAAACTTGACCTGATGGCAATCATGTTAATAGTATCACAAGATAGGTATTTTTACTAGTTAAGAGAGGATGTGGTATTTTTATCTGATTAATTTATACGAGCGGATGAGGTGTATTATGAAAATTACGATTGATAAAAATGTTGTTGAGTTTGTGCCTGAAAATACAGCAGAAACGACTACAATGGAAACATTGTGGCGGATTCTAATTGACTGCGTTAATGAAACAAAGAATCTGACGCCCATTGGAGAATATGTCCCAACGAAACAAAACCTTGCCAGGTTTGTTATTGAGGGAGTGCCGGGCGGGAAAACAGTTATGTCTGAACAGGTTTCGGAGGAAGACTGCACCTATCTCTGCGCGATCTGCAATAAATATATGAATGTCAAGAAGGGCCAGGAGGTTCCGCTCTGCTGCGGCAGGTTAATGGAAGCTATGGACTGATCAATTCTTGCGTTTCAGGTTTTTTAAAAAGGGTCTGGCTTTCCGGTCAGGCCCTTTTTCATTTCA
>JBHPCH010000020.1:0-29633 GCA_042576125.1 Thermodesulfobacteriota bacterium
CCTGTCTTTCATGAGTTTCCTTTATTTCTATAATTATTAATTGCAATATATATGCCTGACAAACTTTAGGACGTGTACCCACACATGATTTTCCATCTTATTTAATAAAAACAGACAGTTATTTTAAAATTTAGCACTGGTGTCATTTCACCGATTTTGGTGGAATTCCTAATAAATGGGGGTTTTCACCAAAATCTGACAAATTTTGTCTTCATTTGCTAAAACGACAAATATCGATGGAGGAATAAAATGAGATGACTTGCTGATCAAAGATCATGGCATATAAAAAAGCAGCTTTCTCTACGGCCCTTCATTTTAGGCAATTCACACTTTTGCAATTTGCCTTCTCAGCCCAAACCCGATATCCATAATTCCTCATGGTCAAGAGGCCTAACGGTCGGAAAGGCTATCATACGTTAACAGAAACGATCATCCATAATTTTCCCTTGACTTTACTCCCCCTTTTTTCTAGTCAGTCACCATGCATGTCATTTCCATAAGGCTCTTTTTTAACTTCATATGCCAGGAGGTAAAGTCATGAGGCGGGTCATCCTAACAGCATTTTTATTTGTATTTTTCTCAATAACCCTAGCAGCAGCACAGGAACTGTTTGAAAAGGATATCATCAGTACATCCAAAGGGAATCTCGAGATCACCTTCATCGGTCATGGAACACTGATGCTCGCTTATGATGACAAAATCATCTATATAGACCCCTACAGCAAAGTTGCAGATTTTGCCAAACTGCCGGTGGCGGATATCATTCTTCTCACACACCACCACCGTGATCACCTGGACCCCGCTGCCCTGGAACTTGTGCGCAATGATAAAACCACAGTGGTGCTGACAGAAATATGTGCCCGGACACTTGGGGCTGGTATCATCATGAAAAACGGTGACGTGCAAACTTTCCAATCCATAAAAATTGAGACGGTTCCGGCTTATAACCTGTTGCATAAACGTGATACAGGCCAGGTGTATCATCCCAGGGGAGAAGGCAATGGCTATATCCTGACCTTTGGTGACACCCGTCTCTATATTGCAGGCGACACAGAAAACACCCCGGAGATGAAAAAGCTTAAGGATATCGATTACGCCTTTCTGCCCATGAACCTGCCCTACACCATGACACCTGAAATGGTGGCAGATGCAGCCGGTACATTTAAACCAAGGGTGCTCTATCCGTATCATTACGGAGAGACGGACACAGCATCTGTAGTATCATTACTCAAGGACAGCCCGGATATTGAGGTGCGCATCCGCAAAATGCAGTAAGAATATTTAATCAATATGCAGGCATTATCGCGCTTCATATTAAAAATATTCGGTTGGCGGGCAGAATTGAGTGTTCAGATGCCGGATAAATGTGTGCTGGTGGGTGCTCCCCATACCACAAACTGGGACTTCCCTCTAGCAATCCTCGGCATGTCGGCCATGGGCATTACATTTAACTGGGTGGCCAAACACACTCTTTTCCTGTGGCCAATGGGATTTTTCATGCGTTTACTTGGAGGCATATCCCTTGACCGCAGATATGGTGGCACGGGTTTTGCCATTAAAGCCGTTGAGACCTTTCGCGACCTTGACCATTTTGTACTGGCAATAGCCCCTGAAGGTACACGCCACAAAACCGATTACTGGAAGGCAGGCTTTTATAAAATAGCCATGAAGAGTAATGTGCCAATCGCACTGGGCTTTGTCGATTATAAGAAGAAAAAAATTGGTATCGGAAAAATTTTGATGCCAATCGGTAATAAGGACAAAGACTTTGCGCAGATAAAGGATTTTTACACCGGCAAATCAGGAAAGTATCTTGAAAAGCAGGGAGAAATACGGCTCAGGTAGCCGGGCTGATATGTTATATAAAAAAACATCATGGGTAAAAATAGAAAAGAAAACAAATCAACTGTCGAGATTGCCGGGGAAGACCTGTTTAACTTTGCGATAGATCGTGAAGATATAAAAACATTCATTGCGCATCTGCCCAAAGAAACTGAGTGCAAACCTGCAACTGTTGAATATGAACTCCAGCTTCTGAAAATAATCATTACCGGCTGGTCCATATCCTTCTATCTGCAAGATTACTCCCAGAAAGACCAGCTTGCAGAAATTTACTGGAAATTAATCCATGAGTTTTCCCGGACTTTGTCAGAGACATCGCAACTCATGACCGGCCAGGATATTAATTATTTTCAAGTTCTGAAAGACCGGCTCGACATGTATGTGTCGGCTTTAACAGAAAAACCCGAGTCAACCGAACCAGTCGCTGTAATCGGACCGGAATTTTCCAGGGTCTGTGGGAAAGCTGATGATGTTTTCGCTACTCTGACCGGTTCCAGAATGTTCATTCTCACAGTTTCCAGCGTGAAAGAATATCTTGAATCAGCTGAGCTGCAATAAGTATACTTCATGAAATGCCGGCCCTGTCATATTTATAGTCTTTAACTGGATAAGATTATTAACAGGTTTATGGAACCAGCTTGGTTTGAATATACAGCTTTTGTCTTTAGCTTCTCTACCTGTCCAATATGGGCAGGTAGCCGAAAATTAATATATGAATACGCTTAACGCCTTCTTTCCCACATGAAAAAAATAATCATCATACTCTGCGTTACGATTTTTAGCTGGCTCGGGTGGTGGCTTGGTGCACGGTTTGGAATGATGACCGGCTATCTCATCAGTTTTGTCGGCAGCCTCATTGGTGTTTATATAGGTGTGCGCATCAACAGGGACTATATGGCCTGATAAAAGTCAGGTTTTTACAAAGTGTATGTAAAAATGCATATTTTTTTGTAAAAAAACTATTGCAAAAAGCACTATTATCCTATAAAAGTTTTTTGAAACACCACAATGTGGCAGTTTTTGCACTTGCATTATTACGCATGAATGTTATGCAAAATGCAATCTTTTATTCATTCAAAAAAATATACTTATGAATTGCTGGGAATTTATGAAATGTGGTCGTGAAGATGGCGGCAGACAGGTTGATGAACTGGGCATCTGTCCTGCGTACCCTTTCGACGGACAACGCTGTGCCAATGTTGTTGGAACATTCTGCGACCTTGTGCAGGCATTAAATGCTTTAAAACATACAGGTTGTCAGGAATGTGCATTTTATAACAGTATGCATTTTGATCAAACCGCCAGGGAGATAAATCAGGGGAAGGGACTATAAAAAAGGCGCTTACATAGAATTGTAAGCGCCTTTTTTATTTCCGTAAAAGAATAGTCTACCAACCGCGACGACCCCTGCCGCAATTGCCGTAACCTGGTCCTTTCCCATATCCTGCTCTGCCTTCAAAGGTTTTGCCTGCTTTTTCCTGCATTTGGGTCTGCAGGTCATAAAGCTCACCTGTAAGCCCGGCAACCCTTTTTTCGTCAGGATTATCCTGCTGCATCAGTGCGTCGAGCTCGCTTCTTTTTACAACAATCTGTTTCCTTAGTTCTTTGGTCTCCTCAAAAAAAGCGGAAGTTTTTTCGTCGCCATTCTCAGAATATGACCAGTTGTCACAATAACTTGGACCTCCACAATTGCCATAACCATAATTGCCTTGGGGATTAGCCATGGATATTCCGGCAAACCCCATCAAACCAATCAGGGCTGCTGCTGCTAAATACTTTTTCATTCAAACAACCTCCAAAAAATAAAACGTTAATTTTTATAAAACAACATGACCAGTAAACGGCTTTTATATTCCAAGAAGCATGCCATTTTATGACCAGGCAAATAATTTTCTTTTTTTTTCTTTTAATTTTAAATGGTTAAAAAGTTTCTAACGGATAGAGGGTCCAGAGTAATGCTTGAACAGACTGGCCCAAAATAGAGAATATTCTTCGTATGCTGAAGAATATTAATCATAAAAATTTATGAAAAATCAATTACTTATATACCACATTGTGGCAGTACAAAAGTGTTTTTATTCCAGGAAAGCGTTGCTCTCTCGGTAAAACATAGAGTTGTAAAAATGAAAATCATTCTTACTGTTTTTCTAAAATTATGACTGGAAGAGCCATGCAGTATCTGAAAGAACATATGATAACTGAAGAACCGCTTTACCTTGGCCAGGGAGATGCAATGGCTATAGCGCAAGCAGCATATGAGCACCATATACCACTGCCCTTGAGAGGACTGCCAGGTAGCAGCAAAACCGAAGATTATGACGATTACAGGGGAGAATATGCCATTGAGGATACCCGTCATGCCCTGGTTGAAGCGAAGGCTAAAGGTATTCCTCCTTTCTGCATCACCATTGACAAGCAGGCCCTTGATTACATTGGCCATATGTACGGCGAGGTGAACTACATTTTTGTGGATGAGGTGCGAAAGCTGCCGATACGTTTACCCGAGATATACAGGGTATTAACGACATAAAAACAATACTACTTTTTCTCAAGACTCACCTTCCAGGGCCTGAACAACCAATTCCTCGGACAATTCCTTCTGGGCCTTTACTCCCAGTTGCCGCAGTTCCTCAGTTTTTCGAACGAGATTACCTCTCCCTGTTGCCAAACGTTTACGGGCAGTCTTGTATGATTCCTGGGCTTTGCCAATCTTCTGGCCGACATCATCAAGCGCCTCTACAAAACCCACGAATTTATCATAGAGATCTCCTGCCTTTTTGGCGATTATCAAGGCATTTTTGTTCTGATCCTCATAGCGCCAGATATTACTTATAATCCGCAATGTTGCCAATAACGTTGAAGGGCTGACAAGCATGATGTTTTTGTCAAACGCTTCATTGAACAATCCCTGCTCTGATTCAATTGCTGTCCAGAACGCGCCTTCAATAGGTAAAAACATGAGGACAAAATCAAGGGTGCTTATGCCCTCCAGTTCCTCATATCGTTTGTTACTCAATTCCTTTATATGGGTTCTGATCGATATAACGTGCTCTTTTAAGCGTTTTTCACGTTTTTCCTCTGTCTCGGCTGAGCAATATTTTTCATAGGCTTTCAGAGACACTTTTGAGTCAATAACAATATCCTTGCCTTCCGGTAAATGAACTATAACATCCGGATGGCGGCGCTGGCCTTCCTCGCTGGCGTACATTACCTGCACCTCATACTCACGGCCCTTCTGCAGGCCTGATTCCTCCAGGACCCTTTCGAGAATCATTTCGCCCCAGGAACCGCGCGTCTTGCTTTGCCCCTTGAGGGCATTGGTCAGGTTAATAGCATCTTCACTTATCCGCTCATTCAGTGATTTCAGGTGAATGATTTCGGTTAACAGGGAAACCCTGTCTTTTGATTCCTTATCGTAAACATCTTCCACTTTTTTCTTAAAGTCTATAAGCTGCTCCCGCATAGGCTTGAGAACACCTTCAATGTTTTCTCTGTTCTGCTCTGTGAATTTCTGGCTCTTATCTTCAAATATTTTATTGGCCACATTCTGGAACTCCAGTTTAAGCTGGTCCCTGGCTTCCTGGAGCAGAGACAACTTTTCTGCTGCGTTCTTGCGTTCATCCTCAAGTCTTGTCTCCAACTCGGACATCCTGGTCTGCAGCCGAATGTTTTCCTGCTGCACCTTTTCCAGGTCATCTTCAAGGCCGGGAAGCCGCGAACACTTCTCCTCGGCAACAGCCCGTCGTTCAGCCTCTTCGCCTAATTTCTTCCTGGTTTTTCCTGCCCCCAAAAGCAAGATAATGACTATTACGGCCAAAACTCCTGCCATTGCTGCCAAGATAATCCCTGCATCATTCATGCATTGCTCCTTTGTGTCGAGTTTCATTCAGGCTAAGTCATCGCTTGACACCCTGCCTTAAAACAACTTATATAGTTTTTCTATGAAATTTCAAAAGGAAAAGGTAATTTTAACCGGTTATCGGGCAACGGGCAAAACCTCTATTGGAAAAATCCTGGCTGATCTGCTTGGCTTTGATTTTATTGATACAGACCTTGCCATTGAAAAAAGACAGGGGGAATCCATAGCTGAACTGGTTGGCAGAGGCGGCTGGGACCTGTTCCGCAGGCATGAAGAAGAAATGCTCCTTGATCTGGCCAAACGCAAACATATAGTTATTGCAACCGGCGGCGGATCTGTCATGCATGAAAATGCCTGGAAAAAGTTGCGCAAAAATGCGCTTTCCGTCTGGTTGACTGCTGATATAAAAACAATCTGCCAGCGATTGGCAGCAGATAACTGTACTGATGACCAGAGGCTGCCTCTTACGGAAATGGGGACCACAGATGAAATTTCCATGGTGCTGAATGAGCGGTGGCCATTATATAAAAAAAGTTCTGACCTCACCATTAATACTGAAGGAAAAAATCCGGAAGAAGTTGCTGAAATTATAGCAACTGAGTGTAAAAAAGGAAATTGATCATGGCAGGAAACACCTTTGGCAAAGCGTTTCGGGTTACCACCTGGGGTGAATCTCACGGCCCAGCATTGGGGGCTGTAATTGACGGCTGCCCACCGGGCATGGAGCTTGAAATCTCAGACATTCAGGCCGACCTCGAAAGGAGGAGGCCCGGCAAAGGGGGCAGTGCAAGTCCGAGAAAGGAGCCGGATCAGGTGGATATCCTCTCCGGTGTTTTTGAAGGACTTACCACCGGCACCCCCATCTCTCTTATCATCTATAACAGGGATGCCCGCAGCAAGGCATATGATCATCTGCAAAATATATTCAGGCCGGGACATGGCGATCTCACCTACTTGAAAAAATACGGTTTACGTGACCACCGGGGAGGCGGCAGGGCTTCTGCACGGGAAACTGTTGCCAGAGTGGCGGCAGGTGCCATTGCCAGGAAAATCCTGTCAGAAAGCGATATCTCAGTAACCGCTTACACTGTTGCCATGGGAGAAATTTCCACTTCCAGAAGAGAAATGGAAGATATTTCCCAAAACAGACTCTGCTGCCCTGATCTAGAGGCAGCAGAACGAATGGAGGAACTCATCGAAAGCGTCAAAAAAAAGGGGGATTCGCTCGGAGGCATTGTTGAAATAAAGGTCTCGGGATGCCCGGCAGGTCTTGGTGAACCTGTCTTTGACAAGCTTGATGGCGCCCTGGCTCAGGCACTTATGTCCATCGGGGCGGTTAAGGGTGTGGAGATCGGCGCCGGATTTGAAGCGGCCGGACTTCTCGGCTCGGAAAACAATGATGCTTTGACACTTCAGGGTTACAGAACCAATAATTCCGGAGGCATATTGGCAGGCATTTCAAACGGCGACAATATAATTGCCCGGGTGGCTGTCAAGCCCATCCCCTCGATAAGCATTGAACAGGACACACTGAACCTGGACAACGAACCTGTTAAAATCAAAGTTGGTGGGCGGCATGACATCTCGGCCATTCCACGCATTGTGCCGGTATGCGAGGCAATGGTTTGCCTGACCCTGACAGATCACCTGCTGCGCCAGAAAACTATTGACAATGACTAACCATCCTGCAGAACAACCAATGACATTTACTTATAATATCCTGAATCCGTTAACCGCCCCCGAAGTACCCCACCTTGGGAGAAAAAACACCCTGCAAAATGGGTTCATGAAAAGATTCATTATTACTATTCAGTTGATCAGACAGCAATGACAATAAAAAGCTCCGAAATAAAAATTGAAACCATCTGGATGCTGACCCGGGAATATAATTCCATTGCAGGGGCAGGAGGCGTCAAGGATGTAAGCCGCCAGCTTGCCGAAGCCCTTGCCAGGCAAAAAAAGTCCGTCACAGTCATGCTGCCCTGCTACGGCTTTATGGACCCCGAAAAAATGGGCTTCCGCAGGGAATCTCTCTCTTTTGAAGTGGACATGAATTACACAGCTGAAGACCGGCGTGAACTTGTCACATTATGGAAGAATAAAACTCAAGGGGTTACGATCTACCTGGTTGATGCAGAGCGATACAGGGAGAAGCGCTCCATATACACATATACTGCAGAAGATGAAGATGACAACCCTCATCAGATTCAGGGAAGTGGGCATTTTGATTACTTTGCCATGAATATACTACTGCAGAAGGCCGCTTTGGACCTTATGATCATCCTCGATATAAAACCTGATATCATTCACTGCCAGGATGGGCATACAGCAATACTTCCTGCCCTGATGCGGGAAGGGTCTGGCTATCGCCATTATTTTAAAAAGACCGGCGCCATAGTAACGATCCATAATGCGGGCCATGGTCACCACCAGGAGGTGGGGGACCTTGCTTTTGCGCATGCCATCTGCGGTTTGCCCTATAATCTTATCCATAACAATCTGTTAAACAATTCTTTCAATCCTTTCCTGGCCGCCTCCATTTTTGGGGTGCTCAACACGGTCAGCGAAAATTACGCCAGAGAACTAAGAGAAACAGATGATGATGTTATGACCGGTTGGCTGGGCCACCGCCTCATGGCAAGAGGCATACGCCTTGAAGGTATAACCAATGGCTTTAATCCAGCTGATTATGACACAACCCGCCCCAAAAAACTGGGACTTCAGGCACCTTATAATCCGGCAAAGAGAGATATGGCCGGGAAAAAAATCTGCCGCCAGAAATTAATCCGGACACTTTCAAAGAAAAAAAGGAAAGGGATAAAGCGTTACGGAACCCTTCATGATAATACCGAACAGCCGCTTTTTACGCTTATCGGAAGGCTGATGGCCCAAAAAGGTATAGATATATTAATCGCAGCCCTTGATGCGCTTCTGCAGACAGATAAAAAGTTTCAGGTGCTTATCCTTGGAAGCGGCCCAAAAGATTTAGAACAGAGGCTCATCAGGCTGGCACAAAATAAAAAAAATAAGGGAAGGATATGTCTGTTAATAGGATACGATCCACTTCTTGCCAACCAGATATTTGCGGCGGGTGATTTTTTCCTCATCCCTTCCCGGTATGAACCTTGCGGCCTGACTGACTATATTGCCCAGCTTGCAGGAAACCTTCCAGTTGTGCACCACGTTGGCGGGCTGGTCAAGGTGGAAGACGGAATTACCGGCTTTTCTTTTATAGACTATTCCGCCGGTGCACTCATGGCTACAATGCTGAGGGCCATGAGGCTTTTCAGGGATACACCGGGAAAAATTGCCGATATGCAGGAAACTGCAGCCAAACGGGTACATGAAAAATATTCCTGGGATACCATTGTTTATCGATACCTTGAGTTGTACACCAAAGCATTGGATATGGTAATAAAATGAAGTGGACAGGTTATGTATATATTCATAAAATACTATTCACATTAACTTATAAAATGCATCTAGGGAGGTTGCATTATGGCAATAAAAATAGGAATTAACGGTTTTGGCAGAATAGGCAGAAGCATCTTCCGGGCCTCTGGCATGGATGAAACATTTGCCGATATTGAAATTGTCGGTATCAATGACCTTACCGATAATAAAACCCTGGCCCACCTGCTCAAGTATGATTCTGTAATGGGCGTATATGACAAACAGGTGAAGGCTGATGAGCGCGGTATTATTATTGATGGCCGCCATATAGAGGTTTTCAACCACAGGGAGCCCTCCGATATCCCATGGTCCGACCTTGGTGTGGAATATGTGATTGAGTCCACCGGACGCTTCACTGATAAAGACAAGGCCCAGGCCCACATTGAAGCTGGTGCAAAAAAAGTTGTTATTTCTGCTCCGGCAAAGGGAGATATTAAAACCATAGTTATGGGGGTCAATGAAGACGAGTATGATCCGACGGAACACCATGTAGTTTCCAATGCTTCCTGCACGACAAACTGCCTGGCTCCCATGGTCAGAGTCATCCTGGACCGCTTCGGTATAAAGCATGGCCTGATGAACACCATACATGCCTATACCAATGACCAGAGGATTCTTGATTTTCCTCATAGCGACCTGCGAAGGGCAAGGGCGGCAGCGCTTTCAATGATCCCGACAAAAACAGGGGCTGCAGCCGCTTTATCACTTGTTATTCCCGAGTTGAAAGGGAAGTTTGACGGCCTGTCTGTACGCGTTCCAACCCCGAACGTTTCATTGGTTGACGCAGTCATGGAAGTGGAAAAGGAAACCACAGCACCTGAGATTAATCAGGCATTGCAAGAGGCGACCAGCCGTTATCTCGGCTATTCGGAAGAACCGCTGGTATCCATCGATTACCAGGGCAATCCTCATTCTTCAGTAATTGACGCAGACTCCACCAAGGTGATCGATGGAACACTGGTCAAGGTTTTGACCTGGTATGATAACGAGTGGGGATATTCGAACCGGGTACTTGATCTTATTCTTCACATGGAAGCAAACAAACCAATATAAAGACGTTTTTTTATTTATGGCAACCCAAGACCAGACAGGTATCGATTCCCTTGCCATTGAATCCGATGCGCTCAGGGCCAACCTTCAGGAAACTGCAACAGATGAAGTAACCATCGATCCTTCTCTGGCGGTCCTTGAGGATATTGTCGAAAACTACAAGGGCATCAGCAAAAACCTGCATAATCTTCTTTATGAAGTATGCCACCCTTACCGCAATTGGAAAATGCTGGTTCCCCGGCTGCGTGCTTTTGTCCTAAAAAACATCAACCATTACTTCAAGCACGAAAAAGGGCCTGAAGCCTTTGACCGCTTCATGGTTATTTTTTCCCAGGCGATCATCGACTCGAAAAAAAATCATACGCTCCTGTCCCAGACCATTGAAAGTATGCTTGCCTATACAGACAGGCTGATCAGCCTGTTAAATCCGGAAACCCTGGTCCGCTATGAAATGCTCCTGGCAAAATTTTTCACGTATCTGAAAAATCTAGACGATGAGGCCTTCTTATTCATGGTGCAGGGCCAACACCCGATGAAGAGAATTGCCCAGCATCTCTTTAAGCTTGAAAAGGGGGAAACTTCCTATGATTTCAAGCATCTGGCAGAGTTAATGAGACGTATCTTCACCATGAATTATGAGTACTGGCTGAGCGAAAAAGACCCACTGGCATGGTTTACTGAAGAATGCGGTGATATCTGCAAAGGCTGGCAGGCTGGGAAATTTTTCAATGCCATATCCCATAACCAGCTGGAAAAACACCTTCATTCTCTAAACGCAGTTGACATTGATGCCAACCCTCGTCAGGGCTTAAGATCTATATTAGAACTGCCCTCACATATGGATATCGTACGTCTGTATAAAGAGGTGCCTGAAAAACTTAAGGAAGAGCAGCAATCTGCCATGGCTGCCCTTGAACAGGAGGAGCAACTCGACAGGTTCAGTGAAAATCGCAAGCTTATTTTCCTGTTTCACATAATGGAAACTTCGGGGCTCGCCCTGATCCATGAAGAAACCATCCGAGAGATAAACCGCAGCCTGGTTCAGCTTATCAGGCGCCAGACATTTGAAGAGATTGAAAGCTTTTTGCTCACAACTTTTCAACTCCTTAATGCAAATGTCCGCAAATATCCACATACCTCTCTGCAATGTATCCAGGTCCTTGGGACCGAGGTGTTCAAACGTGGTAACAGCAGGTTGGTTGAGGCCTTTTTATGGGAGTCGGTGCGCTTTGGATTTCAATATGCCAATGTTACCGGAGTGGACGAGGACTGGCAACCGATAACTAATCCGGCACACCTTGCCAATATCAGAGTGTGGATCAACCTGATCATGCAGGAACCCAAATGGTGCTCCACCATCTTTTCGGCCCTTATCATCAATCTCAAACTTTCAGGAACATGTGTAAAAGATACTGACCTGTTCCAACGCGATATATCGCAACTTCTCAACCACCCCATCGAACCGGTCTATAACCTTTTCAAGCAGTTTGCCAAACTGATGCCCGTGTTCTTCAATGAAATAGGGGCGGAAGGCTACCTGCGGGATGTTTCTACAGAAATTGATGAAATCCACAGGCGCAAGGATGCTCTGATCCACTTCCTGCGCAAACAGAGCCATGTTGAAAGCAGCAACCTGATTGTTGATTTTATTGAGGCTATCTTTAATTTCTGGCAAACAAAGGACAAAAAAGTTCTCACCCCGTTTCTCCCCGAAGAAGTGCTCTCGGAGGTTAAGGAAAAGGGCATATTCATTGATGATTTGCATAAGCTCATGCAGAGGGTCTTCGAACTGCCGGGCATGGAAGAGATTCACGACCTGCAGGATTGGAAGGATCATGCACGTGCCAGGTACCTGGAAAAACAAACAGATATTGCAGAGATTGAAAAAAAGCGTTTTGACCAGTTGGTGCGAATGTACAAACTGCTGTTCAATAAGTACAATCTTGGCTTCCAGGAAATGCGCCATCAGCTCAAACAGGCAATCAACAGCGGTTTTCCTGAAATGGAGCAACTGCTTGCAGATCTTGAGATCTGTGATACCCACCAGTGCCTTGATGCCCTGCTGACCCACCTTGAAGGGCTTAAGGAAATAATATTAAGCGAGGAAAAGTTTGAGGCCAGGGAGGATATTTACTATAAGCGCCACATCGCCGTTGACATACCTTCAGTTTACGGCCGTTACAGTGAAAGAAAGTTTGATGCGCTCGGACTTACCTTCCGCCTGGAAAATCTGGCCAATATCTATTTGGAAAGGTTACCGGAAACGGTCAACCTGTCATTTATAACCCGGGCAACTTTTATCAGGATCATCAAATGTCTGAACCTTTATCTGCGGGCCCTTAAAATAGACGGCATCACAAGCCGCAGGCTTGAAACCTATCTGGGGCTTCTTTCCAGTTCGCTCGGAATTAAAAGATTCTCCTATACCCAATATCTCGATATTTTCAGGGGGCTGTCCGACGGTGTCAAGGATGTAATCTACGCCTACTACACCAATATCCACCAGAACAATCTCTCCATTATCATTCCCCAGATCGGGGAAACCAACCTGTTGACAAAGTATCGCAAACTTTGGGATGAAAAGGATGCCGGAGGCTCTATTCTCAGGTTATCTGAATACTTTTTCAGAAATCTTATTGCAGGCACATTCGGACTTCAACATCTGGATAATTTTATAATAGGGATCATGCAGACCCTGGAAAGGCAGAAAGAGCTACTGGACAGGGAAAACCTTGACCTCCTGATGACCTATAATCCTGAAAATGTTATCAGCTTTCTGCAAAACAGCAACCCGCAAACCAGAAACCTTATCCATCTTGGAAACAAGGGGTTCAACCTGACGCACCTTGCAAGCGAGAATAAACCTGTGCCGCCCGGCTTCATTATTACCACGGAAATTTTTCGCTGCTGGCCGGTGGTCAACTCATTTCACAAGGCCCGCGATGAATTTATGCGGCAGGTGCGCCAGTCATTATCGGAATTAGAAACACTCACAGGCAAACAATACGGATATCCGCTCAATCCACTCCTGCTTTCTGTACGCAGTGGAGCATCAATTTCCATGCCAGGCATGATGGCCACCATCCATAATGTTGGCCTGAACCAGGACATAGTTGAAGAGTTTGCCCGGGCAACAGGAAAAGAATACCTTGCCTGGGACAACTACCGGCGCTTTTTACAGTCCTGGGGCATGACGGAGGGAATGAAGCGCGAACAGTTCCAGGTTCTTATGAATAACGCCAAGGCGCGCCACAAGGTAAGTGTCAAAAAAGATTTCACTCCGGCACAGATGAAGGAACTGGCGCTTGAGTACCGGGAAACCGTCCGCTCTTCAAGTATCCTTATCCCTGAAGACCCATGGCTGCAGTTAACAGAGGCAATTGAAATTGTACTGAACTCCTGGAACGCCCAGAAGACAAAGGAATATCGCTCCCTGATGGATGCATCTGACTCATGGGGCACAGCAGTTATCATCCAAACCATGGTTTTCGGCAACCTGAGTCAGGAGGCTGGAAGTGGTGTGGTTTTTACAGCACACCCCTATAGAAAAGTAAGCAGGGTCGCGCTCTGGGGCGATTATGCCATAGGTGATCAAGGTGAAGATATTGTCAGTGGTTTGGTCACCACATATCCCGTCTCTGTTGAGCAGGCTGAAATTGACGGCCGCTCCCCGGAAAATACCCTGGAAAAACGTTTCCCGGAAATATACAAAGCGCTGCTGGAACTCTCCCGTGAGCTTGTGTACGAGAACCGTTGGAATCCCCAGGAAATCGAATTTACTTTTGAGAGCTCAGAGGCCAAGGATTTCTATATCCTGCAGACTCGGGATATGATTACCATCAAAAAGAAGGAAAACCTCTTTGTCTTTAAATATCCCGAGGAACTCGAATCCCATTTTCTTGGCAAAGGTGTTGGGGTCAGCGGCAGTGCCCTGTCTGGCCGTGCAGTTTTTACCCATGAAAACATTGAACAAATCCGCCGGGAAGACCCCCTAAGCACCCTGATCCTGATACGCCAGGACACTGTTCCTGAGGACATCAAGGAAATTGCCCGGGCTGAAGGACTGCTTACTGCCCGTGGCGGACAGACATCTCATGCTGCTGTGGTTGCAACCCAACTGGAAAAAACCTGCATTGTCGGCTGCAAGGACTTACGGGTTTATGAGAATGAGCAGCGCTGTGAAATAAATGGCCAAGAAATCCGCTTTGGAGAGGAAGTCAGCATTGACGGCAGGAAAGGACTTTTTCTGAGAGGGAGGCACCCGATACGCGAAGAACTCCATATACTACCTATATAGTTAACGAAACGATATACAGTATCTCCTTCGTTATCAGCCGCTCCGCGTAGTTATACTACAGCGAAGCGCCTTCTGCCTTGAATCTACAGCGATTTCGACTCGTTAATTATCTGCTTTTGAAAATATATTTATTTTATTCATTTTTTATACAAATCTCAGAAAAATTTCTTTCTGTTTTTACCATTTCACGTAGCCGAGCAGCACATCAAAGAGGGGCAAAAGGTTCGGCGGAGCGGAGCGACTTTCCGAACCGCCCTCTCTTTGAGAGCAGCGCAGGGAAGCCGAAGGCCAAGTGAACAGGTTGTCCTTTCTTTGGTTCGTTTCTTTGGACAAGCAAAGAAATGAACATTAAAATATAAAAATTAAGTATCCATATTCTTCTTTTGTTTACTCGAAATAAAACAAAAACAATGCAATTGAGATTATGAACAAAATAAAAGCCATCATCTTCGACCTCGACGGCACCCTGATAGATTCGGTAACCGATCTGACAAACAGCGTCAACTATACCCTGGCAGAAATCGGCATGCCCGGACATACCACAGAAGAGATCAGGAGCTATGTTGGTGACGGAGTGCAGAAGCTCATCAAGCGTTCACTTGGACAAACCCATTTAGATAAATTTGATGATGCCTTCAGTATATTTATGAAACATTACGGAGCGCACTGCACGGACAATACAGTCCTCTGCAATGGGGTCAGCGAAACCATTCCCGAACTTGCTCAAAATTATTTACTGGCCGTCTTAACCAACAAGAGTTTGCAGTTTTCTCTTAAAATTATGCATGCCCTGAAAATAACTCCTTACTTCAAAGAAGTGTTGGGCGGAGACAGTCTGCCTACAAAAAAACCTGATCCTGAAGGTCTTCTTCTTCTTGCTGAAAAGTGGACCATAGACCCTGTCGGTGAAATGATAATGGTAGGTGATCATGCCACTGACATCGAAGTGGGCAAGAGGGCTGGATGCAGAACGGTTTTTATTAAGGGCGGTATCGGAGAAACCAGAGCATTGGTTCCAGACTTGATTATAAGTTCAATTGCTGAACTGCCTGATCTGTTAAAAAATTTATAAGTGCATAATAAAAAAAATCAGTCTTAAAGTCTATTCTTCCCTTTAAAGCTGACCCCTGATAGCTATATAACCAATTGTCCGAACTCAGCTGCGACCAGATCCTGCAGAGTAGAAACAGCCTTAAGGGCATGACGCAAAATCTCCTTATCCCTTGGTGACAGTATTTTCGGATTAATGTAGGTGTCAAGCTTCTCGCCTTTTAATGCCTTCGAAACCTGGGATTGCAAGGCATAATGCAGGAGTACCTGGTAGGCTGACTCAAAGAATTCCCCGTCATTGGAATGGATAAACCCTCCCTCGACCAGTCTTTCAATCCGCTTTAACGTCCCGGTCTCCCTTATATTATGCTGCAGGGCCAGTATGCGGATAGTTTCCACCACAAAAATGAGCCCGCTCTTCTTAATATCCAATTGGCCCTTGTGCAACCCCCCCCTGTCAGTCACAAAACGACCAAGAAAACTAAGCGGAACCCGGTGTGCCCCCTCTTCTTCGTGGAGAACACGAAAAACTTCATGATGCTGACCAAGGGCCTTAAAGGCATAATCCTTCAGTTCCTTAAACAGATCAACCTCTCCAGCGATGGGCGCCGCATCGAAAAGAACTGTAACATAACGGCCCAGTTCCCTTACCTGTACCTCAAACCAGTAATTGATCTGCTGCTTCCATTCGGAAAGACTTTTCCGCCATAGTGGATTGCTTGACATGAGGTAACCGGGACAATATACATAACCTATCTGGTCGAGATAATCTGAAAACCGCACTCCAAGATCAATAAAATACTGATCATACTGATAATTCTGCTCGCTGTCGGCAATAATCATGCCATGATCCTGGTCAGGGGTCAGCAGATTTTCCAGACGGCCGTGGCTGCCGGTCAGGTAAAGACAATATGGAACCGGCGGCACTCCGAGCCCCTCTGCTGCCAACTCAAGAGCCCGGCGGTGTATATCCCTGTTGATAAGAGATATCATGGCTACAACGTCATAGGCCATCCGACCGGATTCCAGCCTCTCCCCCGCCATTTTGGGAAGCTTCTCTTTTAAAGCCTTTAAAGTTTCAACATCCCTGGCCTCCCGGATTCCCTCAATAAGGGTGAGAGGTTCCGGGTAGCGCAGCTTCAGAAGCTGACGCATGGTAACAATACCGACAATTTTTCCTTCTTCTATTAAGGGAAGGTGCTTGATATGACTATCGGACAAAACAGATAAGGCCCGGTAAATTGTGTTTTCCGGATGCAGGGTAACAGGGTCAGAGGTCATCACTTTGGATATCGGGGTGGAGTTCAGGCTGACAGCATCATCAGCTATGACCCGCTTCATGATATCCCGTTCGGTCAGGATACCGACAGGCTGCTTCTCATGATCAATAACAATAACACTGGAAATATCCAGGGATGCCATATGTTTTACAACATCATGCAGGGTGCATAACGGGCTGCAGGTATAAACTTCAGGGTTCATGATTGAACCCAGTTTCTCCCTGTAAGGAAAAGATTCAACCTTTTTCAGGCTATCTCGGGTTTCCTGGAGTTTTTTTAAGGATTCCAGGTCAACTGCTGTGCTTATCTGCGTTTTCTTGCTCATAAATTCAACGGCACCCGGTTAAGATCTTTTTTCTTTTGTTACATAATCACCATAAAACAATCGTTTCATTACCACAACTCGAGATTAACAGGGGATGGCACCAAATCTGAAATAAAAAAAACGCAGGATTCCTCGCCGAAGGAATCCTGCGCTATTTCTGGTCAGGTAAAGGGGGATTGCTATAAAAAAAGCTTATTCACCTTGGACCATTTTCTTAATTTCAGCTACTATTTCAGGGTTAGCCAGTGTCATGATGTTACCCACATCGCCTTTATTGGAGATAGCACCGAGCACCCGCCGCATGATCTTACCGGAACGGGTCTTGGGCATGTCAGGCACAAGCCATACCTTACGTGGTCTGGCGATCTTGCCGATATCATCACATACCCTGAGGGAAATCTTTGCAGCCAGTTCATCAGTGGCTTCTATGCCGGGCTTCAAAGAAACATAGAGATCAGGCTCTTTACCTTTCACTTCATGGGCCACCGGTACAACAGCAGCCTCAGCGACCTCTTCACAATTCATCGCCGCGGACTCAATCTCCTTGGTTCCCAAACGATGACCAGAAACGTTAATAACATCATCGATACGGCCCAGAATACGAAAGTATCCGTCAGCAGCTACAACTGCCGCATCACCGGCCAGATATGGCCAGTCGCGCCAATCCTTGCTATTGCGATCCTTGCAGTACTGACCATAATAGGCGTCAATATAGCGCTCACGATTACCATAGACAGTCTGGAAGCCGCCCGGCCATGGATTCTTGATGCAGATATTGCCGGCTTTACCTTCACCAGGCATAATTTCTTTGCCGTCTTCATCGAGAACTATAGGATGAATTCCGGGTGCGCCAGGGCCGGCACTGCCAGGCTTCATTGGAGAAATGCCGGGCAGGGTGGTGCAGAGAAAACCACCTGTCTCGGTCTGCCACCAGGTATCGACTACAACTGCTTTGCCCTTGCCGATCACCTCGTGGTACCATTTCCAGACTGCAGGCTCGATGGGCTCGCCCACCGTGGTCATGTGTTTGAAGTTATAGTTGTATTTGGCCGGCTCATCCGGGCCAATCTTACGCAGAGCCCTGATGACTGTCGGGGCTGTATGGAAGATATTGATGTCAAGTTCTTCAGCAATACGCCAGCAGCGTCCGGCATCCGGATAATTCGGTACACCTTCATAGACAACTGAAGAGGCACAGATAGATAACGGGCCGTATACGATGTAGGAATGGCCGGTGATCCAGCCGATATCAGCCATACACCAGTAGACGTCTTCAGGATGGATATCCTGGATATACTTTGAGGTTCCTGCTGCATATGACAGGTAACCGCCGGTGGAATGCTGGCAGCCCTTGGGCTTGCCAGTGGTGCCGCTTGTGTACATCAGGAACAACGGGGCCTCGGCCGGCATGGAAACCGGATCGACCTTAACTCTTTTGTAGCCTTTCAGCACTTCGTTCATTGAGTAGTCCCGGCCTTCGACCAGGGCTGAGGAACTGGAGTATTTTTCCGGGTGACGCTGCCATACCAGAATCTTTTCAATTGTATGGCCTTCTTTTTTGCTGATCTCGTAGGCTTCGTCAGCATTGGCTTTGTGATCGATCCATTTGCCGCCGCGGTAGTAACCGTCGATGGTAATAAGCACACGACTCTTAGAGTCTTCAGCACGGTCAGCACAGGCCGACGGGCTGAAGCCGCCGAATACAACAGAATGGATGACACCCAGGCGGGCACAAGCCAGCATGGTTATCGGCAGCTCGGCGGTCATAGGCAGATGTATGGTTACCCGGTCGCCGGCTTTCAGACCACAGAAGTCACGCAATACAGCTGCCACCTCATTCACCCTGATGTATAATTCCTGGTAGGTGATGTGTTGGATCGGCTCTTCTTCTGAGTCAGGCACAAAATGGATCGCTGTTTTGTTTTTATTCTTGGCAAGGTGCCTGTCTATGCAGTTGTAGCTGACATTCAATTTGCCGCCGACAAACCATTTCCACAGTGGTGCATCACTGGTGTCAAGAATGGTATGCCACTTCTCGTCCCAGCTAAGCAGATCAGCATATTCCGTAAAACACTCAGGGAAATTTTCCAGGCTGAACCGGTCATAGATCGCCTTATCGTTTACATTTGCCTGGGCCTTAAATTCTTCTGAAGGATAATAATATTCCTCTTCCTGCCAGTGCACCGCAATTTGCGCTTCATTTACTTCCATTTCATCTTTTTCGCTCATAGGTCAACTCCTTCAAAAAATAATGATTAACACTTTGGGCTAAGTCGCCATCCTAACCTTTAAAATTTCTAATTACAGAACAGAAATACCCTTGCTAGGTATAAACACCTACTTTTAATCTACTAGGTAAAAACACCCACGTCAATCATCAATTTTATACATTCGTTGTTTTTCGTCCTCGCTCGGAACTTTTAACAGTCTTTCACTCTCCGGTTTAGCGAGTTCTGCCTCTAAATAATCGGCCCTGTCTCTAATGGTTGGCGGCTTTTCGTCAATGTTTCGCATAAAACGCCACAGCCACCCCGGTCCCTCGAGAATCTCGGGATCCAGTTCCAATGCTTTCCTGTAATCAGCCAGCGCATTTTTGTGCTCTCCCAGACGGTCGTAAAGTATGCCACGGTTTGCAATAGCAGCGGCCAACTTGGGGTCTAGTTCAATTACCAGATTGAACTCCTGCAGAGCTCGCATGTATTTTTCCGTCTGAATATAGGTTAGAGCCAAACCAAGATGGGCCAAAGAATTTTCAGGGTTCTTAGTTAAAGCTTCTGAAAATTCTTTAATCGCCTCATCATATTGAGCGTCTTCGAGTCTGTAGTTTCCTTTTCTGACGTTAATGTCGCCCGGATTTTCTTCAACGCTGGTCCGCCAGTAAAAAATAAGCCCGATGATGACCAGCAGCCCGATAAGCCATGGGATGGACCTTTTATCAAATTTCATTTTATTCCAATATTGTTGACGCTATGGCTTGAAAAACTTCAGCATCACGTATTTGTTGTAGAAAAAGGCAAAGGTCACGGCAACGATAGCGGCAATTACATTGACCTTTTTTTTCAGTATTTGCACCTCTTCTTCAGTGATCGCCCTTTTGTTTTTTGACTGGATCCGGTTGATGTTTATTGCCAATAGAAGTTTCCGCACCGGAAAGAACAAAAGGGCCGCAAAAATAAAGGATGTTACTCCGTACCAGAATGTCAGCATATGATTCAAAAAAAGGGACTCCGGACTTCAGGCATAAGCCTGTTGTCACGGAGTCCCTGTGAAGTTATGGGTTAACGGTTACGGCTTATCTGTATCAAGCCTTGCAGTCCTGACATCACCGATATCCTCAACAAGGGCGACGATATCTTTATCGGGCATGGTGGACATTTGCATATGGTATGCAAGCAGCCACATCATGCCAACACCGAGAATCCACCAGATGATCTGCCAGACCCAGATGGAAGGCATGCCGAACATCCAGGTGGTAGCATCATTAGGATTACCGAAGATGGTGTTACCGATAACAGCGCCCGGTCCGATTGCAAAAATAAACCAGACAATGGTGACGATCCAGGCCAGTGGCTTCAGTCCTGCCTTGGAGGCAGGTACAGAAGCAACATCAGCCAGGAAGTCATGGAACTTCTGCTTGTGTTCCTTGTTATCGCCGCCCTGCGTCATTGCAGAGACAATGATGCAGGCACCCAGGTTGAATAAAATACCCCAACCGGCTGAGTGGATGGTCCATGGCCAGCGACCCCAGGCAGTGATGCCAAACCATTTTACACCGATGGACTCAGTCATCATTACTGCGATAAGACCAAGGATAAGACCGATGGTGACACCCTGACGGGTAAAAAACGGTACGTAACAGATACCAATGAGTGCCGGCCACATCTGGAAGCCGAAAGCAACAGCCAGGCCGCCCAGAAGAACCAGAGCATCCTTGGAAGTGGTGGCAACAAAAAGGGCCAGACCACAAATAATAACAACACCGATACGGCCAAACAGTTTCTGGGTTGTATGGCTTGCTTCAGGGTTGATAAAACGCTTGTAAAGATCCCTGGTCAACATACCACCGGCTGTTGACATGTAGGCAGCACCGGTTGACTGCATGGCTGCCAAGGCACAAACTGCCAAGAGGCCGACAAGCCATGGAGCCGTATCAGCCATCAGGTGGATAAGGGCAGGAACGATCATACCCTGCTTGCCTGGCATTTCCATGATGTTTCCGCCGATCTGCAGAACATCCTTGGCAATACCTGCTGTCAGTGCATTAGCGTCGGCACCGATGAGGTGGCCGCCCAGACCCTGAATAGCGGTGAAGAAAATAAGGATGAAGCCGATACCGGCTGAAGATGCCCATACCTGCTGCGGAGCAAAAGGTCTGGGATTTTTGTTGGCAAATGACCACATGGAGAAAGCAGGGGCTGACTGAATGCCCATGAGGGCAAACATGTAGGTCAGACACATGATGCCTGTCCAGGCACCACCAGCTGCGCTCGGGCCATTCTTAACAAACTGGATCACACCCGGAATAGCCGTATAGTGGCTAAATCCATCCGGCGTCCTCTTGGTATCAACAGCTGTACCCAGTGCCGGGATGATGTCCGGTGAGGTTAATTTTCCAATACCTACCTGCAGGGCAGACCAGCCGCCGACAGCGTTCAAGGTGATCACACCGATGACGGCGATACCAAAGGCCAGCAGAAGACATTGCAGAGTATCAACGTAGGCCACAGCCCGAAGACCACCGGATGCAACATAGATGATAACGACGATGGACAGCATCCACATGCCTGCCTCAACGCCCAGCATACCATCGGTCAGTACGTTGAACAGAAAGCCTGATGCCCTGAGCTGTACACCAAGATAGGGTACCGAAAAGATCATGGCCACGATAACGGTGAGGATCCGGACAGCCTCAGAGCCATAATAGTCTGCAAACATCTCACCCGGTGTTACAAAACCGAAACGTTTGCCGATAATCCACTGGCGCTTGAGAAAAATTACGCCGGTAAAAGGAATCGTGATAGTATAAAATGATGCATAGGCATACTGGAAACCATCACGGTAAACAAGTCCCGGGTGGCCCATGAAGGTCCAGCCGGAGAAACTTGTTGCGGTTGCAGCCAAAACGAATACCCAAATCGGAATCGTTCGACCAGCGATAAAGTAATCTGATGCTGTTTTAGCCGACCTGGCGCCTTTAATCCCCCAAAAGATGCAGTAGGCCCAGTATGCGGCAACAAAAATAAATAGCCATACAGTTGCTGTAGTCAAAGCTCCCCTCCTTATTCGTACAAGTTGAGTGTAGATTCATTTACTGCTGCAGCAGGACTTCTTTCTTCATCACCTCCTTTTGTTTTTTGCCCGCCACCGGCAATACCTTAATTACTTGTTGAAATTACGGGTCTTTCTCCCTTAGTTAACAACTAGCATAAAGAGAACTATCTACCACATTGTAGCACCATGGGCAAGGTTTTCTGTTCAAAAAAAAACGTGCCGCAATGTAGTATATTCAATATGCTTTTTTGCATATCATTTCAATACTTTAGGTTGCACGAATTAAACAATCTTGGACAAAAAAGAGCCATAAGGGATTCTCTGATTTTTCACTTCGTAAACCCTTATATTGTTTTATGGAATTTCATGAATGGTGCTGCAGAAAAGTTTTGCCTAGCACTGAAACGTCACTCTATAGAGGTGAGACCTTCCCTGACAGCATATTTAGTCAGGTCGGCAATGGTATGCAGATCGAGCTTTTTCATAATCTGCCTGCGGTGAGTCTCAATGGTTTTTATACTGACATAAAGGTGGGAGGCTATCTGTTTAGTGGACCAGCCTTCGGCAATGAGCTGCAACACCTCGCGCTCCCTGGCACTTATTACCGATGCTGTAGCCGCAACTCCTTCTGAAGCACCCCCCAGCAGAAAGTCATCTATAACAACCCCGGTTATTTCGGGACTTAAATACTTTTTGCCAGCGGCCACCTGATAAATAGCATTGGCCAGTTCCTGCGAGGCGCAATCCTTTAAAAGATACCCAGAAGCGCCCGCCCGCAACATTCCCATGACAAAACGCTTATCAGAGTGCATTGACAGGGCAATAACCCTGGTTTCCTTCACGCTTTCAACTATTTGTATAGTTGCTTCAATACCGTTTAAATCAGGCATTGAAACATCCATCACAACCACATCCGGGGTTTTCTCCAGAGCCATCTGCACAGCCTTTCTGCCATTCTCCGCCTCACCCACCACTTCAAAATCTGTTTGTTTTTCAAGGAGAGAACGAAGTCCAGCCAACATGATTTTATGATCATCTGCTATCAGAACACGAATGTTCATTGTATGCCTCAATCTTTATCTGGTGCTTTAAGAGGGGCAACCAGGGTCACCATTGTTCCTTTGCCACTCTGGGAATCCACCTCGACTTTGCCTCCAAGATGGCGTATTCTCTCTGTAATATTAAAAAGCCCGAACTGGTGATTTTTATATGCCCTGCCTGCTTTTGCTTCCTTGCTGAAACCGACGCCATCGTCAGTGACCCTGATTCGCAAATTTTTCTTATTCACCCGAATAGCAATCTTTACCTTTTTAGCTTCGGCATGTTTAGTGATATTTATAAGCAGCTCCCGTACTGACCGGAACAGAACAACTTCAAAATCCTGACTCAATGGCTTTGGCTTCGTATCACTTTCAACAGAGCATTTCAGGCTGTGCTTGTTCTGAAATTGTTCCGCCAGCCAGTCTATGGCTGCAACCAACCCCAGTTCATAGAGAACCGGAGGGCTTAATTCAAAGGTAAGAGACCGGGTATCCCTGATCGTCTGTGCTACAAGTTCTTTAATTTCATTGATCTGGCGAATATGATCCGGAGAACGAAGTTCATTCCGCAGGGTAAAGCAACACATTTTGATGACAGAGAGTGTCTGCCCGAGCTGGTCATGCAGGTCAGTAGCAATTGAACGTCTCTCGCGCTCCTCCACCAGCGACAACTCAGATGCAAGTGATTGAAGTTTCTCCTGATATATCAAGAGTTTACTTTCAGCAAGCTTACGCTCTGTGATGTCATCATAGACATCGACAATTTCACCGGCTGGAAGCCGGTATATATAATTTTCTTTACATAATTTCAGCACACCGTCTTTATAGATTTCCACGGGGTGGTATTCTGGCTTCCCTGTTTTAAACACCCTTCTGAAGGTATCCAGCAATCCATATTTTTTTGCTGAAGGGACTATATCCGCAAAATTTCTGCCAAGAACATCTTCTCTTTTTATGTGTTCAATGCGTTCAGCAGCACGGTTAAAATCTATAAATACAAACTCTTTGCCATCATTTTTTGCTTCAAATACTGCAACACCGTTGCTCATATTGCTGAAAAGTTCTCGATACCGGGCCTCACTTTTTTCCAGGGCCTCTTCAACTTGACGCAGGGCATCAATATTTCGTATGGCTAAAACAAAATGAAGCTCCTGGTCCAGAGGCATCGTCATTACGGAAAGCAAGCCAGTTTTAACGAGCCCTTCAGAGTCAATGAAACGGGTCTCCCGGTTGATAACCGGTCCCCTTCTCTCTATATCTGCCAACAGGTTTTGTTGTTCTTCCCGATCATGCCAGGCTCTCACTTCTAAAAAGGATTTGCCGATAATATCTTCTTTTGCATAACCAAGAAAAAGAGAGAACATCTCATTGATTTCAGTATAAATTTTATCCTTAGCCCTGATAATGGCAACAGAATCAGGACTTGTCAGAAATGCATAGCGAAAACGCTTCTGGCTTTTAGCCAGGGTTTCCTGCACATGGGTTTGTCTTGCTGAAAAGCGGGTTGACGCACCCTGTGCATTGCCTGCCCCGGTAAAATCGCCATGCGATACTTCTCTTGCTCTCTCTATATTTTCCATAAACATTTACTGATGATGGAGATATCTAACCCTTCTGGCCGACACGGAAACTCAATACTCTGTTGCGCAATCTTCCTCTTTCAGCTAACATTCTTTACCATCCTACCCGGGAAAGTTACAATATTTTTTGAAAAAACATTAAGATAGCCAAATAAAACCTCTGAGGATCAACCAACGGTTATAACATAACATTTTGCAACATACTAATTTGTTTAATTTTTCAGAATATCTATCTTTCTTTGACCTACTTGATTTGAGTTAAAATGAAAGGAATAACGCCATGGCAAAATATGTCCTGATTGTTGATGACGAACCAAATATTGTACTGTCCCTTGAATTTCTCATGAAAAAGGAAGGGTACACGGTGGGCTCTGCAGGTAATGGCGAAGAAGCAATGCAGGCAATTGCCGAAAATAAACCGGACTTGATTCTTCTTGATGTAATGATGCCCAAAAAAGATGGCTATGAGTTGTGCCAGGAACTTCGCGCCGATACTTCATGGAAGGAGATAAAGATTATTATGCTGACAGCCAAGGGGCGGGATGTGGAACGGGAAAAAGGACTGGCGTTGGGTGCAGACGATTATATCACAAAACCCTTTGCCACTCAGGAAGTCGTTGAAAAAGTAAAATCCTTGCTTGGCTGATTTTTTGCCTGTTTTATTTACCAGTGTCTGTTCGGAAATAAGGATTTTTGCTGGAGATTTGGTAAGCGAGTTTACGAGACTCCGAGGATTGTGAAAAAAAATAAGCGCAGGCGCCCCGAAGGAAGTGCCCTTGGGGTGCATATGTATAATATCGGAGTCTCCACTTCGTTTCGCTTACCTTCGAACATTATTTTTTAAGCATAACGCAAAGATACTCCAAAAAGGTCATTTATGGACAGGCACTAAACAGGGAGGCGACTTGTGCCAGTAAAGCAAAACCTTAAAAAGTCTGATGTCCAATTAAAAATGGACCATGAAACACTCCTGCAAACATTATTTGATGAACTGCAGGATGGAGTAATCGTTTGCGCTCCAGATGCGACAATAACCCTGTTTAATAAAACTGCAGCCGACTTATTTGGCGGCAACCATTCAATAAGCCTTGGTGCTTCTTTATATACTCTATGCCTTCAATCTCCCGTTGAACATGCCCTGGAGTTTTTACACTATCAGGCGCAGGAGGAAACATCTAACCATGACACATGTTCCTCTATACAGTTCATGAATGCAGCAACAAATCAGGGAAAAATTTTTAGCTGCCGTCTTCGTTTCCTCCCGTTTCAAACTGAAAATAATTTTATTATTATATTAAAGGATGTTTCCGCCTGGTTCAGTCCGGACAGTCTTCTCTCCATGAAAACAGATGCATTTCGTGCACCCCTGACAAATCTTCGGGCAGCGTTAGAAAACCTTACGGAACATCCTGAGATGTCACCGGTCATGCGTAGCGCCTTTGAAAATGTATTGGTACAGGAATCATTAAACCTTGCAGAAGTTTTCGACTCCATGGATCAAGCCTGCAACCTTCTCATGCAGACTCAAAACCACCTGAATGAAATGAACTCGGTCATTCTCTTCGGATTTCTTGCAAAGCATTTTCGCAGCAGTACAGTAAATTTTACAGCAGCAACAAATAAAACAGCAACTGTGAAAATCGACAGCTACGGACTTCTTCTTGTTCTGGACTACCTGGCTGATAAAATTCGACACGAAAGAATGCTGCAGGAGCTTTTATGTAAGGCTCATATCGGTGAACAGTTTATTTATTTTGATTTTATCTGGTCCGGAGAGTTTCTGCCGACTGCAATCGTGGAAACACTGCTGGAGGAAAAATTGCAAAGCAGTACAGGAGAATTAACCATTGCCGGCATCCTTCATTCCATGGGGGGTGATATATGGAGTCAGCAATATGAAAATTCCAGCAGCGCTTTACGTCTTGCTCTGCCACTTGCCATGAGGATCAAAAAATAATGCTGTCGTTAAACTTTTACTGCACTGCTTTTATGCAGCCATTTTTCAGAATATTATTTGAAACTTTAAGAGGTTTTTGCCGTGTCACCCATTAGAAAAAAAATCCAGCGCTTACTGGTCTTGTTTGCCTTTGGCATTCTTGCTCTGAATTATCCGCTGCTGGCCCTCTTCAGTAAAAATGTTTTATGGTTCAGCGTGCCCCTACTCTATATCTATCTCTTTTCCTTTTGGTTTCTTTTCATCATATTTATTGCCTTTGTAACTGAAAGAAAAAAGATGCCCAGAGCATCATATCCTTTACCATCTATCAGGAAAACTGATTAGCATGCTGCAGGAATGGGTCATACTTCTTGTTTCAATCTGTTATCTGGGAACTCTTTTTGCAATAGCATATTATGCTGACTGGAAGTCTGACAAGGGCAAATCAGTCATAAGCAACCCGTATATCTATACCCTTTCCATTGCCGTATACTGTACAGCCTGGACATTTTATGGAAGTGTCGGGCGAGCCGCAGAAACTGGTATAGGGTTTATGCCTATATACCTTGGGCCGACACTTATGGCGGCCTTATGGTGGTTTCTCCTCCGGAAAATAATCCGCATTGCCAAAGTATACCGTATCACCTCAATTGCTGACTTTCTTGCCTCCAGATATGGCAAGAGTTCCCTCATCGGCGGCCTGGTGACGATAATTGCCGTTGTCGGCATCATGCCTTACATCTCTCTGCAATTGAAAGCCGTTTCTACAAGTTATTCTGTCATGCTGCACTATCCTGATATTGAAATGATCATGGAGCACAGAGCAACTTCTTTATGGAATGACAATGCCTTTTCAGTAGCAATGATAATGGCCGCCTTCTCCATTTTATTCGGAACACGCCATATTGATGCTACGGAGCGGCATGAAGGCATGGTAGCCGCAATTGCCTTTGAGTCTATGATAAAATTGTTGGCGTTCAGTGCTGCAGGCATCTTTGTTACCTTTATCATGTTTGACGGGCCTGTAGATCTCTTCGACTGGGTAAACCAATATCAAGAAACTTCAAGGCTTATGAAGCTGGAAGTTTTACCGGGAGGCTATACTAACTGGTTCACCCTCACCTTTCTCTCCATGATGGCAATCATGTTTCTACCAAGGCAGTTCCAGGTTCTGGTGGTGGAAAATGTAAATGAAGAGCATGTTCGAAAAGCTGCCTGGCTTTTCCCGCTTTATCTGCTGGCAATCAATATTTTCGTGCTGCCAATAGCCTTTGCCGGGATGCTCCTGTTTCCAGAAGGACATGTTGCTCCTGATATTTTCGTTCTGGCTCTACCCCTTACTGAAGGTCAGGACATCCTTGCCCTCTTTATTTACCTGGGAGGCCTTTCTGCTGCCACCGGCATGGTTATTGTTGCAACCATCGCCCTTTCCACCATGCTGTGCAATGATATGATTATGCCGATTTTGTTGCGGGTATTTTTAATCCAGCAAGTAGATCTCAGCCGCGTCCTCCTCTTCATACGTCGCTGCAGTATTATTTTTGTCCTGCTGCTTGGCTATCTCTACTACCGGTTTATTGGTGAATCTTACACCCTTGTCACCATGGGATTGGTTTCCTTTGCAGCAGCAGCCCAGTTTGGACCAGCTATTCTCTTCGGAGTTTTTTGGAAAAATGCCAGCCGGCGTGCAGCAGTATGCGGTCTCTCTGCAGGATTTATGGTATGGTTCTACACCCTGCTGCTCCCTTCTTTTGCCAGGTCAGGCTGGATACCCTTATCTTTTCTTCAGCATGGCCCCTTCGGCATCGAGCTACTCAAGCCATATCAGCTTTTAGGCCTCGATATGTTTGACCCGATCACCCATTCGGTCTTCTGGAGCATGTTAGTCAACATCGGGCTCCTTGTAAGCGTCTCTCTCCTTGACAGACAGAGCACAATGGATCGAATACAGGCTTCCCTTTTTGTAGATGTATACCGGCACAGTGGTGACACGCACCTTTGGAAAGGAAAGGCCATGATCACCGAACTTAAAAATCTGCTCACCCGTTTTATTGGACCGCAGCAGACTGAAAGGGCCTTTGCAAGCTATTTCCACACCCATCACATTGATTTTTCGAAAGATATGCAGGCAGATGCCGAACTGGTTGAATTTGCTGAAAGGCTTTTGTCCGGAGCCATTGGAGCTGCCTCTGCACGTGTCATGGTTTCCTCTGTGGTGGAAGGGGAGGAGATCAGCCCCGAAGGAATTATGAAAATAATTGATGAGACTTCCCAGGTGCTTGAATACAGTCACCAACTTGAAGAAAAATCCATTGAACTTGAGGCTGCTACGAGAGAACTGCAGGAAGTCAACAAAAGACTCAAGGAGCTGGACCGCCTGAAAGATGAATTCGTTTCAACTGTGAGCCATGAACTACGCACACCCTTGACATCGGTACGGGCTTTTTCTGAGATATTGCATGATAATGAGGATATGGATCCTAAAGAGCGCCACAAATACCTTGCAATAATGGTAAAGGAAACAGAGCGCCTTACCAGACTCATTAATGAGGTTCTTGATCTCGCCAAAATTGAATCGGGCCGGGCCGACTGGTTGATGGAAAACATTAATATGACAACGGTCATCAAAGAGGCCGTTGCCTCAACCAGC
>JBHPCH010000021.1:0-29065 GCA_042576125.1 Thermodesulfobacteriota bacterium
TTTCTCGATTCTTGGACTAATGATGGTTTGGTATGGGATTGCTCCCACCTTAAATATCATTTTTTTGCCATTGCTTATTATGCTTGTGATATTGACTGCATCCGGTATCGGGATGTGGTTGTCCGCCTTAGCTATACAATATCGTGACGTTAATCATGCAATAACATTTATAGTACAGCTTCTCATGTATGCAGCTCCGGTGGTGTGGCCGGTTTCACTGATCCCGGATAAATACAGGTTAGTCTATGGTCTTTACCCAATGGCCGGAGTTATCGAAGGTTTTAGATCGGCCCTCCTTGGCACAAATCCCATGCCTTGGGATCTCATTTTAATGGGCACGATGACCGCCTTGTTGATATCAGTTTCAGGAGCTTTTTATTTTAAACGTATGGAACGAATTTTTGCGGACGTCGCGTAGCGGCGAAGGCGCGGTTATTTGTTAATGGTTATCAGTTATTTGTGAAGCCCTTTGGGCAGCAAGTTATTGGTTAAGGAAAATGGCGAAAAAGAGCTTTAAGTCATTCGAGGATTTGGAATGTTGGAAAGCTTGTACTGAAGTGAGGAGATTTATCACGGAGTTGATCAAGAAGTATCCGAAAGATGAGAAATATGCGCTGGTGGATGACATGAAGAGGGCGGCTCGCTCTACGACACACAACCTCGCCGAGGGCTTTGGCAGGTTTCACTATCAGGAAAATATTCAGTTTTGCCGGATAAGTCGCGGCTCACTTTATGAGCTCGTTGATCAGTTGATTACATCGCTGGATGATGGTTATATTAAATCTGAAGAATACGAGAATGGAAGAAAACTAATATCTAAGGCTCTTGCTCTTCTCAATGGCTATATAAACTACCTCAACCGCCAGAAAACTAATAACAAATGACAAATAACAAATAACCGAATGCAATGGATACATGAACTACCTTAAAAAGGCGGGAAAAGCTCCTTCTGTTCAGGAAGAGCCTGCTGAGTATGCTACTTTGGATCATGGCAACCAAGACAATCTTTACTCAATAACCAATAACTGATAACAATTAACCGGTAACTATAAGCTCTTGCTCTTCAGAATGGCTATATAAATTACCTCAACCGCCAGAAAACGAATAACTAATAACAAATGACAAATAACAAATAACCGAATGCAATGGATACATGAACTACCTTTAAAAGACGGGAAAAGCTCCTTCTGTTCAGGAAAAGAGCCTGCTGAATATGCTACTTTGGATCATGGCAACCAAGACAATATTTACTCAATAACCAATAACTGATAACAAATAACCGGTAACAAGCGAACCCATGAGCAACATAGCTATCAAAGTGGAGCGATTATCCAAACGCTACCGCATCGGTCTTAAAGAAGAAATGCACGATACCCTTTTCGGGGCAATGACCTCATGGCTCAAATTCCCCCTTTCCAACTTACGGCAGCTCCAAAAACTCAGTCACTTCGATGATCAACCGGAAGCATCTATTGTTGGTGATGGACAATCGGCAAACCTTAATAACCAAGAACAAATAACCAATAACTCATCGCAAAGCGACGACATCATCTGGGCCTTGAAAGATGTCTCCTTTGAAGTGAAGCATGGTGAAGTCCTGGGCATCATCGGCCGGAATGGCGCAGGCAAGAGTACACTTCTAAAGATTTTATCCCGCATAACGGAACCCTCATCAGGAAAAGTGATAATAAATGGTCATGTTTCTAGCCTTCTTGAAGTTGGAACCGGCTTTCATCCTGAGTTGACGGGTAGGGAGAACATCTACCTGAACGGTACAATCCTGGGGATGTCTAAAACGGAAATCGACCGCAAATTTGATGAGATCGTTGCATTTTCTGAAGTGGAGAAGTTTCTGGATACACCGGTCAAGCGTTATTCCTCTGGAATGAGAGTTCGTTTGGCCTTTGCTGTTGCAGCCCATCTAGAGCCCGAAATTTTGATTATTGACGAGGTGTTGGCTGTTGGCGATAGCCAGTTTCAAAAGAAGTGCCTTGGGAAGATGAAGGATGTTGGGAAAGAAGGAAGAACAGTCTTGTTTGTGAGTCATAATATGAGTGCAATTAACAGCCTTTGTAGTACTTCCATTGTGCTCCATGATGGAAAACAGATATATAGTGGAGCCACCCATGAAAGTATTGACTATTATCTAAACTCGGTAAGCAGTTTCGGGAAACCAGGAAATAAGCGTTCTCTTTTTGTTGAATTTAATGATGATGTTTCAAAGCCAATACAATTTAATAAAATTTCTATGCATGATGAAAGTGGTAAAGTGAATAACGCTTTTCTTTATGATGGTTCTGCAAAATTAAAACTCATATTAGATATCAAAGAAAAAAGGAATGATTATTACTCGTTGGTTAGTGTTTATGACAAAAATAAGAACATTGTTTTTTGTACAGCTGATGATGATTTATATATTTCAAAACTTTCAGGACTAGTTCCTGGAAATTATTCATATTCTATTAACTTGCCTAAAAAACTACTGAAACCCGGGGAATATTATATTACTGCCAGCTTAACTCAAAAAAATAGAATTGGTGAGCCGTTTGACCGTAGGGATTCAGTTTATGCTTTCTCTATTATTGACAATAAAAGCTTTCGTGCTGCCAATAATGGTTATCGGGAACTTGCAATAGTAGCCCCTGAAATTGAATGGGAATTGGACACAATCAATACTGAACAGACAGCTCATAATAAAAATATTACTAAATAAAATTTATACTATTCTGATTTATATAAATGGCAGTGAAGTCTGATGCAGATAGGCAATGATACCTTTATCAAAAAAAATCCTTAAAAAGTTGCCTCATGATTTAATTAATGGGAAACGGAGAAATTAACAATAGTAGTACATACTGAGCTGATTATCTCACGTCAACAATTCTCAGAGAAATGCCTAAAACATAAAACCCAACTCAAAATTAACCAAAATTAATAAATTTTAGGAGTTCAATTTTGTTTACTAATAAATCAGTTTTAATTACAGGCGGAACTGGCTCTTTCGGGAAACACTTCACCAAAACTCTTCTTGAACGTTATAAACTGAAGCGTCTTGTCATCTATTCTCGTGACGAATTGAAGCAGTTTGAAATGCAGCAGGATTTCAATGACCCTGTAATGCGTTATTTCATTGGGGATGTCAGAGACTCTCCAAGATTAGATCAGGCCTTAAATGGTATCGATTATGTAATACATGCTGCCGCTCTAAAACAGGTTCCTGCTGCAGAATATAACCCTATGGAGTGCATAAAAACAAATATCCATGGGGCAGAGAATGTTATCCAGGCTTCTTTATTAAATAATGTTCAAAAAGTAATTGCTCTTTCAACAGACAAGGCTGCCAATCCTATTAATCTTTATGGTGCAACAAAATTATGCTCCGATAAACTTTTTGTTGCGGCAAATAACATTTCAGGGGGACACCCAACGCGTTTTTCAGTTGTCCGCTATGGAAATGTGGTTGGCTCACGGGGCTCTGTAGTGCCGTTTTTTAAAAATTTGGTTGTTAATGGAGCAAATGAACTTCCAATTACTGATGAACGCATGACGAGATTCTGGATTACACTGCAACAAGGGGTTGATTTTGTAATTAAGAGTTTTGCAAGGATGCAGGGGGGGGAAATTTTTGTACCCAAAATCCCCTCCATGTGCATCACAGATCTTGCTGAATCAATTGCTCCTGAATTGCCAATAAAAATTATTGGAATAAGGCCTGGGGAAAAACTGCATGAAATAATGTGTCCAGCCGACGACTCACACCTTACATTAAAATTTGATGCCCATTACGTGATTACGCCCAGCATAAGCTTTACACATTCGGTCGACTTTAAAACCAACAAACTTGGAGAAAAAGGTATACCGGTGAATCAGGGATTTGAATACAATTCAGGAACAAATATTCATTTTCTAACCATTGAAGAAATTCACTCATATAATGAAACCGCAAATGGTTTGGAATAGAATCAGTGTAAATAGGACTTTTTAAAAACTATCACCAAGCAAATTCAAAAAAATGATCCATCACTTTATTTGAATTAAAATTTAGGGGAATATTTTGGATTTTAATAAGTTTATTACTGATCAGGAAAGTTTCTGGGCCGGCGAATTTGGCGATAATTATATTGAAAGGAACAAAGGCGCTGGGAAAATCTCCTCAAATATAGCCTTTTTTTCAAAAATCGTTTCAAAAACGAAAGAAGTGGAAAGCATTCTTGAGTTTGGCGCAAACATTGGACTGAACCTAATAGTGCTCAAATACTTATTACCTTCTTGCTCACTTACAGGTATTGAAATTAATAAAAAAGCAGTTAGTGAATTGAAAAAATGGGGAGGAGCAGAAGTAGTTCATGGCTCAATATTAGACGTTGAATTGGATAAAAAATTTGATCTCACCTTGAGTAAAGGTGTTCTTATTCATATCAACCCCGATTTCTTAAATAATGTATATCGCGGGTTATATGAATATTCCCAAAAATATATCTGCATTGCTGAATACTATAATCCAACACCTGTTAGCGTTTCTTATCGTGGCAATGATGAACGTTTGTTTAAACGTGATTTTGCAGGAGAAATGATGGACACTTATCCTAATCTAAAACTTGTTGATTATGGTTTTGCATATCACAGAGACCCTGTTTTCCCGCAGGATGACATTAACTGGTTTTTATTAGAAAAGAAATGATACCGTATGGTCGTCAAAATATCTCAGAAGAAGATATCCAGTCTGTAATAGATGTCTTAAGGTCTGAACTTATTACCCAAGGGCCGATAACTCCAAGGTTTGAAAAAGCTGTCTGCGATTATACTGGTTCAAAATATGGAATATCAGTTAACAGCGGAACATCGGCTTTGCATGTTGCCTGTTTAGCATTGGAACTTGGGAAAAATGACTGGCTCTGGACGTCACCTATATCATTTGTTGCCTCTGCGAACTGTGGACTTTACTGTGGGGCAAGAGTTGATTTTGTTGATATTGATCCCCTTTCTTGGAACATAAGTATAGACTGCTTGAGGGAAAAACTGATCAGAGCAAAGAAGAAAAACAAACTGCCAAAGATATTGGTTGCTGTACATTTGTGTGGTTTGCCCTGTGACATGGAAGCGATTTATACATTGTCCCGGGAATATAATTTTCATGTTATTGAGGATGCGTGCCATGCTTTAGGGGGACGTTACAAAAATAGCCCTGTTGGAAATTGTAGATATAGTGATATCACAGTATTCAGCTTTCATCCTGTAAAAAATATCACTACAGGTGAAGGCGGCATGGCAGTTACCAATGATCTCCAGTTCGCAGAAAAGATGAGATTATTGAGAAATCATGGAATTACTCGCAATCCAGAACTTCTGCCCCTGGAGCAGGATGGCTCATGGCATTACCAGCAAATCGATCTTGGTTATAATTATCGCTTGACTGATTTCCAGGCAGCTTTAGGGATCAGCCAGTTAAAGCGTTTGGATGAATTTGTTTCTAAGCGTCATAAGGTGGCACAAAGATACGATGAACTGTTGTCGGATATTCCTGTACAATTACCTATTCGTGATTCCGAATCCTACTCTGGGATGCATTTATATGTCATCTGTTTAGAGTTAGAAAAAATTAAAATTAATCATAGAGCAGTTTTCGATGGGTTAAGAAAAAATGGAGTAAATGTAAATATTCATTATATACCAATTTATAGACAACCCTATTACAAAAATTTTATAACTGATCAGTTTATCCAATCAGAAAAATACTATTCCCGCGCAATTACACTGCCGATGTATCCTGATCTTTCTTTAATTGATCAAGACAAGGTGATTAGTGCACTAAAAAAAGTTCTACATCTCTCATGAAGCTTTTTGCAAAAGATATATAGAGGCAACCTTGGGTGATATGATTAGAAAACAGACATTAATAATAATTCCTGCTAAGGACAAATCTACCAGGCTTCCACATAAAAATATTCTTGATTTTCATGGAAAACCTCTCATTGCATATGCAATAGAGAAAGCCTTATCTATCTGTGATGTTAATGATATTTGCATATCAACTGAATCGGAACAGGTAACTAAAGTCGCAATGGATTCAGGCGCAAAGGTCCCATTTATAAGACCTAAAGAACTATCAGTTGATCCGGCTACAATATCTGATGTATGTAAACATTCGATAGAACATTATATGGCAAATGGTATTCATTATGAAAATGTTATTGTGCTCCTTCCAACATCCCCCCTTGTAACTGTAACTGATATTCTCAAGGGATATGAAATGTTCCAAACTCTTGATGGTACAGTTATGAGCGTAACTGAGTTTCCAGTTCCTCCTTATAATGCCCGTTGTTTTGTTAAACAAAGTTTAAGATTGGTTCCTTGTTTCCCTGATTCACCTTACAAATCAACCAAATCCACTGAATGTCCCAAAACATATCATAGCAATGGTGCTTTTGTAATTTTCTCTACTGAAAAGTTTTTGGAGAGTGGAAGTATATATGGAAATGATATCTACGGTTATATTATGCCCCAAGAGCAATCAATTGATATTGATACCAAATATGATTTTGAAATAGCAAAACACCTCTTTGGTCTTTAGTTGCAGTGAGTCTCGCCACCGTGAAGCACTCCGCATATATGTTCAGCCAAGGTTTAGTTTGAGAATTGAATTAATGGGACAAAAAATTGTTATCCGTGCCGACGCCTCCATCCAAATTGGCTCAGGTCATATAATGCGCTGTCTGACTCTAGCAAACGAGTTGAAGATACATGGTGCTAAAGTTCAGTTTATATGTCGTAACTTTCCTGGCCAAATGAAAGACCTGATCCATCAACACAGCCACCAGGTGACGCTATTGCCACCTTCGGCTCCAGGAGACAAACCCGAATCCGAAAATCCTGCTCAGATTAACTGGCTAGGGGTTCCCTTGCAGCAGGATGCCGAGGATACAATCAAGGCCATGGGCAATAAAACAATTGACTGGCTGATAGTTGACCATTACGGCATTAATCATCTATGGCACAAAACACTCCGAAATTATACCAATAAAATTATGGTCATTGACGATCTCGCTGACCGAAAATTGAATTGTGACCTGCTGTTGGACCAGACCTATGGAAGAAAAGACAAAACTTACAATTATTATGTTCCAGAAGGATGTAAAGTTTTGCTAGGCTCTATTTACGCTCTGCTACGTCCAGAATTTGCGTTATTAAGACCCAAAGCACTAACAAAACGCAAATCTTATAACGGTATAAAGTGCATACTGGTTTGCATGGGTGGTGCAGACCCAAATAACTTTACAGGAAAAGTTTTAGATGGACTAAGCGAGATTGAGTGGAAACAAGAACCTCTGGTAAATGTGGTATTGGGCGGAAAAGCACCACACTTGTCTTCAATTATTAAACAAGCTAAAAGCCATCATCAAAAAATCAATGTCTTGTCTGATGTGAAGAACATGGCTGAACTGATGCTTGAAGCTGACCTGGCAATCGGTGCTGGCGGGACTACCTCATGGGAACGATGTGCCTTAGGACTGCCAGCATTAATTGCAGTTCTAGCGGAGAATCAAAAATTAATTGCTTCTACATTAGAAAACCTGGGCGCACTTAAAATTTGGAAAGACAAACATGATTTAAAGAAAAACTTAATATCCACAATTAATTCCAGAGAGCAATGGCAGATGATGCAAACTAATGCTTCAAGTATATGTGATGCTAATGGATGCGCAAGGGTTGCTAAAGAGTTGATTAGTTATGATAATTATTAGAAAAGCAAAACATTCTGATATGAAGCTTTACTTCAATTGGGCTAATGATAAGGCTGTAAGAGACAACTCATTTCACAGTGAACCAATTAGCTTGGATTCACATAGAACCTGGTTCAAAAACAAGCTTAATGATAACAGTTCTTTTCTTTATGTAGCAAAAAACAATAATATACCAATTGGACAAATACGTTTTCAAATAGATGATAACCATACTGCCGAACTAAGTTTTTCACTTAAAAAAGAAGCTAGAGGGCGAGGCCTTGGTAAACAAATATTGAAATTAGCAATAGAAAAATTATCAAATGATTGCTCCAAAGTTGCGTCAATAAAGGCACATGTCAAAAAAACCAATATATCATCAAATAAAATTTTCACTCAATTAGATTTTAATATTGATGAAAAGCACCAATCAGAATCGGCAGTTACCTATCAATTACAATTGCCTAGGAGACGGTAATGAAATGCGTAGAGATAAAAAACCGCAAAATTGGATTATACCATCCACCATTTATTGTTGCTGAGCTCTCAGCGAATCATAATGGTCAACTTAATCGAGCACTTGAGACTATCGATATGGCAAAATCCATGGGTGCTGATGCTATAAAGCTACAAACATACACCGCTGACACACTAACAATTGATTGTGATACTGAGGAATTTCAAATTCATGATGGATTATGGAATGGCTATAGCCTTTACCAGCTCTATGAATGGGCGCATACACCTTTCGAATGGCACAAACCAATATTTGATCATGCCCGAAAGATTGGACTGACATGCTTTAGTACACCATTTGATAAATCAGCCGTTGATTTACTGGAAGATTTAAATAATCCAGCATACAAAATTTCTTCTTTTGAGATCATTGACTTGCCACTAATTAACTATGTTGCCAATACCGGTAAACCCATGATCATCTCAACTGGTATGGCAAACCTGGAGGAGATTAACGAAGCTGTTGTGACAGCACAAGAAGCTGGTTGTAAAGATATTATTTTATTGCACTGTATCAGTGGTTACCCTACACCGGTTGAGCAATCAAATTTGTATACAATTCAAGACTTAGCGAAGAGATTTGATGTTGTTTCTGGTTTGTCTGATCATACAATGGGAACTGCAGTGTCTGTTGCCAGTGTAGCTTTAGGGGCTAGTGTTATTGAGAAACATGTAACTCTTAATCGGAAAGATAGGGGGCCTGACAGCGAATTTTCACTTGAACCTGAGGAGTTGAAGCAGCTATGTGAGGATACGAATAAGGCATGGCTAGCACTAGGAAAAGCTGAATACGAATTAAAGCCAGCCGAAAAAGAAAATATTAAATTTCGCAAATCCATATATGTTGTAAATGAAATTAAGGCTGGTGAAAAATTCAATGAACATAACATAAAATGCATCCGACCTGGATTCGGATTGCCCCCCAAATATTTCGATGAAGTGATTGGAAAGGTTGCAAAAGTAGATATTAAAAAAGGAGTAGCCCTAAAACATGAAATGATATGCCCAAATATTAAAGAGGTTATCAAATGACTAAAACGGTCGTTTTAGGCTCAAATAAGGTTGGTGACGGCAATCCTATTTATAAAATTGCTGATATAGGACTAACGCATGGTGGTGATATTGATAGGACCTTTAAACTAATAGATGAAGCTGCAAAAATCGGTTTCGAAGCTATAAAGATGCAATTGATAGATCCAGACTCACTTGTTGGTGATAAATGCGCAAAATATACATACCAAACTCTGAATAATGTCCCTGTTTCAGAAACGTTTTACGATATATTCAAACGACTAGATTATGACTTAGGCCAATGGTCTGAAATAAAGTCCGAAGTTGAAGCCAAGGAACTTGATTTCATATGCACCTCACATACGATTAATGCTTTTAAAATATTAGAAAAAATTGATGTGTCAGTCCATAAAATATGCACATGGAGTCTCAATCATAAAAGATTGATCCAATTTATTGGTAACACTAAAAAACCAATAATAATTGATACGGGAGCGATAAATAAAACTGAATTCGATACATTGCAAGAGTGGTACTTTAATGCAGGAGGTACTGACATAATTGTTCTCCATGACTTTCATACAAATTCTCCAGACATGATGAACTTTAACAATATCCCTTGGATCAAACAACAATACGGCTATCCCGTGGGCTATACACCACAGGGTCGTGATTTGGAATTTGATTATATGGCTGTTGGTCTTGGGGTAAACCTCCTTGAAAAAAGGTTTACAACCGATCGTTCAATACCACAGAACGGTCATTTTAAATCATTCACTGCTTCTGAACTAAAAACTTGGGCCCAAAAGATTGGAACACTGGAAAAGGCTAAAGGTAGCTATGTGCTAACCCCTTCTACAGATGACCTGGATCAATCACAGCTCTATTTTAAGTGTATTTGGACGAGTAAGGAAATTACTAAAGGAGAAATTATTACAGAGGATGACATATGTTATCGACGACCTATTGCTGGGAAGAAAAAAATAATGGCTCAGGATATTGATAAGGTAAGTGGGAAAACAGTTACTACTCACATCACAGCAGACAGCATGTTAAATTGGGACGTATTTGTATAATATTAAGCTATTTTTCAGTTTTTTCTGTGATTTCAGAACAAACTTGTGCTGGCAAGAAACTAAGAAATTTTATTAACGACGAGTCTAATTTTGATTACCTGGTTTAAGAAATTTTCCAATCCGCTATTTATTGTCCCATAAATTATAATGAAAATTCTTTATATTGGATGTGAAAATAATGTGTTCCCACTATTTGTTTCAATAATATTGGGATTTAAAAGTATTGGCAAAAAAATTAACAACATTATTGTTAATCCATCCAGAATAGTATTCAAAGAGATGAAGATGGATAATGATGATGTTAATTTTATTAAAAAATACAACATTACTTATAAAGAAATTATTCCCTCTGATCTCAGCAAGAAATATAACTATGATAGTTTAACAATTTTTTATTTGTTCTATGTTGATTTATTTGAGGAAATGCAGCCTGACGCAATAGTAGTCCCTCATGAACTTGGTTATGCTTTCTATGCTGTTCAGGTAGCTAAAGCATTAAAAATTCCTACTTATCACATTCAACATGGGCTATGGGGGGCCAACAAATATGATGAAAATTATTATGGGATAAAAAAAGATATTAAAAGAATCATTAAAAAAAAAATCAATTTCAGAAAAGTAATCAATTTCCTTTTAAATACTATAAATACAGGATCTTCGAATGTGATACCTGAGAGCCTTAAAAAACACAAAATTAATTTAATTAGCAATCCCAGAGAAGGATATCCAGTTTTCGCTGATAAATTTGCATTATGTGGCCCTTATTATGAAAAACTTACAAGACATCATTTAAAAAATACAATTAATGATAAGATAGAAGCCATTGGCTACTTAAGGCTAGATAACTTAATCAGGGAAAAAAGTATAACAAAAGACCAATTATACAAAGATTATGGATTCAAAGAAGATTCAAAAATGGCTTTATATTTCTATAGCCCTTTTCAAGATCAGCCTCATTTTTACAATTATTTAAATTATGACCCGGATAAAGCATTGCTGGATGGCATATTAACACTTAAAAAAATTGACAACAAATTTAATATACTTGTGCTCCTGCACCCACTTTTCAAGTTTGACTATTATACCAAAAAAATCCGCACCAAATTAATCGAACTAAAAATTGATAGAGTAATTGTTGATAGAGCCAGAAACAATCATGCACAACTTTATAAAAATTCTTCAATTGTTATTGGTATAAAGTCAGCCTGCCTTTATGAGGCTATGTTGTTTAATGTCCCTGTTGTTGTACAACAATATGTGTTAACTAAGATTCTTGATCCTCAGCTTTTTGATTATGGCGCTGCTGCTCCTGTTTTTTCCCCTGATCAATTAGAAGCTAAAATCAAAAAAGCTCTGTTTGATGATGATTTTCGCAAATGTATGTTTCAGAATCAAAAAAAGTTATGCACAGATCTAATGGGACCATTTGATGGTAAGAGTGGCGTTAGGGCTGCTAAAAGTATACTCAAATTTATTTCAGGTTTTGATGATAACACTGTTAAAAAAAATAACAAATTTAAGTAAAATGAAATTTTTTAAAAAAATACATAATAAAGTATTAAATAAAACAACTAATAATATCTTTATGAACCGAGATTATAGAAAACTTGATGTTAATTACGATAATTTCTTTAGCATAACTAGCCCCTCCATTAACCTCGAAAAACCCTTAATAAAACAAATCCAAAGGGTTTCATTCGAACTGTCAAATATATGTAATTACAGCATGATCCACAAGAAGTGCCCTGCATCGCGAGTAAAAGAAAAAAAAGTACTCTCAGCAGGAATTGTAGAAAAAGTAATTACTGAATTATCCTCGATAAACTATGAAGGGCTTTTTGTTTTTCATCGATACAATGAGCCTTTTATTGATCCGAGATTATTTGGTTTTATCAAAACTGCCAATAAACTCTGCCCAAATTCAAAGATTTTACTGCTAACAAATGGATTCTACTTAACGCAGCAGTTAGCTAATGAACTGACTGAATTAAATATTTGGATACTGGCCGTTTCCGCATATTCTGACGCTGAATTTGAGCGTTTGTCTGCACTAACAGTTAACTTTCCTTATACGGTTTTCAAATCCATATTAGATGGTCGTGAAAATATTTATGATGGGGAGATATTAGACCACAAGAAAAACTGTTTTGCCCCTCTTAGAGATTTAACGATTAATGCCCAAGGTGAGGTGGTTCTTTGTTGCCTGGATTGGGAAAATAGACATGTTTTTGGCAAGTTGGATAAAAATAGCCTTGATGACATAGTTAAAGAAAAAAAGTTTCAACAATTAGCTTTAGATCTTTCTACAGGGAAACGGAATTTAGATATTTGTAGAAGATGTTCTATGGTCCGTTAATATTCACAAAATTCTAAGCTATCTATCAATGTTTATTAAAAAACAATTCATTACAGACCGTAGAGAACCTTTTTTTCTTCTAGCAAAAAAATATATCACACCTGATAGCAAGGTACTTGACATTGGATCAGGCGACGACCTTTTTGCATCAACGCTATCCCGAGATGATATTTACATGCTTGATGGCAACCCAGAGTCAGTAAATATTCTAAAACAAAAATACCAAAACTGTACGTTGGGCGAATTACCAAACCTCCCATATCCAGATAACTTTTTCGATTTAGTTCACTCTAGTCATATTGTCGAACATCTTACCCCGGAGATTTTATATAAATCTTTGAGAGAAATGGACCGGTGTCTAAAATCGGGAGGCCACCTAATTATTAGTGCTCCCGTATTATGGCAAGAGTTCTATGACGACCTCTCTCATCTAAAACCATATAATCCAAAAGTTTTTTTGAAATATATGAGTATGGGGTTAAACCTTTCATGCACACGTCCGCTTGTTTCAGACAGATATAAACTTGTTGAATTTGCAAAGCGATACAGCACTAAACCGTTTGAAACAAAAAAGATAAATATCTACTCTGAAGCTATTACTTTTGTTATTTCATTCTTCAGAAAAATTATTCATGTAATGGGATTTAGAGAACTCGAAATAAGCGGCTACACAATCATTTTAAGAAAAGACTAGTGAATATAGATATTTCAATAATCATACCGCTATATAATAGGAGCAAAACTATTGGGACATGTTTGGATTCAATCTTAAACCAAACTTACCAGAACTTTGAGATTATTGTTGTGGATGATTGTTCTTCCGATTCATCGGTTGATACAGTCCGCTCCTTCAACGATAAGAGAATACGATTAATTGCCCTTAATGCAAATTCAGGCGCCCAGGCTGCACGTAATAAAGGTATTAAGGAATCATCAAATGATTGGATAGCATTTCAGGATTCTGATGATGAATGGGATTCTCAAAAGCTTGAATATCAAGTAAGAGCATTGAGTACGGTAAACTTTGACCCTATGACAGTTGTTTATACAGATTGTTGGCGCCATGATCATTTAACGGGCCAAAATTCTATTTGGAATCTCCCTCATATAAATGGAAAAAATGTTATAGCTAAGGCGTTGACATCTCCTGGTCCTATGTTCCAAGGTATACTTACTTCCAAAAGTGCACTTGAAAAAATTGGCCTTTTGGATGAGAAAGTGCCTTCTTATCAAGAATGGGATACTTCAATTCGCTTAGCAAAAACTTGTCAATTCATTCACAGAAAAGAACCTCTTTTTACATATCACTTGCATTCGGGAGCTACCATTTCAAGGAATAAAGAACTTGATATAGATGGATATCAATATGTCGTTGATAAATTTAGAGATGAAATCATTAGTTTTTGCGGAGAAGATACCTATAATAGGCATATTATTAGTAATGCAATAAAAGCACTGAGGTGGAATTTATTTGATAGGTCGCTAAATGTAATCAATAAATGCTCTAGGAAAAATTCAAAATATTACATTTTAAAAATAGTGGCATCATTAAGAGTGCCTGGTTTATATTTAACATTAACGAAATTAAACAATCTCATAAAAAAACTCACAAAATCTTAAAGCAAGTGCTTTCATATATTTAATAATATAAAAGATGGGGGAAAGCTTCTGGCAATCATCATATCTCATAATTATCGCGAATCTGGTATTCATTTTTTCACTCCGGACGACCTATCCCAACAGTTAGCATTTATGAGACATCCTGTTGGCAAAGTCATTTCCCCCCATGTTCATAACCCTGTTCCTAGAGAAGTGCATTATACCCAGGAAGTTCTCTTTATCCGCAAAGGAAAGCTCCAGATAGACTTTTATAATAAGGTTAAAGACCATGTACAGAGTGCTTACAAGGCTAGTCATTCTTTTCACCAGAATGAAGTTCGCAACGATCCTGAACTGCTCAATTAGGTATTGAAGGAAGATTGTTGGGATTACCGAATACCACAGGTTAAATCTTCACATTATACTTCAACAAAATGAATAAAATAATAGTTGTCACGCGAAACCCTGACACATTTACCAACCCAACTTTATTGTATTTCTTTAAGGAAATAACTCGTAGAGGTTATCCCTTAATAATACTTTCAACTGAACAGTACATACAAAAACCGGACAAATTGCATTCTCTTAAAACTTTTCAGGTACTCGGTTACGGGATTTTTTCCCTAACGCGCGGCAACGTTATTAAAAACATTATTAGAGCCTTTTATTATTATTGGCGTGTATGGCGCCCTGTAAGAACCACTCGCAAAAAAATCATCATTGGTATTGATCCCAATGGGCTTATAACAGCTTATCGATTGACAAAATTCCTTGGAAAACCAGCGAGTTTCGGATACTTTTCTTTTGAAATTTTTTTTAAGGAAGAACTCAAAACGGACAACCAACATAGGCTAAAAAAAATGGAAAGAAGAGCCTCCCAATTTCTTGATTTTTGTGTAGTTCAAGATGAAACACGCGAGCAACTGCTAATAGAAGAAAATAATATAAATCACAAATGCTTCTTCTTTCACATACCGGTATCTCCCAATAAAACAAGTAAGTTACAGTTGCCTCCCACCAAGTGTCAAAAACCAGTAAAAATAGTTGCAGCTGGAACTCTCGATACATTTACAGGAATAGATAAACTCTTGGATTTTATTGAAAAAGACTGGAACATCAATGCCCACATTGAATTTCATAGTCGTTCCAAATTAGATCATGATAATCCGTTTAAAAAACGAATTACTTATCTTAAAAATAAAAAATATCCAGTTAAACTCAATGATGAACCTTTTATTAACGAGGATGACTATTATGCCTATTTAAGTAAATTTGACATTGGATTAGCCCTATATTTTCCTCATGAATGCGATTCTATTTATACCGGTAACAATATAAAGTACTTAGGGCTATCTTCTGGAAAATTCTCAACTCATATGATGCTCGGGATGCCGACTATTACTACATATAATACAACATTTGCAGATCTTAATACAAAGTATTCATTTGGGAAATGTATCAAAAAAATCGAGGAGCTACCGAAAGCTATAGAAGAAATATGCTTGAATTATCCTTATTACCAAAAGAATTGTATTCGTTTATACTCAGAAATTCTTGATCCAGTGAAGACATTTAATAAATTGTTACTGTTTCTGGAGAATAAAATACATGGTTGAATATATAAATAATAAGAATGAACTATTAGCAATCATCATATCTCATGGATACCGTGAACCGGGGATTCATTTTTTCACTCCGGACGATCTATCCCAGCAGTTGGCATTTATGAGACATCCTGTTGGCAAAGTCATTTTTCCCCATGTTCACAACCCAGTTTCTAGAGAGGTACATTATACCCAGGAGGTTCTTTTTATCCGCAAAGGAAAACTCCGGATAGACTTTTATAATGATGAAAAGGAATATCTGGAGAGCCGAATACTAAAAGATGGTGATGTGATCCTTCTTGCCTCCGGTGGCCACGGCTTTGAAGTGTTAGAAGAACTGGAAATGATCGAGGTAAAACAAGGACCCTATGTGGGAGATCATGATAAGACACGCTTTGATCCCATTACAGTAGAAAAAATACAATTGAAAGAAAATTAACATTACTCACTTATTGTTTTACCAAACTATCAAGACGCTTCCCTTATGATACCAGTCAATGAACCACTCCTGGACGGTAATGAGAAGAAATATCTGACCGAATGTATAGACACGGGGTGGATTTCTTCTGAAGGTCCTTTTGTCAAAGATTTTGAGGGACGATTCGCCAAACGGATGGGCCGTAAATTCGGTATAACTGTTTGCAACGGTTCCGCGGCCCTTGAGGTTGCGGTTGCCGCCCTCGGGATCGGCGCCGGCGATGAAGTAATTATGTCGACCTTTACCATTATTTCCTGCGCCTCCGCCGTTGTCCGTGCAGGGGCTGTACCTGTAGTCGTTGACTGTGATTCTTATACATGGAATATGGATGTTTCCATGATCGAGAAAAAAATCACTCCAAAAACAAAGGCGATCATGGTTGTTCATATTTATGGATTGCCCGTGGATATGGATCCGGTATTATCTCTGGCAGATAAATATGGTCTTAAAATCATAGAGGATGCGGCTGAGGCACATGGATTGACGTACAAGGGGAAATTATGCGGGAGCTTCGGTGATATCAGTACCTTCAGTTTTTATCCCAACAAGCATGTTACCACCGGGGAAGGCGGGATGCTCGTCACTGACGATGAGGATCTTGCCGAGCGTTGTAGATCTCTTCGGAATCTGTGTTTTAAGGCTGGGAAAAGATTCGAACATGAAGAACTGGGTTGGAATTTTCGCATGAGCAACCTTCAAGCTGCGGTTGGCTTAGCTCAACTCGAGCGACTGGACGAATTCATCAAACGAAAACGAAACATGGGGCGAAGATATAATGAATTACTGTCCGGTGTTGAAGGATTGTGCCTTCCGTTGTCCCATACCGATTATGCTGAGAATATTTATTGGGTTTATGGATTGGTGTTGAAGGATGAGGTTTCATTTGATGCTGAAGAGGCAATGAAAAGATTGGCTAAACGAAAAATAGGTACACGGCCGTTTTTCTGGCCAATGCATGAGCAACCGGTTTTCAAAAATATGGGCTTGTTTAAGGGCGTATCCTGCCCGGCTGCGGAAAGGATTGCCCGTAATGGTTTTTATATTCCAAGTGGTCTGGCGTTGACGGATGCGCAGATTGAAACCGTTTCACGCAAATTGCAGGAAATTTTATAAAACAGCTGAACGGGGCGAATATGGGCTTTTTGTCACTTATAAATAATTTTCTTAATTCATCAGGTTATGAAATAAAAAAAATTCCTGAGATCGATCCACTGAGAAAAAGCTTATCTGAAAGCTACTCATTACTTTTGGAACAAGGCTTTCGTCCTAAGACTGCCATAGACGTTGGTGTGGCTGAAGGAACACCTGAAATTTATTCGGCCTTTCCTGAGGCTTATTATCTTCTTGTTGAGCCTCTTTCTGAGTTTGAACCACATTTGAAATCCATTCTTGAGAACTTAAAAGGCTCTTATATTATTGCAGCTGCCGGTTCGAAAGCACAACAAATCAAATTCAATGTTCATCATGGCCACTTGCAAGGGTCGTCAATGTATAAAGAGACCATGGGCTCTCAAGCAGACGGTGAAGAAAGACTGGTCGAGATGGTGAGGTTGGATGAAATTATTCAAAAAAGGAAATTACAAGGCCCCTACTTTCTTAAGATTGATGTCCAAGGAGCCGAACTTGATGTTTTGGGTGGATGTGGAAGCATTCTCGACTCTACTGAAGTTATTGTCCTGGAGGTATCCATGTTTCAGTTTATGAAGGATGCGCCAGAGTTCCATGATGTTGTCCTTTACATGAAAAAGATTGGTTATGTTGCCTATGATATTATCCTTGGCTGGAATCGTCCTTTAGATAATGCCTTAGGACAAGTTGATATCGTTTTTGTCCAAGAAAATGGTCGGCTTAGAAAGGACCATTCTTACTCGACTATTGAATATTTAAGTGAAAAATTAATTAAATAGAAAATTGCACAAAGAAATTAAGCGGCAGAGACGTAAGGCTGGTAACACTATATTTTAAAGTCATTGCCGGAAAACTGCTTATAAAAAAAACTTTATGCTCAGGAATGTTTACTTTTAAAGATTATGCCCGCTATTACGACCTGCTCTACCGCGACAAGGATTACCGTGGCGAGGTGGATTTTGTCAACTCGCTCATCAAAAAATATACACCCGGGGCAAAGTCGATCCTAGAGCTGGGCTGCGGCACCGGGGGGCACGCTGAGCACCTGGTAAAGCGCGGTTTTGCGGTGCACGGCATTGACATCAGCGATGACATGCTCAGGATGGCGGAAAGACGCTATAAAGGATTTCCCCCAGAACTGAAGGCTAAAACAAATTTCGAAAAAAGAGATGTGCGCACAGCCAGACTGGGGAGAAAATTTGATATCGTTCTTTCTCTCTTCGACGTGATGAGTTATCAGCTTTCGAACAACGATTTGATTTCCGCCTTTTTGACAGCAAAAGAGCATCTTAATGACGGCGGAGTTTTCATATTCGACTGTTGGTATGGTCCGGGTGTCCTGACTGATCCACCGACTACCCGTTTTAAAGAAATTGAGGGCGAAGATATTGTTGTCACACGTATAGCGGAGCCAACAATTCATATACATGATAATATTGTTGATGTTAATTATAATATTTTTATACGGAATAAGAGCACACAACTAGTTGAGGAAATTCGTGAAAAACATTGCATGCGCTATTTGTTTTATCCAGAGGTGGAAATGATCCTGAGCACAGTGGGATTCGAGGTAATATCCTTTTTAGAGTTTATGAAAAATGAAAAACCTGGTGAGGGGGCCTGGAATGCCTGTTTTGTTTGCAAAGTCTGTGAGTCCGGATAACCGGTTCGGTTCTTCTCTTGAAAAGAGATGCATGCCTTTAGCTCCTAAGGCTGATAATTTCTGTGCGCAATGGGCAAATTTGGTGAATATAGTAATTTTTCAAGCAAATCCAGACACTTCACCGAATCAAATGCTTGTCAATTTGGTTCACAATCTTTCTCGGGATGGCTTTATAATTGATTTATTCCAGCAGAATCATTTTTCCACTCGTTAAAAACAAAAATAATTTATCATTGCAAATTCCAGAATGTGGCCGAAGCAGAACAGACCCTCTTTAACTACATTGAAATCTACTACAATCGCCAGCGAAAACATTCAGCCAATGGCTATAAATCTCCGGCCCAATATGAAATTGAGTGGTGGAATAACAGAAAAGCGGCTTAACTCGGACTCCACTTTTATGTGACATAAGATAAGGCATTGCACCAGAATCCGCGTCTTAGATAAGTTCAATGAAAACTATTGACAAATGCCAATAGATCTCTCTCCATCCTCCCGATAGAAAACTCTTTTGCCTTATTTAATCCACCTGTTCGAATCTTCTCTTTTAGCGTGTCATTAGTTAAAATTCTTTTAAGACAATCGGATAGGGCCTGCACGTCCCCGTCCGGCGCGATAAGAGCAGTTTGTCCGTCTATCATATGCTCGGCCCCTCCACCGCCTGTAAAACCAACAACCGCGCATCCACAGGCCATAGCTTCCAGTGGGGGGAGAGCAAAGCCTTCTGGATAACCTAATGCCAAAAATATATCGGCCTCTTGATAATATTCTACGATCTCATTCTGAGTATACCTGCTTTCTAATTCTATAAAACGAGCAGTTTTGTATATCTCAGGCCCAAGGGCCTTTATGGCCTGTCTTGCGTCATCTGCTTTTTTTCGGTTCAAGTAAAGGACAGTTCTTGCTTTCTTACGTTCAGGCAGGTGCCGGAATACAGTCAGGTCGATACCATTAACAACCACGGAGCAAGGGAGTGTGGATCTTCCCTTCATAAAATCCTTATTATAATGCGAACAGGAGAGAAGTTGATAAAAGCCATAGTCTTCATAGCTTTTATCAGGCCCGGTGGCCTCTGTGAGAGCCCAGTTTTGAACAAAGACTATTTTACGTCTGCATTTGAATGGTTTTGCTTCCTTGGGAGTAACCTCAGGGCATACCAGGATATCCGATTCTTGGATTAAATTAAGTGCTTTTTTTACACTAATGGGTGACAAATTATGGGAGAACCAGTTAATCTTGAAATTATATGTGTGCACTGGATATGCTTCATAGCCATTTTTCTTTAGAAGATAACAGTGCTGGTAAATTATCTTGATTCCTCCAACCGGAAGCTGTCTGTTGCCCCATAATAGTCGCCTTTTCAAGTATTGCCAATAAGTCTCAGTACTAAGCCTCTTTGAGCCGACGTATGGTACCAGATAGAAGAAACGGGGATTCTTTGTTCCCTTTTTCTTTTTCATTCAATAGACATTTTTACATTGATATTTTTTTGAATGTTTGAAATCCTTCGCACTTGGGGCGATGACTTGCAAAAACTCTCTGGAAGATCTTTTATTGCTTTCATTGCCTTCATACTTTAAACTCCTTAAACTGTCAACGGAATATCCCCGAATTACCAGGGAGAAAGCTTGGTTCGAGAATGGTGGTATATGTATAATAATAATGAATTTGGTGGCCATTTTTTTCAGGTTACTCCAATAGAAATTGGTAATAATGTTTGGATCAGCGAGCGTGCATTTTTATGCACTGTTAGTCACGATACTCAGTATCTGGTTTTGAAATTAATTATCGGTGAAATTGTGCCTAAAGATGCTTCTTAGGTTTGTGCAAATATATTTATTGGACCTAATGTGACGCTTCATGAGGGAGCTGTTACGGCGGCAGGAAGTGTGGTGGTGAGTAGCCAGCAATGACGATCTGTGGTGGTAACCCGTGTAAACCTGTTAAAAAGCGTATAATTACAAGGAAAAGACAAAGATAAACAGGATGAAAATATCTATAATAACTCCATCGTTTAATCACGCAAAATATATTGAAGACACAATTTTATCTGTAATGAAACAGGATTATCAAAATTATGAACATTTAGTGATAGATGGAGGATCAAAAGATGGAACAATTGATATCCTTAAAAAGTATCCACATCTGAGATGGATATCAGAAAAAGATGATGGGCAGAGCAATGCAATTAATAAAGGTTTTAGAATGTCAACAGGTGATATAATAGCCTGGATAAATTCAGACGATTACTATGAAAATAACATTTTCTCCGATATTGTAGATTTTTTTAAAAATAATAAGGAATGTTATTTCTTATATGGTGATATAACATTTGTAGATGTGAACAAAAACACGCTCTGTATAAACAGTGGCAACAACGTAACATATAAAAACTTATTAACAAACCCTGATATTGTTAGACAATCAAGTTGCTTTTGGAAAAGGGAAATACTGGATGATATTGGCTACTTGGATGAGAGTCTGCATTTAATAATGGATTATGATTACTTTTTAAGAATAGGGAAAAAGTTCAATCTTTATTATTTTAGCAAGAACTTGAGTTATTTCAGATATCACAATGAAGGCAAAACAAGCATATTCTTGAGAAGACAGCTTTGGGAATTTATTAAACTAATGGGTCGAAATTCTTCGCTCCTTAATTATAGGTTTTGCAAGTTTCTTTTCCTAAAATATTCACCTGTTTTAAAAAATAAGTTAAGAGCTATTAAGTGATCACAGGCACCCCAACATACCCAAGGGTAGTCGTGTGCCATTGAAGCCTTTTCCTTTTTAGTACCCTACGGAATTAGAGTTTTCCAGTTTATTGAGCCTCACCCATAAACTGGACAGACCAATATTAGAGATTTCGGGCTTCTGATATGTTGATCCCGAAACTGCTCCGGTCTGTTTCCAGGCGGAGCCCGTAAGCTATTTAGAGAAACAGCAGCATTTAGGACCTCAAGTTTTATACGTGCTATTCTAGATATACTACTAAATTTTTTGACATCAAGGACGTTAAATAGTTTTTCCGTATCTTTGCATTTGTAAGGATTTTATCATGCCTACAGTTTTTTACAAGTTGCGTTGTGGAACCTGTCTTTGCAATATCTGCAGCACCCTGGGTATGGACCGCCTCACCCTGATGGGTTGGAAGAAGGTCAACACCAGTGGATCATGTTCTGTCTGGTTCACAACCTGATGAAAATCCATCACTATGGGCCTGGCTATGATGCATACGAACTCCCGCCCAGGGAATGATATGCGGAATGGTATGGCAAACACAGAAGAGGATTGCTAGGATTAACGCTGTTTGAGCAATGTCAAAAGGAAAAGCGATCACAGTATTGACCCTTAAATGAAAAATTACCCTAAAAGACCGGTATTTTCTGGGATAAAGATGATTCCGGAAAGGATTTTTCTACGAGCTCGTAAGGCGACAACTATCCAGGAAAATGAATAACATGAAGATGAAAATTTTTGGTTTGTTACACTGCGCCGAAAACCAGAATAGCGCTATGAACCTCGGGGCAAGAGACTTCCAGGAACAAATGCTTGTTTATGTTAATAATGCAATAGTCCTTCAAAAATCACTCTCATCTCGCGGCGTTGCGTTTGCTCTTCTCACCAACAACAAACGTCTTATTGAAGAGTGTGCGTCAAAAACGGACAATGGTTTTTTGCTCGAGATCATCGAAATCCCATTTCCTACAAAGGTTCCTTCAGGGATAAGATTTTATTCGGCACACCATAAAATAGACGCATATAGATATTTAGCGTCCTTAAAGGATTCCTATTATGCACTATGCGATTTAGATGTGGTGTGCGTAAACGACTTTCCGGCTTGTTTGCAAAATCTAATCGAAGCCGGAATCCCATTGTGTTACGACATATCAGATCAAGTCATACCAGCTTACGGACATGATGTGATAATTCGAAATTTATCAACTATTGGTGGAATAGAGAGCGAAGGTCGATGGTCGGGAGGGGAGTTTATTGCCGGAACTCCGGAATTCTTCCATAAATTGGTGCGCGTAATTGATGGCATCTATGACAACTACATTCTTAATATCTCTTCTATGCATCACATTGGCGATGAAGCTATTATATCATCCGCTTTGGAGAAATTGAAAAGACAAGGGGTCTATATTGGCGATGCAGGAAATCTTTTCATAATCGGAAGATATTGGAATACAAGCGTCTTGCATCCTCAGAAGCCATTTACATATTTCAAAAATTGTTTTCTATTGCATCTGCCGGCCGATAAAAAATTCATATCTGACTTGGCTAGCCTGAAAGCGCAAGCCTTAGTCGAATTCATATCTATTTATACTAAGATGCTAGGCTCACCTTCATCGAAGTTAAAAAACTGGAAAAGGATGATTATTACCTTCATCAGAAACACTTAGCAAGGCGCTGCAACTGACAGCTAAACGGGGCCGCTGAGCATCAGTTCACAGTTTTATGGAGAAACTCTACATCTTGAATATGATGATTAATCATCATTTTCAACTGTTCTTTTGTGCATTTCCATTCACCCGGATTTATATAATTATTGAATTTGTAATTATAAATTGAATAGTCTCTTACTCCATTGATAATCTGTGGTTGAGAATATAACTTGATAAAATGTGGTTGATATAATTTTTTTAAATTTTGAGACATCAGAGCTAACTGAATGCTAAATGTTGTTACTCCAATCACCAGATATCTGGCCTTAAGAACTGCACTCATATCCCTAATGGGAGAAGACTCCATAATTCTAATATTTTTATTCCACGATAATAATTTTTCTACACAGGGATTTTTTCTGTCCTTGTTCGTAACTATTAAAATATCTTTGTAATTACCGTTATCAATTATATGTTTATAATAAGATAATGGAGGTTGTACATATTGGGGACTCGGTGGCGGATCGGCACAAAAAATATCTGTACCGCTTCTTATATTGAGAACGAGAGTCTCTGGGCCAACCTCATCTATTTCCACTTGAGGCAGCAACGGCAGTACATATTCCTGGTAGATTTTCCTCCTCTCAGCGTCTTTGCCATCTAAAGAATAAACAAAACATTGAAAGCTATAATAAAAGATCCCCTTAATTTCCTTGTTACAGTTATTGTTTTCAGGGTCTGTAAAATCAAAATTTGTTGATTTGATTATATCATGTTTTGGCAGAAATAATTTGGATTTTGTTTCTATTGCTATATTTAGAGCATTTGATAACTGTATTAAGTTATTACCCAGGTTGCCCATCCATTCTCCAATAAAAATTAAATATCCTTTTCCAGGCAATGGTCTCAGGATAATTTTTTTATAGATTTTTCTCAGAATTCTTTTTTCATTGATTTTTAACAAAAAAAACACAAAAAGTTCTTCAGGGCTCTGAAATAACAAGTATTTTAACAATAGAGCCTTGCGCAAAAGTGTTCTTTTTTTATTCTTTTGCAACATTTTTTTCACACCTGTCTATAAACTGACCAATTATTGCCGGAAAATTGACCCACCCCGCAGGTTTTTCCTCTTAAAATGAAATATCATTTTTTGACCCACTCCCTGCAAAACCATTTTAGCATGTTCTTTTTCATGGAAGCGTTCACCGGGGGCGCAAAAGGTGCGGTTCCCCACAGCCCATAACTGTCCTGAAATTTCACGGGATCAGGCGTTTTGAATCTATGGCCGGTTAGATGGCGCCAAGGCACCCCTTTCGGCTGCCGCACGAAAAAATGATTTCAGATTCGAAGCCATCGGTTCGGCACTGTATCGCCTTCATCGCAATTTTTGTACCATCTTTTCGGCGCTATAATAATTTTTTCCTTATACCCGGAGAGCCACGCCCCCCACCAGCTGAATGAGCTATTAGCTATGATGAAATGCTTGCATGCCGACATAAGCAACAAATCCTCAGGTGCTTTATCCGGTCCATTAATGTCAACATACGTATGGGGGCGGTTGGTGATAATATTCCTTTTGCACCACTCAGGTTCATCAGAGAAAATAAAAAAATCAGGATCAATTGTCTGGTCGCAAATTGTGCCTATTGCTTTCTTATAGTATTCCGGTGTCAAGTTCCCATGAAATTGTTGCAGGGTTGGATTTGAAACTAAATCGTCCCGTCGAACATGAAGACATACCGAATTGCTATTGTTAATACGTTTGAGCATTTTTTTGTTTTCTTTGTCCGGGCCGGAGAGCAGAGTCAAATCGTCTAGAATTATATCTCTTATATTTTTGAAGTACTCTTCAGATTGCCAATAGCCATCTAAGATAATATTGCTTTCTTCTGAAAGAATTTCAGTATTGAAGTAATTATTCTGTTCTTTGATATATTGAATGGGGAGTCTAATATTCTGTGTTATCTTTGGAATTATGTATTTGCCAAATCTCACAAACATACATGTAATGATATTTGCGGTTTTGGCTTTAATATTATATCTGTACAACTCATAATGTCTGTTATTTTTGTCAATCAAATAATTTGAAGTATCAAGAATTAATCCGGTATTATTTTTTATAGACAGGTGCCTACCAATCGCATACTGGAATAACTGGTTGCCTAATCCACCCTCAAGTCTTGTAATAATCATTGTATTAATCGTAAAAATCAGTTTTGTCAGCCTCGTAAAAGCACTCGGCGGTCATGTTGTGCCGGCAACATTTTGATGTTATGAGGCCATGTTGGCGACTGAGAGGCTTTTTACGAATTTATCAGTTTTCCCCGGTCAAAAAAGCCCCGTAAGCGATCAAAGCGTTCCATATGCGCGGCAGAAGCCTGTGAGCTATACTGGTGCTATGTGAACAGGCTGATAACAAAGCAGATGGGAGGCTGTGATTGCTTACATTGTCATCATAGCAAGCCGGTATAATGCTTATCAACAAATATGTCATTTCTTTTGATAATTCCCTTGATGTCTCTTTTCGTCTGCATTTACCATTATTGACATCCATGCAAGACTAAATTATAAATTATTCTTTTGCTTTTAGGTGCTTTGCGCCTTCAAAAACTGGTTCTTAGTGGGGCTCCTCCAGCATAGCTGGAGGCCTCAGGAAGCCCCCTTAAAGGGGGCGGGAAATGCAAACGCTTTGTTGTTCTTTCCCATTGTCACGCTGCCGAGCACCGCAGAAGTTGCCGAATAAGGAGTTTGAACTGTTTGAGTCCGCTAGAGGCGGACGAGTTTTTAAACTCCCGGCAACTTCGAGAAGCGCAGGGCATCCCGCCATCGGCGGGACAAGTGACCGGGGGCCTTTTCTTTCGCCGCTTCGCTGCTGGTTCGTTTCAGCATTAAAAAATTTAGCGGCAAGCTGTCAATCGTCGTCAAGTTTGTTGGTTAACGAGACGAACCAACGATTGACACGTATGGCGACAAAGAAAATGAACAATAGTGGAGCTTTTTCGCCGGGTCGGTAGAACCTATCCGGGTCCACCACCAGAGGTGGTGGGTTTATGAATAACTAATATTTTATTAATATTTTTTTCAGTCTGATTAGCCGTGTCAACAATGAATAATTTATCAACATCAAAGCCATCAAGAATGCAAAACACGTGGAGCAATCTGCCATGGGGCATATTTTTATTCCTGCTGGCGGTTTTTGTTATTGCCACTCCTTTAGTCCATTTTGGCACTGGATTTGCCGTTCGAGATGCATATGATATGGCCAAGGCACAGAGCTTATCCTATTGGCCGCGGCAAGTTGCATTGATTTCGCTCGGCGCATTTGCTCTATTCAACCTTTTACGAAGCAAACCGGGTCGATTACAGATCAATGGGCTGCTGGGCTGGCTGATCTTGTTTTATTTAGTCTGGGCCGCCTTAAGTATCATCTGGTCTATTAATCCAAACTTTACAATAAAGAGAGTAGGAATCCTTCTACTCTTCTCCCTGGGCGCCCTATACGTTGCGGACCGATTGTCACTTCGAGAAACCATAGCTCTTGTTTTTTTCATATGTGCTGTCAGCGTATTATTAGGAGCATATCCTTATGTAGTTTACCCCGCGTCTATTAAAAAACTTTTATTAAACGCGAGTGTTCGTTTTGGGGGCAATATGCATCCGATCGCGCAAGGATGGCACTGTGGGCTTCTGTTGCTGTCGGTTTTTGCCTTGTCCAAAACAGCTGAGCAAAACCGTGCCGTTTATTTAGGCATAGCATTTATTGCTTTTTTATTGCTCGTACTCACTCGAAGCAGAATGGCGTTTGCATCCTGTATCATAGGCTCTGCCGTTTATTGGGCCCTGACATCATCGAAACGCTATCAGGGCGTTTTATTCTTACTTGGTATAATAATTGGGGGATGCCTGATATATTTTTTGCTTGGCCATGAATTCTGGAGCTTTTTTGATAATGTAACATCTCTTGGCAGAGGCGGTGGAATACAAATAGGCTCGTTAACAGGCCGAACCCCGCTTTGGGAGAGTTTGCTGCACGCTATTGATCAGCGTCCAGTGGCGGGATATGGGTATGACATCACATTCTTCACTAGGGTGGAAAACCTCATTGGGCTTAAAAAAGAGCTTGGGTGGGTAGCCGGATCCCCTCATTCCGGTTACCTGGTAACTCTTTTGGGACTCGGTTATATAGGTACCGTTCCGTTGGTGCTGATTCTGATTCTATCTGTCACCAAGTCAATTAACTTAGCAAGGCGGAATCCGGAGTATGCTTTTGTAGTCGCCGTTCTTGTCTGGCTGATCTTTAATCTGGTCACTGAAGATCAGGTCTTAACAAGACCATATTTCCCGGTTTTCGTCTGGATGATTATGCTTGCCAGGTTGGGTTTTATACGAGAAAAGAGATGAGAACTTAAGTTCGCTGCGCTACGCTCATCCCGTTTTGATGGGAGATTAATGGAATAGTGGAATGGTGGAACAATGGGCAGGGATTCCACCGTTAGTTCATTAGCATATGGATCGGAAGAACATTAATAGAGGCTTCAAAAAACTGCGGGTTTGGCAAGACGCTATAGCGCTTTATGTCCTGGCATCTAAAGTTAACAATCACCCCTAAAATGGGGGGCTTAATAGTGACCCTTAAAGGATATTTGTTTTGTTTTCAGTAATAAAATGTTTTTTGCGCCATTTCACGCCGCCTAGCAGCACAGAGTTTGTCGAATCAGGAGTTTAAACTGTCTGAGCGAAGCGAGTTTTTAAACTCCCGACAAATTCGAGCAGCGCAGGGTAATCCGCTGCGAGCGGATCAAGTGAACGGCTGCACTTTCTTTGGTTCGTTTCTTTATGCAAGTAAAGAAATGAACACAAAATACACATTAAAAACAATTTGTTATTTTATTTTCTGGGCCTCATATTATTTATCACCAGCCAACCCGCATAGCAAAGCTGAGCCCCACCAACCAAGCTCGTGGTTTAAAGTGAATAATTAATGAAAATCCCCCTGATCAGCATAATTGTCCCGACCTATAACCGGTCGGAAATGCTCCGTGGAGCTATCGAAAGCCTGCTGCAGCAGGAAACCGACGGTAAATTCTCCTACGAAATTCTTATAATTGATGATGCGTCGACAGACGAAACCGGGAAGGTTGTCGGGGAAATCATAAAACGTTCTCCGGGACTGGTACGATATGTCAAGGGAGAAGGCAAAGGCTATACTTGCGCTCTGAACAGAGGGCTTGCTGAATCTCACGGGGAATGGTTGGCTTTATTTGATGATGACGAATTGGCTAGACCTGACTGGCTGAAAGAGCTTTATACTTTTGCTGTCAGGATAGATTCACAATGCGTGGGTGGATGCCGTGTACTGGCGTTACCGGAAGAGGAATTGGTCCGATTGGGCCCTGTATGCCGTGGATTACTCGGTGAAAAACTGTTAAAGCGGGAAGAACTGAAATGTGGTTATAAATCACATCCGGGCGGGGGCCACATGCTTATTAAGCGAACGGTTTTCAACGGTGTCGGTGTATTTGATG
>JBHPCH010000022.1:0-28683 GCA_042576125.1 Thermodesulfobacteriota bacterium
CCAGATAGCCTGAAAAAAAGAGCCAGTTTATCTGAGGATTCTTTGCCGATAATCTGCAAGGCAGACTGCAACAGATGAAATCCTTTGTTCGGGTCAGAGAAAGCCTGAACAGCTCCAAATAGAATGATTTTTTTGTCTTGCGGTATGCCAAGATGATTTCGAGACTGTTCTTTTTCCAGCGGTTTAAACTTCTCAGTATCGAGCCCATAGGGGATCACTTCCACCCTGACATCATCAAAAAGAGAACTTGACCGGGCACAGTCTGCGAGCCAGCGGCTTGGGGCTACCACGGTTAAATCCAGATCCTGCCAGGCTTCCCGCTTCCTTTGCCAGACCCGGCGGGAAAGATCTTTTTCGCGGGATGAGCCAAGGACGGGACACGCTCCGCAGTTTTGCCTGTATTTTTTACAATCAAAGGGAACATGGCAACCGCCGGTAAAGGCCCAGGAATCGTGCAATGTCCAGATGAGCGGCCTGTTGAATTTTGCTAATGTCTCCACTTGGAGAAAACCGGCACACAACCAATGCAGGTGGATGATATCGGAAGTAATGGCGTTAATCTCATTAATTTTATTATCAGGCAGATATGAGGGTGAAAAGTTGTTTTCCGGTTTGTTGGGATAGCGCCTTACAGGTAGTAATCCCAAAAAAATCTTCAACCGGCGTACAAATTTGCGGAGAGGGCTCTGGTTGCAAATGACATTTTCATCACTGCCGGTTTTAAACTGCACGAGAAGGCTGGCATCAACACCCTGTTTCCGAACCCCTTTGAGTAAACGCATAGCTGCCCGAGCAGCGCCGCCGACTTCATCGAAGGTATTGAGCATCAGGATTTTCATCGTGTCCAAAATCTTTTTAATTCCGCACTAAAGGTGTCCAGGCCCCAATTACGGACCAGGTGCCTGGGGAGTTGATACTTGTCGGTCCATCTGTGAACCTGCCCAGGGAAATTCGATGCTGCTTTAACAAAACCAGCTTTGCGGCAAAGACGAACCGAAGTCCTGTTATAGTCCTGTTTTCTGCCAAAGGGGTAGGAAAATGTTTCTATCTCCTCTCCTGTGATATCTTCCAGTACCTGCTTTGAGGAAAATATTTCCTGCCGCTGCTGTTCTTCGGTAAGGGCTGAAAGGGCAGAATGGTTTACAGTATGGGCGCCGACTGTCGCCCATGGGCTTGCTGCAAGTCTCTTTATCTCCCCGGATGACATGGTTCTATTGTAATTTTTTTCTTTGGTGTTCGGCCCGGCCCATTCTTCAAGTTGTTTCAGCCAGGTTTCCATTCTATCGGGTGAGACCTTTTGCATAAGTGCGACAAGTTCTCCGTAGAGCGTCTTCCGCTGCTTTAATGTACTGGCTTCCCATGTCCGTTTATGGAGGGAATCATCGAGTTTGAAGCTTTCAGGAAACCTGCCTTCCTGCAGGAGAATATTCTCCAGTCTGTTCCACCAGAATTCATTATCGGTTCCAATGTTACCGGTACTGATAAAGAAAGTGGCCGGCACACCGACTTCTTTCAGTATTGGTAATGCTTCCAGGACATTATCCGCATAGCCGTCATCAAAGGTGATAGCTACAGCAGGTTTTTTCACTGCAGACCAGTCTTCCTCAAAACGAAGTATGGGGAATTGCTGCTTGAGATATTTCATGTGTTGCCGAAAATTCTCAGGGGATACGGCAAGCATTTCAGGGTCGGCAGGAAGATCCGTTACTCGATGGTAGATAAGAATAATGATTGGTTTGTCGATAAGGTTGAGAAACCGGTTTTTAATGGCACGCATTTTTCGATAGACGGCACGAAAGCCATGATAGGCAGGTCGGAAGATTGAATTTGTTATTAATGATTCCTGTGGGGGGTGAATTTGCATTATTTATTAGTATTCAGGAGTCAGAATTATATTTAAATTTCCAGGGCTAGGAATCTATCTGGAATATATGATAAGGCTCTTAAGAACGCCAGCAAAGGGAATAAATAATAAACCAGCAATCACTAGTCAAATTCAATCTGGCACAACACAATAAAAGCCTAATGAAAGTTATTGGATTATTGATTTTCAGATTCCAGTTTATTTTACGGCGAATATCATCTGGTAAGCTATTCCGGATAAAGATTATTGGGAAAAGACTGACATGATACAGCAGCAGATGTCATGTCGGTTAACTGAAATTTTGTATAATTCTCTCATTATATATTTCACTTGGCAACTTCTTGATGTAATGTACTGAATTTAAAGAAAATAAATGAAAAGTTGGCGTTGGTTTTCACCCTCAATTTTTGATTGATTTTTATTACCTATTAATATAGTCTCTTAAATTGAATAGGCGTTCATCTTAAATAATATTTTTTTATCCCATTAAGCTTTTATTTACAAAGCGGTGCCAGTGACATTCAATTAGACAAAGCCAAACCTGCTGCGAGGCAGGGACGGAAAGCCACGGGTTTCATTGAGACAGCCGGGTTGCCTGATAGGGCAGCTCGGCTATTTTTGTCTTTCAGATAATATATTTTCGGGAGAGGAAAAAATGAAAAAAGTATTTTGGGGCTTTTTAGCATTATTTTATATTTTTTCATTCTCATCAAAGATAGACGTTTGTTTTAGTCAAACTCTCCAAGACGCCAACCTGATTTCATGTCCTGATATTATTCGAAACGCTTCAAACTTGAAAAGTTTTTCAACTGTGCAGGCTGCTGTTGATGATCCCGAAACCTCGGACAGTGATACGATTCAGATCACAGCCGCGGACTTTGGGGACGATATAATCAATGACTCGGTTCATTCTTTAACTTTGTCCGGAGGATACAACTGCAGTTTTAATGACAGATCTTCGATGTCTGCAGTTAATTCACTGAGAGTTGGGCATGGTGAAGTCATAATTGATAATATTGTTATCAAAAGTCATGCACCTTCCATCGACTCTGATGGTGATGGTGTCTATGATGACGTAGATATATGCGAGGGTAATGATGCTACAGGCGACAATGATGTTGACGGTTTCTGCTGTGACGTGGATAACTGTCCTGCCACCGCTAATACGCTCCAGGAAGATGGTGATGGTGACGGAGTTGGCGATGCCTGTGACCCCTGTCCGAATGATTTTAATAATGATATAGACGCCGACGGCATCTGCGGTGACGTTGACAACTGTCCGTTTGTCAGCAATGGTTTCCAGTTGGATTGTGACATTGACGGTATAGGTGATGTCTGCGATATGGAGTCTCCATGCTTGATGGACTCTGACGGTGATGGAGTGCCCGACGCTTTAGATAGTTCTCCTTATGACAATCCCGAAAATACCGGCACCATAAAGGTATATGGATTAAATGACTGGTTTGATTCAGGAGGGTATTGGCCTCCTCATGAAAATACTGTCAACAGCGTTACAGTAGAATATCATCCTAATATAAGTTCGCCTTTGCAGGCAGGAGAAGAGGACAGGTTTTATGTGTCCGGAGTTTTTATAAATAGTAATAACTATTTGCGTGAGGGCACTCATGTGGCTACAAGTACGGATGACCGCAAAAAGGTTAAAGTGGAGGTAGCAGGCCTTGAGCAGGGAAAACAATACTATCTCTTTGCAGCCAGGTATATAACGGCAACAGGTGAACCTAAGTCTCCCGGGGTCTACAGCAATTCAAATTTGCCGACTATAATTGAAACAAAATCCCAAAATATTAAGGTTATTCCTGCTGATGCACAGTTAGTATTTAATCCGGCAACGGATGATTTTCTTGACTGGTTTCACGTTTTCTGGACTTCGCCCTATGTTCGTGCCAGACGAATGAAAGACAGAATTATGGGGAACTTCATCAGGGTTGATCAGTGGAAGTACCACCACATTTATAATGTCATGCATCTTATAGGAAAAAAGAAAGTTTCACCAAGATATAACTGGTCACTTGAATTTACCATACGCCACAATGGTGCGGGAACAGGAGGTGTTGGCCCTACAGATTTCCAACAGGCAGGTGTGGGTTTTAACAGTGGAACGCAAAATAAGTTCTGGTGGGAGTTCTGGAGAGCACACAGGTCAAATGAAGGTGAAGGATATGTTTATGATCTCGGACCAGGTATCTGGCCGGATACCTGGGATGATCACAGCTTGGTAAGTATTTTTCGATATGGAAACGAGTATGGCGGATACCATAACACAGCTACAATTTGGAATGAGGACGAAATTTCATGGCTGTATCCTCGTTCCGACTGGAGGTTGAAACCCGCTCCTTCACATCCTGACATAGAGAACTGGAAAATCGAGACCGGCTCAGTTGCAAAGGTAAGGTTTGACTATAACGCTGCTAATAAAAGTGTAAAACATTATATCAATGGTGTCCTTATTTCAACGTGGTACGGAACTCTTAAATATGACAAGGGACTTTCTGTAAGGAAAAAATATCCTGCAAATCATTATCCGCTACCTATTGTTCCAACTATCAGAGCACACCAGCTTAATCCTGCTTATGACACCTATATTGATTTTGGGGAGATTCGTTTAACAACTTCATGCCCGAATGCCTATGCGGGCTGGACTGTAAACAACGGCAGCGATTATGATTACTGGGGTGCGGTTGGAGATATGGGGTATTACTGGATTGATCCGGCTTCATCAGACTGGAATGATCTTGGTTTCTGGTTTGCCGGCGAGGATGGCGGAAACAGGCATACAACACATACCTGGAATGGATTCACCATTATGCCCTCAGAACTGAAGGGGGATCCAACAACATTCATATATTACGGTAACTCCTATTCTTACGGGGGACCGGCTAAGGTTTATGCATTTTCGCAACCCATAAAAGTCCCTGAAGGAAAAAGGGCTGTTAAAGTTTCTTTTCAGGGGGTACCTGGAAGCTTTGGCACGCTGAGGGGAAGATTGTATGACGGTGATAAAAATACAGATCTTACAGGGTGGGTGAAGGTAACAGGTGTCTATGACCAGCCGCTTATAGATGTTAATGCAAATACATCCTCTGAAGTTGTTGCGAGATTTGAGATAAATTTTAATGGAGGAAGGCCCAATGCCTATCAAAGTCCTCCACGTATTGTAGGTTTTGAGGTTGAGTTTGCCGATGAGTAGTAATTATGTTTGCTGACCATAGTCAACAACACATGAAACTCTTCTGGTTTTTTATTGTTTATTATACGATATCAGTCATGCTCTATAAATAATGCGCTTACCATTGTGACTCTTTTCTCCTGACTTCTAACTACTAACTATCTTTTTCATTTTCATAAACGAAACATTCATGTTCAAAATGAGGGACCTCTTTGGTTTTAGAGAAGATTGAACTTGATTCGATGATATCATGGCAACCTGGGTTTAGATAAATGATGGTCACTTTTCTTGGATGCTCATGTATCGATTTTTCAATATTTCCAAGAACTTCCTGCATGACTACGCAGGGAAACGGGTCAAAGAAGTAGAAGTAGTTATAATCATTTAATTGTTTAAACGCTGCAGCATCACAGTATTTTATTTCCACATTTTTCAAGCTGAGTTTCCTGATATTCTCTTCAGCTATTTCAACCAGGGCAGGATCTATTTCCACCCCGGTGATTTTTGAGAAGGGATATTTTGAGAGTGATATGAGAATTCCACCTTTGCCGCAGCCGAAATCAACAATGGCGTCATTGGGGGTGATGTCGAAATTCGCCATTATTCTGTCAAATGCCAGGCCCCCTGAGTCTGCATAATAGTGGGTACGTTCAGTGTCCGTTTCGGTCGGATCATGTTTCAGGTCTATGTGGCCCAGGGAAATACGCAGACGGATGAGAAATTCCCGCCATTCGCCCTTGAGCAAGAGCAGAAAAGCATTTTTTATTCCACGCAGGCGTGGCTTAATAGTAGAATGCATTACAAATTAATACCAAATTTTTGGCAGAAATTAACAAACAGCAACTCAATTTTATTTTTTAATTTGGGCAGAAATTTATCTTCAAAAATTTGAACAATAATTTTTTTATTCCCATACACTTTCCTGCCAAACTTCACAACGAGATCCATAGCGACATTTTCCGGTATGTTGAATATCCTGTTTTCCACACACTCGGGTTTTATATAGAGAAGGATTTTCACTTTATGCCTGGTCTCATACAGCGGCAGCATCTGGTAAGGATAGAGTCGGCAGTCAATCGGCCTGTCCAGATAAATGCGGCACCCTTTCTTATCTAAATTTGGGCATACCTTACCTTCTTTAGAATAGATCATCACAACTTTGTCTTTCTCTTCTATCAGAAGGTCCTGTTTCTTATCCCTGAAAAAATTTTCAAATTCTTGTTTCGAGAGTCTTAAACTAAACTTGCCCGGGATGCCACAGCAAGTGTCAGGACAGGATAGGCATGGATTTTCAGGAGTGCTCATTAATAAATACCTCTTTTCCGCATGAGCCGTAAAATACGGTATTCGATCTGGTGATAGATTTTCCAGGGCAGAGTTGGATTAAGCGATGGGTGTTGTTTGGCGGTCAGATATACTGCCTGTGTTTTAAATTTTTTCTCCAAACTTGAGGTAAATTGATCAAACAGTGTTTTGTCAGGATGGCTGTATTCCGGAGAACGGCAGACGAAAATACTTTCCGGTAGAAACTTCCGCTCCAGAATTTTTGCCATCAGGCTTCGAATATGGTCCTCGTCGTAATCTTTATAAGCGATGCCATCCCAATCGATGCTTAGATGTTCGCCATGTTCTGGACCATGCCAATCGGCAAAAGTAAGTTCTTCATAGGTGAGAGGCACCCAGTTATCCTTGCCTGAAAATTTAAACGGCAGTGCCGTAAAATCCGTTTCATATTTCACACAGTACAGGTCATCATATTCGCGACCCCCAAAGTCATCGTGTATCCAGCGCAGGCTGGTCACGATCCCTTTCATTACAGCATGGGTAAGGAAACTTCCTGAATCAAGGCGATTCATATAAGGATCACTTTGCCAGACATACCGTGCTCTGCCTTTCTGCCGGTCGATGAGAAGGCCGCGCATGTCACAGTGGAAATCCACGTGGCAGACCGACAGGTTAGGGTTCTCCTGTTCAAGCCATAAATCGTAGAGCAGGCTATGTTCATCAGCAACAATAAGGTCGGTCATAATGTCCAAAGAGGAGAAATATCGAATAACGAATGACGAACTCGTCCAGTTCTTTAATTTTAAATTTCTCAGTTGTTAAGGCTGCGGGTTACTATTTGTACCGTTTCGCGGTTTACCATCCAATAAGGCACTTTCGTATTCTTTATCAATTATAATCACTTACAAATCAGCGGGGTAGAGGTTTTTGTTGAAGCCCACATCAGGGGATCATTAAAATATCAGAGGTTTCCCCGAAGCGGATTGCAGTCTGTATTCCTCATCCCTTGAAGAGTTTGAGTCCCCAAGTGATAAGGGGATCAGGAATTATGGGTTTGAGGTATCGAACAGCTAGAGTGTAACTCTGCCATTTAAGCCATTCCAGGCGTCCGACGCCGTTATTCTGCCAGGCTCGGAGGTCATGGCAGGCAGCAGGAGTGGCACGCCAGTTTTTCTTGTAGGGATCATCCCCGCGAAGCAGGTCAAAGTATTCACAGCCCCGTGCAATGGCAAACTGAATTGCCGCCATCATGGAAAGCCTGCCTGGAAAATACGCTTTCATTGACAGATCGACACCCGCCTGATAAGCGTAAACCGATCTAGAATCGAAGAACTGATATTCTGCAGCAAGGGGCTTGCCATCATATTCCAGCCATGCAAGACGAAGTTGATTGCGGCGCAGAAGTCTGGCGGCAGTTGTTTCGTGAAACTTTCGGAATCTTTGATCATCAAAAACGCCAAGCGGCTTCTTTGTATTGCCCCAGCGGGTCCCATGCAGGTGCAGCAGTATCTCAAAGCCCTTCTGGAGGTCAGCTTCATTATCAATGAAATGAATTTGAATTTTTCCTGAATCAAGAAAATCTCGCTGCAGTTTCCGACAACGCTTGCGCAGCGACCTGGAGAGCATCATCAGATAGTCATCCCAGGTTTTTGGCAGAGCTATTTTCCAGACGCTATTGATCTTTCTTTTGTTATAAAGACATCCGTTTTCAGCCAGATGGTTTATTGTCACATGGATAGCTGTTGCATCAGCATCTACTGCTTCGAATAGCAACCGCTTCCATCCTGATTTGTACTGAAGCAGGAACTTGGCCACTTCAATGCCCACTTGGGTTTCCCATCCTGGTTTGGAAAGCCAGGTGGTGTGGTGAGTACAGTCGTTTGCCGAGCCAAGAAGCCTGAATATCGCTTTTCCCCTGACATCCTGAAGATAGAGCGGGGCCAAACCAACCAGATCGTCTGTCGTCTCGTGGTGGAAGAGGAGTATGTACAACTTGTCATCCGGCTCTGCATATATTTCCCACCAGGCAAGTAGCCATTCCGGAGATTGCATGGGTGCGCCGACAGATAATTCATGCCAGGCGTCGAGATAGGGGGCCAGGTCGGATATCGAATGGATATTTGTTGTATGAAGAGGTTTAGTTTGTGTTTTCAAGCTTACCCCCACGAAATTTAATCAATAGCAAAGTTGAACTTATTAAAAGAGATATTTGATTTTTTCAAATGTGAGAATTTCTTACCCATTCTGTTTTTACCAGGCCTTTGGAAAGAACATCGCCTTTGTAATCATCCAACCTGTTTTGCGAAGAGATTTAAAGAAAAAACAAGTGCCATGCACTGCAAACCAGTATGATATGAATGTGGCAGCAACAGCACCCATAGCGCCATATTGGGGTATCAAGGCGAAGTTTAGTATAATATTAAGCGCACATCCCATTGCTATGGATATCAGGTTCACCCTGGTCCAGTTTTTTGAGACGATGAATACGTTGCGGGCAGCTCCCAGGCTGGTGAAAAGCCCTGTCCAGATCAGAATTGCCAGCAGAGGCCCGGCATCTGTATAGGCAGAAGAAAAAAGAACCTGAATAATCTCAGTGGAAAAGAAAGCAACAGGTATGGCAACTACATAGGCCAGAAAAGCCATTAAATTGTAAAGTCTTTGCAGGTGAGCATAATAAAGTTCCTCAGAAGCGGCTTCAGCCCGGACGACCGCCGGGAAGACAGAAGAAGAGATGACAATCGGAATAAAATACCACACCTCGGAAATTCGCACTGCCACAGAATAATTCCCAAGCTCTCCGCTGCCGATCATGTTGCCTATCATGATCTGGTCAATTCGCAGATAGATCATGGTCAATAAGGTGGAAAGGAAAAGCGGCCAACTGTCTTTCAGCAGTTTTTTTGCCATTGTCGGGCTGAAACGCCAGGATTTGATCGAGTATCCCCTAAACTGATAAACGATTATCAGGCCCAATGAACCTATGGCGGTGTCGGCCAGTGCAGCCCAGGCAAAGGCGACCAGGGGCGCCTGTAAAAGGATGAGGCCGATCTTGACAAGGCTCAGAAGCAGGAAGGCTGAAGTCTTGCCGTAAACCGTGAATTTCCATTGCATCTGGGATTCAAACCAGAATTCAATGGCGATAAATGCCTGGACAATGGTGCCGGCTGCCATGATCCCTACCAGCCAGTGAACCAACCGGTCGTCAGGCCGGGCAACGAGTATTGCTGCCATAGCCAGGCTGAATGCAACTAAGCCGCCCCCAAGCATCAAAAAGAATGAAGTGCCGAGAACCTGGTCCCTGCTGGATATATCCTGAACCATACGACGAATGGCAATACCGTCAAGTGCCAGAGTGGCTAGAGGTGTAACAATCATCACCATGGCGATGGCATAACTGTAATCGCCAAAAAGCTGTGGACCGAGAAAGCGCGCAAGCCAGACACCGACCAGGAGTCCAACGAGCTGGCGGAAAATCTTATCTCCCATCATCCAGCCGGAGTTGTCCATGACCTCCAGCAGCTCATGGCGATCTTCAATTCTTTTCAGGATAAAGCCCGGTATATATTTCGTCCACGTAGGATTCATCGACTCAATAAGTGAGGAGTGAGGAGTACCCTGAAGGGTACTTGTACCCCTCTGCGGGGTGTAAATAAGGAGTGATGGGAAAACATGTCAAACAACAACAGTAACGTGTGTAGACAATGACAAACCGCAGAATCGTATAATGACGAACATCGACGGAACCCCTTATTTTTTCTAAGGTTTGCCGTCTTCCTTTGCAGTTAATTTTCAATCGTTTCACTATTCCAGTAATCATCATTTTCGCTATTCGTACTTTGCCTGTTCGTAAGTCTGGGGCTCGATTGTTCTAAAGTTCATCCTCTCGGCTGTTTTATTGGCTGCCATGGGGAGTCTTGCTGTTTGGTTTCAGGCCCAGCATACCCGCCAGGTTGGCTGCATAGGATGCATCAAGCTTGGAAAGAATTGCGAGCTCCCGTATGGCAGCTTCCCTTTTTCCAAGAAAAGCATAAGATGAACCGAGATAGAAACGGGCCTCAGCATTATCCGCAATTCGGTCGAGGTTCTGTTCAAGGAATATTATGACCTCGCGGAATTTTCCCGCCCGCATAAAGGTAGCTCCTATACTTACGTAAGCCTCTGTAAAGCTGGGGTTCAGCCGAATGGCTGTTTGCAGCAACTGCAAAGCCGTTTTCGGTTCATCGCTGACCAGGTAGAGGTCGGCCAGGTTGTAATAGGCTTTGTAATAACCTGGATCTACTGCGATAGACTTTGAAAAGGCCTCAACAGCCTCTGATCTTCTACCGTGTTCCTCCAGGGCTTTCCCGAGATTGTTTAATGGCCTGCCTTTATTCGGAGATTTCGAGACAATGTCCTGCCACAGGCGAACGGAGTCACCCCAGACATGGTTCCGCTGAAAGGTCGCAGCGCCGAGCACTATAACTAATAATGAAGCGCTCAGAAAGAGCAGTTTACCACTGGGGGGCCGTGTTAATTTTCTTACCAATAGGTAGTAGGTCATGGCAAATGCTACAGAAGCGCCGAAGAAGGGCAGATATAATCGATGTTCCATGATCACATCTTTGATGGGAACAAGGCTTGATTCAACAGACAGCGCCAGAAAAAACCAGAATATACCGAAGGAGATCAGTCGCAGACAGCTTTTATGAAAAACTTGTTTTGATTGGGATTGAGGTTTTGTCCGCGTTAGGAAGAACAGGTAAACAGCTAAGGTGAAAGTGCCCATCAGCAGCAGGAATGGCAGGAAGACAGGTGTGGTGAAGAAGGTTGTATATACCGCATAATCATAGTCAAGGTTCTGGTTGATGGGCAAAAACAGCAGGCGCAGGTATGTGATGATTACCCTGAACTGGGTAAGGAGATAATCCAGCCGCGACATGGAACTTTGAACCCTTAATTGTTCGTCAGCCCCGGAAATTATGTCACCGGAGGTTTCACTGATACCGATAACCGTCATCGGTATAATAGGAAGTGTAAACAGGAGAGGGAGAAGATAGAAAAACCGACGTTTCCATGAACCACGGAAAAAGTACACTTCGTAGAGTATAACTGCAAACGGCAAGGTAAAGGCTATCTCCTTGGATTTCATTGCCAGCACCGCCGCAATAACTGATCCTGCGTAGTAGAAAATTAGTAAAAAGTGAGGGGGAATGAGTGAAGAGATTTTTTTCTCTCTTGAGTTCTGATTTTTTTCTCCTGACTCATTGCTCTTTACTCCTAACTCTTTGCTTTTTACTGCTGATTGCTCTGTCAATCGTCGGCAGTCTCGTATGCCGTCAATAGATAACCTCGCTTTGACGTATAACACCACTGAGAGCAGGTAAAACATGGTTGCCATCGAGGTCAATCTCTGCACGATGTAGGTAACTGCCTGTGTTTGCACGGGGTGGACCACGAAGAGCAGGGCACCGAATAAAGGGATAAAGGACTGAGGATTGTCGGCATACGAAGCTGCCGACGATTGACAGAGGACTGAGGACTGGGGACTGAGGACTGAGGACTGAGGGCTGAGGACTGAGGACTGAGGACTGAGGACTGAGGGCTGAGGACTGAGGGTTGAGGGCTTAGGATCAAAATTTTGGCCCGTTACCTGGAAATAAGGTGTGCGGAAGGTAAGACGCAGAAGAGAGTATACCAACAGGGAGGACATCAGGTGTATAAGTAAATTAATCACATGATAGCCGGTAACATCGAGACCGCCAAAATGATAATTGTAAGCGAAAGTCCGGAAAACGACAAATCGGTTCATTAGGAATTTATAATTGCCGATATTTTGGTAGAAATTATCCAGGCTTTTGACAGCAGGATTATTGATTATCGAGCTATGGTCATCGAGTACAAAGGGAACCTGAAACGTGTTGGAATAAACGATAATGCCAACCAGCAAGATAAGCAGAATGGCAGGATAAGTCTTTTGGCAGATGTGGTTTTTTACTTTGAAAACCATTAATTTCGATTAAGTCGTTTTTTGTTTTGTTTCTGATGGCAGCCAACGCAAAGTAATTTTTCGCGGGGTCTTCTTAATAGAAATGCATAATTTGAGCTATGTGATGTATGACATGAAATACAGGTTATCCGTCCATTTGTTAAAATTGGATATTGCGAATTAATAGTCATGCCAGGTTCCGGACATGCATTCACTGGGTGTGTGCATCGACTCTGATGGCACTTTTGGCAGGCATTTTGGGAGATGATATTTGCGCTGCTGAGACCTGCATGTGACTCCTCCTCCAGAAAGCTGTTTATTTCATCATTTCTGCTGCCTGCGCTGTAGCTACCGGTGTTACAACTCCCATCGGATAAACCCTGTAACATGGTTTTGCTTCTACTGCCAATCATAACCGAAGCTGGCTGTTTCAAGCTTAACTCAAGAAGATAATCAGCTCCAAGGCGCTGGAAGTTGCTGGATAAATCCATTTCATCCTCGTTTCCAGTCATATTGTCATAGTTGCCCGATTGCTTTTTTTTAAAAGATTCAGAAGTAGAAAAAGTCAGGGGTTCGGAAACCTGGCTTCGTCCAAACAAGTCATTGGAAATGGCTGTAAAGCGATAAGTGCTCTCCGGTTGCAGGTTGTGTAGTGTAACCTCGTGTCTCCTGCCAAGACGAGTGCTTGGCTCTGATGTTTGCGAAAGATCCTGAATACCGTACTGAACAATGGCATCTGTGAGAACATCTGTTTGCCAGCCGATAGTCACCGAGAGGAAAATACCATGTTTTACTTCAAGAATTTTTATCTTTGAAATAACGGGCTGTTTGCCGCTATCTTCCACTTCAGTAATGTCAAATAGAGCAGGTACGGTTATTTCCTGGCGGGATAATCTTCCATTGATTTCACGCAGTTCTACTACTAGAGTATTCCCGAGTTTGTCCTCTGGTAAAAGAAAAAAATGGTTATTGTCCGGCATCCGGCATTCCTCCAGCCAGATAATTCTACGAGTATTTTTCCGTGTAACCGTTCCTTTATTTTTCGTCGGCTCGTTCTGAGGTGATGTCGCTGCCTCTACAACATGACATTTCTCACATTGTTCTTCTTTGAATGGTGAGTGGAGATAGAAACTGTTCGAGTCATCTTTCAGAATAGTCTCATGACAGTCGCTGCAATCCCGAAAATCAATTGCCTGAACAGGAAGGGGCAGCAACATTAAAACAAGGATGATTGGAAACAACTCTGGCCATCTATGATTTAAAAGGAAATTTTTTATTATGCGTAATGTTAGAGTCATTTTTTTCAAAAATACACTTAATGGGAAACTAAGCAATTAAAGTAACTGAGGCCATCACCGGTAAAGTTTTTTATGTTGGTTGTTATAAACAAATGTAACTGAGAAAAGAGATATGGTTGATGTTTAAAAGCTGATCTTCTGCAGATGCATTCAAATCAAAAAGTTGTCCTGCCATTTGCGACCGTGCCATGCCCATGACAACCTCCGCAGGGAATGGGTTCGCCACCGCTCGAGCTGGTATGACAGTCAATGCAGTTCACCGGTTGTGCATATGGTGCATCTGCCATGCCATGGTGAATATACTCCCAGCGGTTCGCCTCACCGGTACCTGCCGCAGCTGCCAGGTCATCCGTATGGCAGCGTTTGCAGAAATAACTCATGGTGTCGGTCGAATCAACAATCCCCTCGAGGTTTTCCCCGTTTACCCTGCGACGGATAAGCATGATGTTTTCAGACCCATGGGCTTCGTGGCAATCAAGGCATGAGAGGATAAAATTATTTTTTGTATTTCCTGCAGTCAAATATGGTTCTCTGAAGTTGTTTGTACCATCCCTGCCCAAGGCACCATGTTTTTCCTGATTTAACCCTGTAATATCCCAGTTAATTTTTTTGAGTTCGCGGTTGAGGGTAGTGCTCCATATTGTTTTATTAGGGTTGTGGCAGCTTGTGCAAAAACTGACATAATCCGGAGTGTTGCCGCCGGCCTCTTCCCCTATCCCGGCCGGCTCCCTGGAAATGTCGACAGCATAGGGCGCTTCATAATAAAAGTAATTTGCCATAGTTTCGGTTTCTCCCCACAGGGTATTTGAAGTACCGGGAAGGGTGATGGTACTGTTCAGTGGGAATCCAGGCATTCCGATGTCCCAGTTTCTCTTGGCCAGATGGGAATTATGGCATGAACTGCAGGGGTTGCCACGCAATGCGAACCATGGGCCATAAGCCTGGTCTGTGTTAAGAAAATTCCAGATGTCGTAGAGGTTGTGATAGGAGGATTGATTGAAGGCAGTCATAATTGACTGAGGGCCATCTCCAGTGGTGCCGCCGCCAAAAGTGGTGCTATAATCCTGATTTTTTACCTGTTGGCCTGAGGTTTCGCTGTGACAATAAAAACAGAAGTTGTCGGTCTCCAGATAGGGTTTTTGGGTGCGACTTGTATTAAAACTTTCAGCAAACAGTGTATGGGGGGCAGGGCCATTGGCAGGAGCTGGCTCTGTTCCCTGAAGACTGGCATGTGTTTCATGACAATGTTCACAATTGCCTGTAGCAAATTCGGTATATTTCCCATCTATGACAGAGCGATTTACACCGAAATTGGAGTTGCCGTGTGCTGAATCGCGATATGGACCGGCCATAGCTGAAAAAGCGACGAAACAAACCATCGTCGCCGGAAAAAATGTCATCATCCAGCAGTATTTTTTTGATTTAAGGATTTTGAACATTACAATCCACCTCTATAATTCATAGAATGACATAGTTCTTCGGATTATATTTGTGGAAACAGAATTTGATTCTGATCCCGGTAGCTCTTGATTATTTATTCTTTTCAGCATTATTCTCTAATTTGTTCGGGTGTTTCCAGAGGTTCGTCGAAAGGTCCTAATGGGGTTTGCTGCACGGGGGGAGCTTTTTCAATGACCTCTTCTTCGAAAATAATTTCTATATCTGCTTCCTCAACCCCCTCTGACCCCTCTGCTTCCTCAACTCCCTCTAACCCCTCTGCTTCCTCTTCATCTTCTCTTTCAACGTCTCCTTCTGTTCCTGCTTCTTCCACTTTAATAGTCTTATATAATTCATCCAGATCGTCAGATTCTCCCGGGCCGAACTCTTCAGAATCAAATGATTCTATAGCATCATTTATTCCCTCCTCAGACCTATCCATGTAATAAGATATCCCTTCTTTTCCTATTTCAAGCACCTGAACCCGTCTGTTGAAAAGATCTGCAATAATGAGTTGCCCATGATTGTTGATGGCAATGTCATTAGGAAAATTAAACCAGCCGGGATTAAAACCCCGACCACCAAACTCAAAAATATATTCGCCTGCCATTGTATAGGCCAGGATAGTATGACGCATATAGTCAACAACATAAATCACCCCGACATCTTCATCAATAACCAACGCCCGAGGGTTACTTTGCTGGCCTGGGCTGCCACCCTTTGTACCAAAAGAAAACAGAAAACTTTCATCAGGACCGTACACGTAAATTTTACCGGTCTCTGCACTAATAAGGTAAATTTTACCTTCACTGTCGATGGAGACATAATTTATTTTCACCGGTCCGGTAATTTCTACGAAACCGGAAGCATCAACCTGACCGCTCCTTGGACGAAATTCTTCGGGGATATCTGCATATATATCCTCTTCAGGGGCAATGTCTGCGCTATCATCCGGAAACACTTCTTCTCCTTCTGGTGTCTCTCCATAATCCGGAAGATTTGTAGCCTCCTCTCCTCTGAGAATGATCTTGTCCATCGGCTGAAGTTTGCGCAGCAAGTTACCCTCATTGTCCATAACCAGGATACCGCGAAATCTATCACCCGCCAGGTAAATTATACCTTCTTTGTTTATTGCCAGAGCTCTGGGAATGAAATTTTCCACCTCCGGGATTTCATCGAGGAATATTTCCCTGTCGACAAAGAAAGCTCCATTTAATATGGTTATGCGGGGGCGAGGGTTTTTGGCAGTTTTAACTTGGCAGATATAAACATCGCCGTTGTTCATTACAAGAACTCCGCGGGGAGAAATTATACCGCGGCCAATACCTATAGACACCCGGGGAAAAAAGTCCGGTCCGTAAACCACCACCCGGTTTTTCCCGCCATTAACTAAATAGATTTCTTCCATAACCGGATCGAATGAGACAGTTGCGGGATAATCAATGGAATTGTTTTCTTCATCGACGCTAATCTGAGCTATTGATTTAACCGGTACCATAAAATCAGAAGCTGCAGCAGGGCCGCCTACAAGAAAAATACAAACAACAAAAAAACTTATAAGCTTCTTTGCCAGGGGCGGATGACGCCAACTGATCAAAGTCAAGGCAATAAGCTTGAAAGCAGTGTATTTAATTCTCCGGGCAGATTGCCGGGTTTTATCTTTTATGGCAGCCACGACAGAGTTGACCTCCACGTTGAGTTTGGACCAGCAGATTTTTGTAAGCAGACCCGTGAGGATCATGACATCCGGTACACGTAAGTTCCCGACCAGGTCGCCTCCTTTCCGAAGGCCCAGCCACGGGGTGATTGCCCATCGGATGCCCTCTTGTTTGGCCGGCCGGCAGAATCTGATGGCAACTATTACAAAGCGGGTTGATGGATTTGTGTAGCATAAAGAGATTATCGGAGGCATGGGAATCATGACAGGCTACACAGCCGTTACCGAAGATAATTTTATGGACATATGGTATGGGGTTGTCTTTATCCATCAGGCGTTTTTTGTCATCATGACAACCAAGGCAGATTTCGAGGGAAGATTCAGCCCAGAGCAGAGATTTATAGTCACTCCCATGAGGATCATGGCATAAAGTGCATCCCCCGATTAGGGCCTGGTGGCGATATTTGCGGGACTGCCAGTTTTTTTTGCCGGTATGACAGGTCAGGCATCTTTCATCTATTTTTCCTTGGGGGAAACCGATTCTCCAGGGTTTAATAATCTGCAGATGACAACTGAGGCATTGCAGATTTGCTGTGGTGCTGTGTTGGAATTCGTACTTTTTAATTATATTTTCATGGCATTCGATACAGGATATTTGTTGCACGATGCCAACCGGTTCAAGAGTTTTGGTTTCATGCAGTTCATGACAATCGATACAGTATTCGGGGAGTTCGCTTTCCTGGTGAAAAAGATAAAATTTGTCCATCTTTACGGGTAGAAGAGCTTTCAGGGGCTGATACGCAAATTCCAGACGTTGGCCGCTTGGCAGGATTGTAAAGTTATTCAAACCGGTTTTAAGCGGTAAGCGGAAATGTATGTAATCATACTCCTCACCCTCCATGGCGACTACAGGTTCAAGCATAACGTTAGAACTTTGTACTTTTACCTGGGAAACATTTTCAGCCCCCAATGGCTGACGGATAATTAGATGGGTTTCCGGGTTTCTGGCAATTAACGTGGAGCCAGGGAGGGGAGTCAGTATCTCGAGACCAGCAGCCCAAACCTGGCTTTTTGGTAAGAGAACTTTTATGCCGAGAAAGAAAAAGAGCAACAGAAAAAGAATTATCACCCGGTTTCCTTCCAGATGAAAATATGAAGATTTATGATTAAGAAATAGTGAAATGATTCTTTTCATTGTACTTTTATTCTGTTACGCAGTTCGTTATTAAGCGACTCATTTTTCTTCAGGGTATTCGTATTATTCTATTGAATTATTTCCAGGTCATGAGGTCGGGCCCCTAGAAAAATGTGCCCCATGAGTCTATTGGAGTTAGTATCGATAATCGCCAATTCTCCCCTCTCTTCATCCGCGATATAAAGCCTAAAGTACGATGGGTCATAGGCCATTTCCAATGGACGGCCGAGATCGTAAATCTCCTGAATGACTCCCAACTGGCCAGGAAGTAAAACCGACAGGGAACCCTCGTGATAATTACTGACATAAATCTGGTTCCCGGCTTCCAATAATCTACTTGGTCCAAAACCTACTGTCAGTCTGCTTTGAGAAGCTTTGTTGGCAAGATCGACAATAGAGACACTGTTGTCTCCGTACTCGGCAATAAAGAGCTGGTTGCCTGAAACGGTCATTCCCTGGGGGCCGCTGCCAGTGTGAATGGTACTTGTTACCTGCAGGCTTACAGGATCAAGCAGCAAAACCTCCTGAGAAAGGGACAATGAAACAGCCAGTAAATTTTGATCATACAGAAAAGCTGCATATTGCGGTCGATGACCAAGCAGGGACCGAGCTATTATTTGACCTGTGGTCAAACTGATTCGGCTCAGATAGCCGTTTTTTTCATCCAGTAGAAAAGCAGCCTGACCATCAGGGCTGATAGTCATGAAGGTTGGTGCATCATTGAGGGGAACCGGGAAAAAATTGATTATACGGAAAGTTGAAAGTTCGACCACTTTGATCATTTTGTCGCGGGAGGCCAGAACATAAAGCAGTTGACGTGTGTCTGGTGTTATGGCCAGGGAAGTCGGCCCTCCTTTTAGTCCGAAAGAATCCACAACCCAGTTTTTATCAGCACGCACTACAAAAACCGTGTTTATATCCGGGCAGGAAACATAAACCAGGTTGTGCGGTATCTGTCTGAGAGAAGGAGAGGCGGTCAGGTCAGGAACTAATGAGTTGTCAGCCAGGAGTGAACTCTGTAAATCCCATGTGATAAGAAGTGTATCACTGTCATCTTCTTCAAGGGCTATTCCAGAGGCAAGATCCACCTCAACAGTAAAAGGTTCCTGGGCTAAAACTATATATTTACCATCATCTTTTTGAACCTCTGCCTTTGTGACAGTTAAGAAAAGTCGATGATAACGGCCGGGTGGCAGCGGCATACCTGCGAGGAGTATCTGGCCTGTGCCGATTACAGTGGAGTCGATTTTTAATGGTCTGCTGATAAGTGGCAACCTGAGATTGTCGGCAAGAATTTCGATGCTGGAGACCTCCAACCGGATAGCCGGCCCTTTATCATCCTTCAGATTGAGGAAGCAGTTGAGCCTGGCACTATTGAAAGCATCCTGCTCTATAGTAGCTAGCGGCCTGGTAAAACCTTTTTCAGTTCCAGAGATGGGGAGACAGCCCGACAGCAATATTGTCAGGATCAGAGGGGTTAAAAAATAACCGCAGATTATCGCGCCAATCGTCAGCAGTCTTGTATGCTGACAATAACGATTTGCAAAGTAATTCATATACTTTTCATCCTTCTTAATCTTTGGTCGTATGACAGACTGCACAACCATTTTGTGCGGGTTGTTGGGTATGAGAATCATTTCCAGGCCAGTCTCGATATCCCCAGCGCAGCATAGCCGGATAGGGAGAACCATGGGCACGATGGCAGGAAATACAGGATACAAGGTCAGCTCCACGATTTATGACTGAAAATCCAGCATCTTCAGCGCTGACATTCTGCCGGGCCACAGGAGTTATGGGATTGTATATTATAAAGTCGGTAAATTCCCCGGAGTCGGGGATTACCACATCGTTTGGATGACGTATCCAGGTAGAATCGGCTGTTGTTCCGCTATGAAACTGGCCATGGCAGCCGGCACATTTCTGGTTGATAGAACCGCTTTCAAGATAACCGGTATAGGGGCCTTGCTTTCCCTGATAGGTGTTGTGCTGGTCAGCAAGGGGACTCTGCTCCCAATCAGCAGCCTCGATACCAACAACTCCCTCCGGTGGTGGCTCGTTCTGGTCATCGTTTTGCATTACAGAACCCAGGAAACGGTACCATCCGTTTTCCATGCCAATGACATTATTAGCACTGTTATCAGCATGGTGGTGGGGTACATGGCAGCCCTCACAACCACTCTGCGCAGTGGCTAACGTCCCGTGACAGTTAACGCATTCTCCCGTGCGGTCCTCACCTCCCGGTGCCTTATTTGATGGAAATCGGGGGTCTGCACCGACTATGCCATTGACATTGTGGCCATATGCATCTCCTTTTAAGATAAGCCAATGGAAATTGCCGCCTGCAAGTGTCGAGTTAGTTGAACCATCAGGTGGATAGGCTGGTTCGCTCAGGTTGAAAACAATGGGAACAAGTGATTCTCCCATACTAAGGATAGTTTCAGCGCCTGTATAACTGTGGCAGCCAAGGCAGTCTGTTTTGAGCAAGTTGGCGAAGGGTTGCTCATTGGTTACCTGCTGGCCTGAACTGTCAATGGAAAATGCAACTGCAGAGCCCTGTTCGCTGTTATGCATGGTATGGCAAACTGAGCAGGTTCCTTTGACTGCAGCTTTGCCAGGTATGGGTTGGAGCAAGCTGATAGCCAAGATTCCCAATGTAACCAACCCGTTGCGTATTTTCATAATCAGTTTCTACTGGCTGTATATTGACACCCGGCCATTGCCCTCATCCACTACGCAAAGATTTCCCCAGGGATCAAAGCGTATTTGTCGGGCAAAGTGGACTTTTCCCGCAGCCTGACCCTGGCCAAGAAAGCGATAAAGAAATTGACCATTTTCGCCATAGGCCAAAACACTGTCCTGGTGGCGATCAAGGACAAAAATAAAGCCTACCGGGCTGATAGCAAGTGAAACCGGGAAATCGATTTCACTGCCAAGGGTGATCTCTTGAGTTACCTTGCCATCAGGTTGGAATCGATATATTTTTTTGTCTCGAGGTTCAATAGCCAGGATAGATTCACCGTCAATAACAAAATCAAACAGGCCGGCAGAGCAGTCAGGGCAGCCGAAGCGCTGCTCAACAGACAGGTCTTTATCAAGTCGCAGCACCTGACCGTTGGCACGATCGAGCACATAAATTTTTCCTCTGGAAACAGCGACCCGGTCAGGGAACACCTGACGATCACCATCTATCAGGATGTGTGGTTCAATCTTTTTAGCTGCAATATCGATGAGGGTGAGACTGTTGCGGCCCTTTTCCACCACCCAGAGTTGACCGGTATCGAGCCGTATCATGTCAAAAGGATTCTTCAGTTGGTCATTTGCGGAGAATGCCCGGATAACCTTGCCGTCCCTTCCAAAAGAAACCAATCGATTCCGACCGGTATCGACAACATAATACCGTTCACTCTTCTCGTCAAAGGCGATGGCAGACGGCATGTACATTGCGTCGCCAACCTCCTCGACCCGCAGGTTCATTTGCCATTGCCAGGGTGACTGTGCCGTAGCAATTGCCGGAAGCAGAACCAATAGCATTAGTGAGAAAAATTTTGTCAGATATGGTAAAATACTTTTCTGTTTCATATCATAATTCCAATTGTTAGAGTTTTCTGTATCTTCACGCACCATCTTCTTATTAATCGAATATCCTGTCACCTTTTGTCACTAGTATTCTGCGTGACATTGGATGCACAGGGATTTTTTCCGGTTAAACCGGGTATGATAGTCATAATCGGTGCCTTTGCTGGCATGACAGCTCGCGCAGGTCAACATCTGACCTGTTCTTGGGTCAAAAACATCTTCTCCGATAGGATGAGTAAATACACCGTGTTGCTCATGACATCCACTGCATACTTCGTTGATAGGTGCTTTTGCCATGGCCGGATGGTTGGAGCCATGGGGTGCATGGCAATTATTGCAGGCATCTGTCAGCTGGTGACTGAATTTTGCGGTATCATAACGCTCAAAGGTCGCTGCATGACACTTGCCGCAAACATAACGTTCCTTCCCTTTGAGCAACCTGCTATCATCCCCGGCGTGCGGCGAATGGCAGGCCATGCAGCCGTTATCCTTGTAGCGAACCAGATGATTATGTGATGAAGCCATCTGTTCGCTCACATCGTCGTGACATTCGAGGCAGGTGTCTATCCTGACCGGTATCCCCTTGCCTTTATGACAATCCTGGCAGCCTTCAGAATAGGGCTCATGAAGGACATTTCTGATCAGTGCCGGCCGGTCGCTGCCATGAGGATTATGACAGGAACCGCAATTTCCAGGTTCAGCTGGAAAATTGACATGCCTCTGCCGTACTGATGCAGACGAGTGACAAGTCAGGCAAAGCGATTTCGACTCCTTGACCAGAAGATAGGGATATTTTGACTGATGCGGCTGATGGCAAGAGTCACAATTGCCCTTGGCATATGGTGCATGCGTATTTTTGAACTTCTTGGGCATTCCGGTGTGACAGTTGAAGCAGATTTTCGAGGAACGATCTTTAAGTAGTCCGCTTTGATCCGCAGAATGAGGATTATGGCAGCTGATGCACTCTCCTGTTCTAACAGGTTTATGGACCACGCCCTGCAGATGTTCATCGGCCATATCAGTGTGGCAGGAGTAACACAGGTCTTTAACCTGTTCCTGGAGTAAACCACTGAATTTGGCAACATGGGGTTTATGACAGGAGAGGCAACCTCCAACAGCCACAGGTTCATGAATCACCCGTTTCTTGAAAGCATCGCGCTCATGGCATGATAAACAGTCAATATCGGTTGCCGCCGGATCTCCACTTCCCTCATGGCAATCGGAGCAGGTTGTTGGAGAAAACGGTTTATGGCTTACGGGATACAGCAAGTTTTTTTCCGGTCCACCATGGGGGTCGTGGCAGGAAATACAAGATCCAGGCCCAGGTTTGATTCCCTGGTGGGCGCTGATAAAACCTGTGTCGTCCAGTTCGTGGCATTCGGCGCAGATTTGATCACTTGATACCAACGCCAGGGCTGCATAATCTGAACCATGGGCATTATGGCAGGTTGTGCAATCCTCTGCAGCAGGCGGGTGCAGTGCCCCGTCCCGCCAATACTTGGCGACCTCGCCGTGACAACTGAGACAAAGGGCCGGCTGGCCTTTGCTTTGATAACCGGGATGGGGAGAACCATGACCGCTATGACAGGCTACACACTCTCCTTTACTCACAGGCTCATGCTGGTTCTTGTACTTTTTCACCTCGGTTTTTATTTCAGAATGACAGTTGAAGCATACTTCCCCTGGTTCATCCTTGATAAGATTGGCCTGTTCTGTACCATGCGTGCCGTGACATTCGAGGCATTCACCTTCGGAAAAAGGTGAATGGGCGGTTTTTTCCGTCTGCTTTGCGGCAAGTTCCTCATGGCATGTCAGGCAGAGTTTCCCCTGATCAGTTTCAACCTTGAGCAGTCCGGATTTATCCCCTCCATGGGGAGAGTGACAGCTCGAACATTCTCCGCGGGTAAAGGGCCGGTGCTGACTCACAAGTCCCCTTTGCACCTGGGTGTCCCGGTGACAGGAGAAACAAAGAGGTGACTGCTTTTGAGCCAGTAATTTTTTATTTTCGGACTGATGAGAAGCATGACATTCGAGGCATAGTCCTTTTTTCGCAGGGTCATGTGGTTTAGGGGTATCGGCATAGATCTTCCGGTCATGACAGGTGAAACAAAGGGCTGGTGAATCTTTTTTGAGCAGGGCTTGAGCTGCTGATGCATGACCCTTATGGCAGGTTAAGCATTCTCCCTTGGAAGCAGGTTCATGAACACTCCGGACACCAGATGTATTCTTACCATGGTCATGACAGTTCCGGCAGACTTTAGTGGGTGCCTCAGCCAACATTCCTGCATACTCACTGGCATGCGGGGCATGGCAGGCCTGACAGTCTCCTTCTTTGACAGGATCGTGCTGAGCTGCATTCGGAATGTCATCATGACAGGCCAGGCAAAGCCCTTCATCAAATGATTGAAGTTTAATAGAGGAGCCTTCAAGCTGGTGGCAGTCATCACAATTACCATTTCGGACAGGCGGATGAACTACCTCCCGGAGCAGGCCGGGGTCGCTTGAACTATGTTGGGCATGGCAGTCGATACACCTGTTTGTGACAGGGTAGTTATTGTGGGCCGTAATAAATTCTGAACTTTGTATCTCATGGCAGGAAAAACAAAGCTCATCCCCTGATATATTCAGCAGTCCCTGATAGTCAGACATGTGAGGCGAGTGACAGTCAAAGCAGCCATCTTCCAACGGAGCATGGACAGTACTTCTTGTGAAAGGCCCCTGTTCGTGACAGTTAAAACAAATTTTTCCCGGATCAGTTTTTAGGAGCTTGGGATATTCGGAGTTGTGCGGTTCATGGCAGGATTCGCATTCACCCCTGCCCACAGGATCATGGATGGAGGCCTCGTTGCCAAGAGGCTTTAACTCTGAATGGCACGGCAGGCAAACTGATGGCACTGGCTGGAGCATGAGGATTGCAGGGACCATACCATGTGGAAGATGACAGGCTTCACAGTTTTTTTCCTTTATCGGCTGGTGTACATTCCCAACTTCAAAGGCTGTAACCTTTTCAGGATGACATTCAGCGCAAGTTTGCCGAATGACCGGTTTACGTGCCACAGGAGTGGGAGCGCAGCCATTTATATACAACATAATCCCCAGGCTGATGAGACAGAATCCAATTATGGATCGAAATGATAAAAGATGCATCATACTCCTCCAAGCTCTTTCTGAATTTTTTCCCAATTTCGCTCTCGGACTTCGATCTTTGAGCCGGCCTTGATTTTATCGAGATAGGTGTTCCGTACCTGATATAGCTCTTTTTTCCAGAGATAGGATCTGATTGACTCTTTGACGCGCTCCAGGGGAAGGGGGGCTTCGGGCGTCCTTTCAAGCAGGTGCACCAGAACCCTGACCCCCTGGGCCGTGAATATCTGGCTCGTTTCGCCGTCAACGAGTTTGGCCACCACTTCTTTTACCTCAGGGTCGAGATGGTTTGCAGGAGCTTCCTTGGGTTTGATGGGCTGTTCGCTATGCTCCTTCAAAATATGCTGAAAATTTTTACCTACGGCAACATCGGCCCAAATAAGGTCGATTGGAGCCTGGTTCTCATGAATTATATACAAATTGACCATTGTCGGCTGTGTGTAGCGGATTAAATTATTTTTGTAGTGTTCCTTTATTTCTTCCTCTGAGACCTTGGCTTCAGGGCCGAAAATCTGTCTTTCAAGGGCCTGTGTTAATCTGTGTTTAAAATTAAATTCGTACTCCCACTTGAAAGGCTCCTTTTCTTCATAGTGTCTGTCAAGTGATTCCCAGTTGGTAACAGCCTGGTAGATAATGTTGTTGACGGTCTCTTTTTTGTAGCTGCTTGCCAATTCTTCATCACCAGAAGCAGCGTGGGCGGCTGCAGGCCTGCTCTTCATAAGACGGCGGATAACAGCAATGAACTGTTTTTCAGAAACATTTTCCTTGGTGGAGGTTATAATTGAGGCATCTGTTAAAGTATCATCTGCTGCATTAATGTCCAGGGCAGCAAGGCGCTCTTCATCGATTTTAATCTGGTATTTGTCACGCAGTTTGTCTATCAGGGCCTTAGTCAGGAGATCTTCCTGTTCCTTCCAGAGAGTCTTCTCGAGACCCTCACGAAACCTTTCTAGGTCTTCATCGTCGCCTCCTTTTTGTTCTTTTAGAACATAAAGAATACGTCCTTTTCCATGTTCATTGGGGTCCACGACTTCGCCTACAGTCAGCTTTTTAAAAATGGTTGCCCATCCAGTGTCAATCTGCTTTGGGCGCACCCAGTTTTCGATGACATCTATGGGGCCGTCCTGCTCGGGGTCTCGTTCGATAAGATCGCCAAGCGTCAGCGATTTGTTCTTCAGTTTCTCCCAGGCTGCAATGGCGAGTCCTTCGTTTTTAAATTCCAGGCGCTGGATCTGCCAGCGCGGCAGGAATTCTTTTTCGTAACGGGCTTTTATGTCAGCATCCGTTACATTGATCTTGCTGTCAACCTCATCATATTTAAGCATCAGAAGAGTTCGGGATTGCAAAAAAACTCTTGTCTGGCGCTTGAAGCCGGGAGTTTGGTCCATTGCCATGCGCTCAGCTTCCCTGCCGAGAAGCAGCCAGTTGGTATAGGGCTCCGGTGTTTCCGGCAGTTTTTCTTCTTCTTCCTTCCAGAACTTCCACCAGCGCTTGAAGTCATCCATGCTGTAGCTGCTTTCATCGATGGACACAAGGGTGTCGTTACTGAATAATCCGGCCATAACCGGTGCCACTGGGAGCAGGCCCAGACATACAAGAAAAATCAGGATTGTGGTAATACGTCGCATTGCTTAAGTCCTTTTTTAAACCAGAGATTAATAATTTCTTCGGCCATTTGACGGCTCAGTCCTGTAACCGTATGAATTGTGCCGAAATGCATAGTTTTTTTGTAATCAGTACCCTGCCGGCGGTGAAAGGTGGTCCATAATATCTCTCCGCTTCGGCCATCACGAATCTGTATTTCCATAATAAGCACTGGAATGACTGTTTTGTGCTTTCCCCGGTCTTCACGCATCTCCAGGATAATACCGGTAACAAGAAGCTGGGCGTTGACACGGTCAGCTATGATCTGAAACTGTTCCAGAGTGGGCGCAACCCCCGGCAGAATATGCAATTGCTGGTATACTTTAAGGATGTCTCCCTCCTGAAGAACCAGATAATTGCCGGCTTTCTGAAACTGCGTCATGAATACCTTCTGAACAACTGCATCCCCGAGTGGGAAGTCGGAGTCGTTCAAAAAAGGCAGCACCGCCACCCGGCAAAGCGGGTCTGATGGCAGAGGCGTCAGCTGCCTGTGGAGCGGCAGTTGGGTTCCGCATCCGCTTAAAATAAAACCGCAGAGCAGCAGGAAAATAAAAACGCAGAATGGCGAATTTAAATCTTCCATGCCTTTTGCCTTTGCCATTATGAGAGTATATGGTCGGGCAGTAATGCGGATCGTATTTAGTTGTGATTTGTTTCCCAACATTTCAATTAATATTTGAGGATTTGTAGAGCGTGATTCTGCGGTTTGTTGTTTCCCGGTTTTCTAAAACTCATCTACCCATTTCTTGGAAATACCCTTGGTTTCCTCCTCTTTGGGAACAGCCTTTTTATCCAGTTTCGGGAGTATATCCTGGAGTTTTTTCTGAACCCTCTTTCCCAGAACATCCTCATAAAAAAGACGTCCCTGGATTTCATGTTCCTGCACGGATTCCGGCAGTTCAATCCCGATTGTTACCGGAAGATCCTTGCCTTCAGCCTGGGTGAGGATCTTTCCCTCCCTGGTCCACATTTCCAGGCGCCAGTATTGCAGGGGGACCTTGTCATCATGTTCCAGGTCCAAAATCAATTCTTTGCCACTCCTGTCCAAGGCAATATCCACCTGTGGCAAGCTTGTATTTAAACCTACCTCCTTGCTGACTTTGACCGAATTGCCTGCTTTGTCCCAGGCCTCGACAACAACTTCGTAAATTCCGTCCTCTTCACTGGCGCGTCCACTCCAGGTGAAGGTTTGAGGCAGATTCCCAATTCCATTCATTTCACCTATCGGGCTGGCACCGTCGTAATAAATAGCAAAGCGCCAGCGGGATAAAGGTTTACGAATTATCATGCGCGGCCTGATTACCACTTGCCTGCTGAATACAGGTATATTGTTGATAAGCCGTGTCCCCTGTAATTCAATCTCAAAAAGAGGTGGTGTTCCATCGACAATATAGTTACCTATCAGGGTTGTTTCTGCCCGGCCATAGTAGGGCCACTCAAGGAGCAGGGTTACTTGAAAACGGCCATTTTCTTCGCCTGCAACCCAGGTGGTCTCATAAGTTAAGCCATCAGGATCAGACGTTGCCGGATAGATCTGATTGTCGGCCTTGAAAAAGACCCTGGGGCCCTGCCCGGAAGGCCACGTGTGGCGCAGGCGAACCCGGCTGTGAACTTCATCTCCGGGGCGGACATATTGTGGCTCCAGAACAGCCAGGTCTATATTGAGCGATCCAATCTGCGGCTCCTCATTGATGGTTTGCCATGGCCATTGCCCGATAATATCCTCAAGTATCATGAGACTCAGTTCGGCAGTTGATTGTGGCTCACCAATTCCAAGTACTCTGCGTTCTTCACCTGTACTTAAACTGCTGACATAGCTCCATATAACTCGGATGTCGCTTGTGCGAACCAGACTAAGAACCAGCCCCATAGAAGGTTCAGGTTTTTCCTTTAGCTGGCTGATAGTGCCGAGTAATATAAAACCTGCTCCCAGATCACGCCGCACCCGGGAGATATTTAACGCTTCCAGGTGGCCCACTGTACGAATTCGGTTATTGGCCATGAAAGCGATAACTGTCTCAATGTCGATGATTTCGTTGCCGCCTTGAGACAGTTTTTCAGTCAGAATTCTGGTGAACTCAAGGTTAGCATCGTTCCGCCCCTCACCCAATTCCTGCAATGGAAAGACAGCCACCGGGACGCTTGCAGCAGGGGCAAAGCCCGGTATACAAATAAAAAAGACCGCAAACACCAGCATTCTGAAGATCTGCAGCCCATCACAATTCACCTCTCACCTCACAAGCATCCTGAGTCATCCTGTTTGTTCAACGCATTGTCGCAAACAGGTTATTTAGCAACTCCAAAGTCACCTGAAATGAGTCTTTCGGCGCAAAACCAAAGAGCCGATCTGTCAGGGAGTAGCCGCTGCCCCTGCCGCTGGCCTGCCAGAGGAGAATTCCGGTTTCACAATCAATTAATCGCAGGGTCATTGT
>JBHPCH010000023.1:0-28279 GCA_042576125.1 Thermodesulfobacteriota bacterium
CCTGATTGATAATAATACACGGGGAATCCATCTTTACACATTGAACTGCTCCACAGCAACTCTTCGAATATATCAGTCCCTTGGAATCAGCAGTTCCACGCAGCTTTAAATGTAAGAAAGTTCCTCAATTTATTTTTTCCATAAAGCTTCCTGTGTAAAGCATGCTGGCATTGTTCACCATTTTCTGCACATCTTTTGTCATTGCCCTTTCCGGAGCAATGATGCCGGGACCACTGCTTACAGCTACCATCAGTGAGACTTCACGACAGGGATTCAAAGCCGGACCTCTTCTTATTCTAGGACATGGCATTCTCGAAATCCTTCTGGTTTTAGCCTTGCTCCTTGGACTTGCCCCCTTCTTACAGAGACAGGAAGTCTTTATTGCAACAGCCTTTGCCGGGGCTGTCATTCTTACCTGGATGGCAATTAGTATGTTGCGCGCCCTCCATGGTTTACATATTGATTGGGAGAAAAAATCTTACGGCTCCAATCATTTAATCATGTCCGGTATTTTATTAAGTATTGCTAACCCCTATTGGACTATCTGGTGGGCTTCGATTGGTTTAGGGTATATACTTTACAGCCAGAAGTTCGGCATCCCTGGTATTCTCTTTTTCTTCTTAGGACATATTATGGCAGACCTGACCTGGTATGCTTTTGTCTCACTGGCTGTTGACAAAGGGCGACATTTCCTGACTGACAGACTTTACAGGGGTGTTATTGGTATATGCGCGTCTTTTCTTATTGTCTTTGCCTGTTATTTTGCCTACGCGGGCTTTCATAAAATTATTACATGATTACTTCTAGAGTCGGTGAACACCTGTAAACACAGCATGCCTGAAAACACTAGCAAAATAAGAACTGTTCACTATGGATGGTATGTTGTAGCGGCAGGCACGCTCTGTATCTTTGCCAGTCTTGGTTTCGGACGATTTGCCCTTGGAATGCTGCTGCCCGCCATGGCTGAATCGCTTAATCTGACATATTCCCAGATGGGTTTAATCAGCACCTCAAACTTTGTCGGATATCTGGTTGCGGTCCTTTTATGCGGTCATATAAATTCAAAAACCGGAAGCAGAGTTCTGATTTCCTGCGCACTTCTTCTTGTTGCTGTTTCCATGCTCCTTGTAAGCAGGGCGAACAGTTTTATAACAGTTGCTCTCATCTACACGTTGACCGGCATGGGAAGCGGTGCTTCAAATGTACCGATGATGGCCCTGATCGCTTCATGGTTCGGCGCCGGGCAACGGGGGAAAGCTGCCGGATTTGTTGTCATTGGTAGCGGTTTTGCCATTCTTCTTTCCGGCAAGATGATCCCCTATCTCAATCAAATGGGCGGATCAGAAGGCTGGCGAATCAGCTGGCTGGTACTTGGAATGATCGTGCTCGTCATTACCGTCATCTGTTTTCTGGTAATCCGTAACACACCTGCTGAATTAGGCCTGGAACCTGTTGACAGTAAAAAGAATTCAATAAAGGGCATCATCCCCGAGATTGCTGAAAATGTTTCATCTGCTACCCGAAAAGATATCTACCATCTGGGGGCGATTTATTTTCTTTTTGGCTTTACGTATGTGATTTATGCAACTTTTATTGTAACCGCGCTGGTTCAGGAGCGTGGATTCTCTGAGGCGGTTGCTGGCAACTTCTGGTCCTGGGTAGGTTTTTTGAGCCTTTTTTCAGGGCCGGTGTTCGGTACCCTTTCAGACAAACTCGGCAGAAAGACCGGCCTTATAATGGTTTTCTCTATTCAGATGTGCGCCTATCTTTTAGTTGCCTTTTCACTGCCAATAAAATTCCTTTATCTTTCAATCGGCTGTTATGGCATAGTGGCCTGGTCCATACCGTCAATCATGACTGCCCTGGTAGGGGACTATGTGGGCCCTCAAAGGACTGCGCGTGTATTTGGTTTTATAACCTTCATCTTCGCTCTTGGGCAGATAGCCGGCCCGGCAATAGCCGGTTTTCTGGCTGAAAAATACGGCAATTTTTCAAGCAGTTTCATGATGGCAGCCATCTTTGCAGGTCTTGCTGTCTTTCTGTCTAAACGTCTCAGAAAATCAGTTCTTATTCAGTAAGTTTTTCCAAAATCCCGGGAATTCAGAGTGATTCAGGCGCTCGCCTAAGTATAGCCGAATATTCATTGCAGTCTCCTTATTTAAAGCTTTCCAATTCGTATTAAACCGGGGTTTCTATAATGGTGTTTCCATTACTCAACCTCGGTCTCTTTAAGATTATCTTTTTTTATCTTGCCGTTAACATGCGGTTACATTACTCTTTTTTAGAACTTACAGAAACAGCATGTCCTTACTGATTCAACCCTTAGGGATCTTCAGTATCCATGAAAAATCAATTTCTTCTGGCCGGTGATATTGGCGGCACAAAAACTGTTCTTGCTCTTTTTTCTTCTGAAAAAGGTCCAACGCAACCTCTTTTTGAAATCAGTTATCCAAGCAATTCTTATTCCGGACTGGATTCAATCATCAGGGATTTCTTTTCTCAGGCCGATGTTTCTGCCGCAACAGCCTGTTTCGGCGTAGCAGGACCTGTAAGGGATGGCAGAGCCATCATTACTAAGCTGCCCTGGCAGCCTGATAGCAAAATGCTGCAAGCAGCACATGGTTTTTCCAAGGCAACGTTGATCAATGATCTGGTGGCAACGGGATATGCCATACCCCACCTGTCGTCGTCAGATGTATTCACCATCAATGAAGGCATCAACACTGCCGAAGGTGCAATAGGAATAATCGCTCCCGGCACAGGACTTGGTGAGGCCATTTTTTCCTGGGATGGTTCCCGCTACGTTCCGGTCCCTTCAGAAGGTGGTCACACGGATTTTGCACCTCTTTCGGAAATTGAAGTCAAACTGTTGACTTTTCTTAATAAACGCTATGAACATGTGAGTTACGACCGGGTCTGTTCAGGACGTGGACTGCCGGACATTTACGATTTTATCAAATCACATCTGCAGATAGAAGAACCTGCATGGCTGGCAGAGGAATTGGCAACAGCGGCAGACCGGACACCGGTCATTGTCAATGGAGCTTTGAATGCTGCCCAAAATTGTATGATCTGCAATAAAACTATGCAGATGTTCGTATCCACTCTGGGTGCAGAAGCCGGCAACCTGGCCCTCAAAGGTTTAACCACTGGCGGTATGTACCTGGGAGGCGGAATGGTTCCCCGTATCCTGCCATTTCTCAAAGAAGAAATTTTCATGAACTCATTGACCTCCAAGGGGCGTATGTCCTATCTTTTAAATGATATGCCGGTCAAGGTCATACTCAATCCAAAAGCAGCCCTCATCGGAGCAGCATCTTTCGGCCTGGGGTTAACGTTTGATTCCTTATAAATTGTAAATATACCATGGATAAGAAGCTGGTACAGCGGTTACTCATAGTCGCTGCAATTATTATTATTGTGATCCTTTTTAAAGTTCTTGGTCTCGGACAATACCTGAGTCTGGACTACCTGAAAACGTCACAGGATGAATTTGTTCAGCTTTATGCCAGCCACAGGTTCGCCGTCATTGCCACTTATATGACAGTCTATATAGTTGTCACTGCCCTTTCCCTGCCCGGGGCTGCAGTCATGACCCTGGCAGGAGGCGCTCTATTCGGCTTCTGGATCGGTTTTGTTGTCGTTTCTTTTGCAAGTACCATAGGGGCCACCCTTGCCTGCTTTGTTGCCCGCTTTCTTTTAAGGGACTGGGTGCAGAACAAATTCGGGGAAAAACTGGCCGCTATTAATCGCGGAGTTGAAAAGGAAGGTGCTTTTTATCTCTTTTCCCTGCGGCTCGTTCCAATTTTTCCTTTTTTTGTCATCAATCTGGTCATGGGATTGACCACCATAAAACTTTTGACATTCTACTGGGTATCTCAACTCGGCATGTTACCGGGTACCATGGTCTTTGTTAATGCCGGTAAAGAACTTGGAAAGATTGAGTCACTTTCCGGTATTCTTTCTCCAGGTGTAATAATTTCATTTGTTATTCTTGGACTATTCCCGATTACTGTAAAAAAACTACTTTATTTCTACAAAAAAAAGACAGGCAAGCTGCTCCCTGAAGAAAAGGAGACAACGAATGGCAAAGTATGATTTTGATCTGGGGGTATTAGGTGGAGGTTCCGCAGGGCTTACCATTACTGCCGGAGCAGCCCAACTTGGGGCCAAAACACTGCTGGTGGAAAAAGAACCTGCCCTTGGCGGTGACTGTCTGCACTATGGCTGTGTGCCCAGCAAAACCCTGATCCGTACGGCCAGAGCATACCATGATATCAAGCATGCAACGAAATTCGGCTTACCACAGGTTGATGTAAAACCCGTTGATTTTAAACAGGTTTCAAACCGTATTCGCACGGTAATAGATATCATCCAGAAACATGATTCTGTGGAACGTTTCTGTTCTCTGGGCGCCAGGGTGGAATTTGGCCAGGCTGAATTTATTGATGAGCATTCCATTCGTTTGCACGGCAAAACATATTCTGCGAAAAACTGGGCAATCGCTACAGGATCGTCTCCTGCCAGTCCTCCCTTTGACGGCCTGGATAATGTCCAATACCTGACAAACAAGGATATTTTTTACCTGGATAAACTTCCCGCCTCAATGATAATCCTGGGTGGCGGACCTATTGCCGTAGAAATGGCCCAGGCATTCAACAGGCTCGGCACCACGATTCATGTCATTCAGCGCAGCGGCCAGATTTTAAGCAAAGAAGATAAGGATTTGGCAGATACTGTCATGGCACGGTTATCAGAAGAAGGTGTCAACTTTATCCTCAATTCATCCATTGTCAGGATCAAGGAAGAAGATGGCATCAAAACAGTCACATTCAAAAACGAGAAAGGGGAAATTGAGACCATTTCCGCAGATGCTCTTCTTGTTGCCATGGGAAGAGCTCCCAATGTCACAGGGCTTGGCCTGGAAAATATAGGCCTTGCATATTCCAATAAGGGAATCGTTGTTGATAATCGCTTGAGGACAAATCATAAACACATCTATGGAGCCGGTGATATAACCGGTAAATATCAGTTCACCCATGCGGCCGGTTATGAGGGAGGCATCGTGATCACTAATGCCATTTTTCATCTGCCCCGAAAAACTGATTACACCTTTCTCCCCTGGTGCACCTATACCAGTCCTGAGCTTGCAAGTATCGGTTTAAACGAAAAAAGAGCTACTGCAGCCGGTATCAAGTATTCAGTGTGGATCGAGGAGTTCAGAAATAACGACAGAAGTCTTGCCGAGGGTGAAGAAACTGGCAGGATAAAAATGCTGCTTGATGAAAAGGAAAAACCCATTGGCGTCCAGATCCTTGGCCCCTCCGGTGGTGATCTTCTGGGGGAATGGGTAGCCATTCTGAACGGCAAGGTCAAACTTTCCACTTTGGCCGGTGCAGTACACCCCTATCCGACCCTGGCAGAGATCAACAAAAGGGTTGCAGGTTCTTATCTTTCAGAAAAAATATTCTCGGATACAGTAAAAAAAGGATTAAAGTTTTTCTTTAATTTTAAAGGCAGGGCATGTGGAGCACCCGACTAACCCTTGTTTCTTAAAAAGATTTCCGCAGGTAACAACAATTAAGATGCATTGCCAGGGTTGTGAGAAATGCTGACTGTTTTTTTATTAAAAGAAAATTAAAGGTTGCCAAAACACCTGTAATTCAATTATATAAGCCCCCTTTTAACTTCTACTTTAGAAAAATTAATTTGATATAGTGAGGATAACAATGGTTGCAAATGAAAATTATACACTTTACAGCGGTGGGCTGAAAGGTGCTGAAACAGCCTTTGGTGAGGCTGCTGAAAAATGGTCTGTTAAAGAAGTAAACTTCACCTATTCCGGACAAAAGACCAACAGACAGAAAAATGTTGAAGTCCTTTCAGATGAAGATCTGAAACGTGGTGACATCAGCATGGAACTTGTTTCAAAAATGATGAGCCGTACATACTACGAAACTGAAAAAATCAGGAAGGTTCTGCAGACCATTTTCCATATGGTAAATAAAGGCCATCAGGTTTTTGTTGTCGGGACAATACTTGAAGATAATACAGTTAAAGGCGGTACTGGCTGGGCGGTTGAACTTGCCAAACTTTTCAACAGACCTTTATCTGTATATGACCAGGCAAAAGACGACTGGTATAGCTGGAAACAGGGCACCTGGATCCAAGATACACCTAAAATAGAGCATAAAACTTTTGTCGGTTCCGGAACACGCAACCTGTCTGAAAAAGGCAGGAAAGCTGTTGACAAGCTTTTTGAAGATACCTTCAACTCTCTTTAGCTACTACTCATATAGACAAACCAAAAAGCCGTGCAAACTGATCTGCACGGCTTTTTAAATTCCCCCTTCTTTTAGAAGACAAATTATTTTTTCACCCAGGAATTAAAATGAATTCTTTCATTATCGGAAGATTCGCAGCTACTTGGAGCTGAGGCCGGAGACCCCATGGCAACATAACTATGTGCAATAATATTGTCAGGCAGGCCCAAAAGAGTAGTCATTCTGTAAATTCTATCACGATCAGGGAATATATTAGATATATGTGCTGCCAGGCCATTAGCATGGGCGGATACCAGAATCTGCTGTGATGCTGCCTCACAGTCAAGCATCCATTTATCCTTTAACTCTGCCAAATTCAAATCACCACAAACAACAATAGCGGCCAAAGCCTGCACGGTAAGGGGATGATGAGGGACTATTTCAGATGCTTTACTCAGGGATTCAATCTCATTCAAAACTATAAACTGGGTAGGCTGCCCCTTAGACACAGTAGGAATGCTTATGGCTTCCCCTACCAAATCGCAGATGGTTTCTGCCGAAATCGGCCCCTGTTCCAAATCAACACTGCTCTCCATGACAATAATCACTCCAAAAAAATATATTTGCTCAAAACGTTATCAAACAATTTAGATACCATTCATCGGATACTATAAATTATTTATCTTTTTTCGCTGTCAAAGTAAAGGTGAATTTACTGCTGAGGTCAAGTCATCAGAATATATCCTCTTGGTATTTTGGAAAAAAACATCACTCTTCCTGACGAAAAATTGAAAAGGGCGCCCAGGCCTGACAGACAGGCATCACCTCCAAACGATTTATATTTATATGTGACGGCAAACTGGTTACCCAGAGTACAATTTCTGCGATATCATCTGCAGTCAGCGGCCGGGTCCCTTTATACACTTCGGCAGCACGATTTGTATCACCGTTAAACCTTACAATAGAGAACTCTGTCTCCGCCAGACCCGGCTCAATATTAGTTACCCGGATCGGGGTCCCATTCAGATCAGAGCGCAGATTATTTGAAAACTGTTTGACAAACGCCTTGGTACCACCGTATACATTGCCGCCCGGATAAGGAGTTGACCCTGCCACTGAACCGATATTTACAATATGGCCTTGCCTGCGTTTTACCATACCTGGCAGAATCTGCCTGGTGCAATACATTAAGCCCTTGATATTTGTGTCCACCATTGTTTCCCACATATCCAGATCCGCTTCATAGGCAGGTCCAAGGCCCAGGGCAAGGCCGGCATTGTTTATCAGAATATCAATATTCTGAAAAGACTCAGGCAATCCTGTCAATGTCTCAGCCACGCTTTTCCTGTCGCGGACATCAAGCTGCATTATATGACTCTCTGTGTCCGCCAATTCTTTTTGCAGGGCTTCAAGTTTTTCAAGACGACGGGCGGCAAGGATTAACCTGTTTTCCGGGCCTGCAAATTTTCTGGCACAGGCCTCTCCAAATCCGGCACTTGCTCCGGTAATCAGTACTGTTTTTTTCATTGCTGCTCCCTGCCTATATTTTATTTTTTTCTGAAAAAAGCCACCCTAATGAACACAAGCAAAATATCCCCTTAAGTGAATGCATGTCAACTCCTGATGATGGTTACTGGCAAATCCATAGAGAAAACCTTGCTTGCTTGTTCTTGACAAACTTTGCAATACCGATGTAAATCAATTTCTTCAAGAGTTTAAAGCGGATACATAAAAAACATTAATTTATGGTGCAGGAGACCACAATGGCCGAAGATACTCCCCGTGGAGCCATTTTACAGCGTGACAGAAAAACCTATGCTATTGTCCCCAGGACACCTGTAGGACTTATCTCATCTGAAGTCCTCGGTGCTATAAGTTCTGTAATCCGTAAATATAATATACCCATAACCAAGATAACTTCCGGCCAACGTCTTGCCCTCATCGGTATGCAACGTGAAGAAGTGGACCAGATCTGGCATGATCTTAAAATGCAGGTTGGTCCTGCCGTTGAGCTCTGTGTGCATTATGTGCAGGCCTGTCCGGGAACCGAGGTCTGCAAATTCGGGGTGCGTGATTCTCTCGGCCTTGGACTGGAGCTGGAAAAACTTTACGTGGGAATGGACCTGCCGGCCAAGGTAAAGATAGGTGTTTCCGGCTGCCCTTTCTGCTGTGCCGAGAGTTATGTGCGCGATATTGGTTTGATCGGCAAAAAAAAGGGCTGGATAATATCTTTTGGAGGAAATTCAGGCGGTCGGCCACGGATTGGAGATGTTATTGCCGAAAATGTCAGTGATGCTGAAGCAGTTGGGCTCGTCCGGCGCTGTCTGGAATATTACCGCGACAATGCCACGAAAAAGATTCGTACCGCTCGATTTGTAGAAAAAATCGGGATTGAAACCATAAAGAAGTTTCTATTAAAATAAAATCAACGGAAAGAGAATGGCTAAAAAATACCTTATGGTAATCACCCACTCTGATGACAACCAGGATCGGTCCAATGGTGCTGTCGGTATGGCTGTCTCACTTCTTGCTGAGGGGGCTGACCTGGCTCTCTTTTTTGTTTTTGAAGGTGCGAAAATGGCCCGCAAAGGTGTTGCGGAAACCATTGAAGGAGATCACATGACTCCGGTGCGCGAACTGTTTCCAATGTTACTTGAGGAAGGAATTCCAATGTATGTATGCGGAGCCTGTGTGAAAAAATATAACATTCCTGAAAATGAGATTGTTGCCGGAATTAAAATTACTACCCTTCCCACTGTTACGGGTGAAATGATGGGCCGCGAAACCATAACGTTCTAAAAGGATAAATTTAATGGCATTTTTCAAGAAAAAAACATTGACCGGCCTGGCACGCACCTGCGGCTGAGCTGCCAAGATCGGTCCGACGGTCCTGTCGGAAGCGCTGGAAGGGCTTAAGCCGCCAACAGACACGAACTTGCTGGTTGGTTTCGAAACATCGGATGACGCCTCAGTTTATCGATTAACGGATGAGATCGCCATGATAAATACGGTTGATTTCATCACGCCGCCGGTGGACAATCCTTATTGGTTCGGCCTGATTTCAGCGGCAAATTCAATCTCTGATATTTACTCCATGGGCGGCAAACCGCTTACCGCCCTCAATGTCGTTATGTTCCCTGCCAAACATCTGGATATGGGTATTCTGAAGGATATCCTGCGCGGCGGCCATGATAAGGTGGTGGAAGCCGGCGCCTGCCTGGTAGGCGGCCATACAGTTGATGATGAGGAACCCAAGTACGGGCTCTGCGTCAGCGGAATAATCCATCCAGACAGGATCATCACCAATGCCGGTGGGCAGCCGGGTGATGCGTTGATTCTCACCAAGCCGCTCGGTTCAGGTGTCCTGTTCAATGGTGTGCGCTCCGGCAAACTGCCGTTCAAAGATCTGGAAAACGACACCCTCCCTTCATTGGCATCATTAAACGGTGCAGCTATGGAAACAGCCCTCAACTTTGACCTCCATGCTGCTACCGATGTCACAGGCTTTGGTATCGCCGGCCACTGTCTGGAAATGGCTGTTGGCAGTGATGAAAAGATAATTCTTTATTATGACAAGCTCCCTTTTTACAACGATGCCCTGCGCATGTACCAGAAAGGGGAGACCACCGGCAGTAACACAGCAAACCGTAAGTTGGTGGCAGAAAAGATGTCCATTGAAAAGTTTCTTACCAGCCAGGCGGAAGAGCTTCTCTATGACCCACAGACCTCGGGCGGACTGCTGCTTACCGTACCGGATTCCCAGACAGATGAACTTATTGCAGCGCTCCTTGCTGCCGGCGTGCAGACAGCTGTTCAAATCGGACACATAGAGGCCGGGGAAATGGGCATCACAGTTATTTAACCTATTACCCTGCTCCGGATATCCGAAACATACACTTTTCTGCGGTTGTCTCAGGTCGTGGAATATCAAGTTTAATGACTCCTTAGAAATCTCTCTATACCTCAGCCTTGCCGGAAATCTTTGCCCATTTGAGTACCTCTGCCCACCAATTGAATAGATTTTCTCTATTGATTTTTTCTTATTAATAGATATATTCTATAGAAGTAGCTATTTCTCATCCCACAAAATTGCACTGGAGACTCCAAATGGCACTTTTTAAGAAAAAAACACTCACAGGCTTGGCCCGCACCTGTGGTTGAGCGGCCAAAATCGGTCCGACGGATCTGTCGGAAGCGCTTGAAGGCTTAACCCCGCCAAATGACCCTAACCTGCTGGTTGGTATTGAAACTGCCGATGATGCGGCGGTCTATAAATTATCTGATGAGATCGCCATGATCAATACCGTTGATTTCATCACTCCACCGGTTGATGACCCATACTGGTTCGGTCAGATATCCGCCGCCAATTCCATCTCAGACGTCTACTCCATGGGCGGCAGACCACTGACAGCTTTAAACGTGGTCATGTTTCCCTCAAAACATCTGGATATGGGTTTTCTGAAAGATATCCTGCGCGGCGGCCACGATAAGGTTGTTGAAGCAGGGGCCTGCCTTGTGGGCGGCCATACGGTTGATGACGAGGAACCCAAATACGGTCTCTGCGTAAACGGTATTGTACATCCTGATAAGATCATAACCAATGCCGGGTCCCAACCCGGCGACGGACTCATCCTCACCAAGCCACTGGGTTCAGGGGTACTGTTTAACGCGGTCCGTTCCGGCAAGCTGTCCTTCAGGGAACTGGAACGCGACATACTGCCTTCCCTTGCTGCCCTGAACGGTTTAGCCATGGAGGCAGCCCTCAAGTATGATCTGCATGCCTGCACTGATATTACCGGCTTTGGCATTCTCGGCCATCTCATCGAGGTGGCGCACGGCAGTGATGCACGGATTGTTGTCAAATATGCAGACCTGCCCTTTTATCCTGCTGCCCTGGAAATGTACAAAAAGGGAGAGACCACCGGCAGCAACAAGGCAAACAGGGAAATGGTCAGCAAACACCGACTGACTATGGAGGTAGCTTTATCAAACTTTGAAGAAGAACTGCTTTACGATCCACAAACATCAGGGGGGCTGTTGCTTTCACTGCCTGCATCGCAGGCGGATGCACTTCTTGCTGATATAAGGAAAGCAGGTATGGCAACAGCTGTCAGGATCGGGGAAGTTATTGATGAATCAATAGGTATTACGATGGTATGAGATAGATGGACCTGCTTCTCTTAATCGGTTTTCTGGGGATGATCTGCGGCTTCCTTTCCGGCCTTTTAGGTATCGGCGGCGGCATCATCATGGCACCCCTGCTCCTCTATATTCCTCCGCTTTTAGGTTTTGAAACCATGTCCATGCGGACAGTAGCCGGCCTTACCATTGTCCAGGGCCTGGTGGCCTGTATAGCAGGGGCAATTGCCCATAACAAATTCAACTTTGTCTCCGGCAGATTAGCCTCCTGGATGGGCATATCAATTTTTACAGCATCCCTGATTGGCGGCGCTGCTGCAAATTACGTTGACAACAGGATACTTTTATTCATCTTCGGCGGTCTGGCGATAACTGCCGCGACCCTGATGTTTATCCCTAAAAAACAAGACCATGAAGCACCTGATATCAAAACGCTCGAATTTGACCGCTGGCGCGCCGTAACAACTTCCGGCAGCGTAGGCTTGTTGGGTGGCCTGGTCGGCCAGGGAGGTTCTTTTATTCTGATACCGCTTATGACATCATTCGTGCACATACCTACACGTATTGCCGTGGGCAGCAACCTTGCCATCGTTCTTTTATCCACAGCAGCAGCATTTACCGGCAAGGCCCTGACCGGACAGATCGAGTGGCTTATGGCCGCACCGATTATCTTAACGGTAATACCGGCAGCTTCACTGGGCGGAAGTTTCAGCCACAAAGTACCGGTCCTTACTTTACGCCGTATTCTTGCCGTGCTGATAGGCCTGGTAGCAGCCAGAGTATGGATTTCATTGCTGTTTTAAAGATACTTTACTATTGCAACAAAATACTGTTCGACTATTTTGCAAACATGGCTAATGAATCATTCATCAGGCTTGCGGCCTTCCTTAGTATTTTTATAACTGTGGCAATCTGGGAGTCTTTGTCACCCCGGCGCCAACTCAACACTTCTAAAACCCTGCGCTGGGTCAGCAATATAAGCATTACTCTGCTTGGCACTGCCATTGTCAGAGGGCTTTTTCCTGTTCTTGCAGTTACCTTTGCTGCCAATGAAACCAACCTGGGAATTTTGAACCAGGCCCCCCTTCCTTTTGGTCTCAAAGTATTTATCGGTGTTCTTGCCTTTGATCTCATCATATATTTTCAACACGTTATGTTTCATGCCGTACCGATATTATGGCGCCTCCATATGATGCACCATGCAGACCTGGACATAGATGTGACAACCGGTCTGCGCTTCCATCCCATCGAAGTCATCCTGTCTATGGGAATTAAGATAACCGCAGTTATTATCATTGGCCCTCCGGTTCTGGCAGTGATCCTGTTTGAAATTCTTCTGAACGGAACTTCCATGTTTAATCATGGCAACATTCATATCCCAAAAGAAATTGACAGGATTCTGCGTTTTATTGTCGTGACCCCTGATATGCATCGGGTACATCACTCAGTAGTTATCCGAGAGACAAACAGCAATTTCGGGTTCAATTTCCCTCTTTGGGATAGACTGTTTCGCACCTACAGACCGCAGCCTGCGGCCGGTCATGAAAAAATGGTTATAGGCCTTTCCCAGTTCCGGGATCACAAACTCCTGACTTTGCCCAGGCTACTGCTGCTTCCATTTGTGGGAAACCCGGGACTCTATTCCCGTGGTATTAAAAGGCACCGATTAAAATCCAGCGACTAAGTCTAAAATCTATGAAAATCCTTACAACCGGAAACCTTTAAAGGATATTCATCATCTGAAATATTTGCACCGGTATATCAACTAAAATTTCCACAGAACTGCACATCAGACAATCGTCCAGACTGGTGCAATAATTGAGGCGTCCTATAAAATAATTGCTGTTTAACTTTTACCTGATTTTATACAATCCGTTTATCCTTCCACCGGCAGGGCAGACTCTTTCCAGTCGGCAAAAATTGCCTGGCAAATATTCTTATAACCCAGCTTCATGAGCTTTCTATAGGCTCCGTAGCTGCGGCCGCCTGAGTTGCAGTAGACCACGATCTTTTTCTTTTTGTCCAAAACTCCTGACCCGAAAGCAAAATTCTTCAAAGGCATATTTATGGCGCCTGGAATATGATCCTCTATAAATTCTTCAGGATCACGGACATCAACTACTGTTACGGAATCCGGCTCTTCATCCATAATTTTCTTCAGATCCAGCGGTCTAATTTTAGTGGTTTCAATCTTCTTCTCGTAATCTCCCCCTTTATAGAAAGAATACCCCATTTCTTCCCACACAGGCATACCCTCAGTATATACCCAGACATTGGCATAACCGAGTCCTATGGATCTTTTGGCCGCCTTCTTGCTTTTTCCGCACTTCACACCATTACAGTAAAAAATGATCTGAGTTCTCTTGTCAGCCGGGAATAATCCCCAAAAACCCTCCATCTTTTTCTGCGGGATATTAACTGCTCCCGGGATATGTGCTTCCTGATACTCCTCCGGATTTCTGGAGTCCACTAATAAAAAATTCCTCAGGTCAGCATCTGTTATTGCTTTCAACTCAGCATGCCCTATAACCTGGTACACTTCATCCTTGGCTACGGCCTGAACCTGAAACCCCAGCATGATAAAAAGCAATAAAAATAGCCCCGTAATTTTCTGGATATTATACATCTTCATTTCCTCCTCATTCAATTTTTTTAAATTTCATAAAGCCCAAAATATTGACACCGAAAACCTATATTGGTATAAACAATTAAACAAATAGATAATGCCTATCATTAAAACCTTGCTTATTGAAAAAAATAATATGCTGTTTAGGTAAATAATTGTACTACCTATAAATTTATAAGGAAAAACCATGGATATCCATCACTTGAGAATCTTTGCATCAGTCTACAAGAACAGAAGTTTTACCAAGGCATCGGAGGTGCTGCACATCAGCCAGCCTACTATCAGTGAGCATATAAAAAACCTGGAAAACTCTCTTGACTGCAGTCTGTTTGACAGGATGGGCCGTTCGATTATGCCTACTGCTGAAGCGGATGCACTTTACCCGAAAGCCTTGCAGATTCTTGATGATCTGAACAGAATTCAGGAAGAAATTACCGCGACCGGCACCAGCATCAGGGGAAAACTAATCATAGGTGCAAGCACCATCCCCGGCACCTATATCCTCCCCCGGTTGGCTTACTCATTTAAAGAAAAATATCCTGATATAGAATTTGAGATACCCATTGAGGATTCCAGCAAGATAACGTCTCTGATCCTGCAGCACGAACTGCTATGCGGTATAGTCGGAGCCCAAATGCCATCTGAAAAACTTCTTTACGAACCATTAATCGAAGATGAACTTGTCATGGTGGCAACTAAAAAGTTACCGGTTAAAAAAACAATATCCCTCAAAGAACTGGCTACCTTGCCTTTTCTGCAAAGGGAAACAGGTTCCGGTACGCGCCAGACATTTGAAAATTATCTAAAAAAAAGCAATATTTCCTTCAACGCATTAAACGTCGTTGCCACCCTTGGTTCAACCAGTGCCGTAAAGCAGGCAGTCAAAGAAGGGTTGGGGTTTTCTGTTATTTCACGCATCGCTGTGCAGGAGGAACTTGACAACAATATCTTACGGGAAATCCCGATCAGAAACTTGAAGATGAAAAGAAAATTCTACCTCGTGAGGCAGAAAAAAAGGACCCTCCCCGCTCAGTATCTTGCCTTTTGCAAACACCTGAAAAAGGCTGTCTCCTAAATGAAACAACTGGAAGCATTTATAGGGCCCTGGGTCATCAGGCATCGCTGGTGGCTTATTGCAGCGACCTTACTTGTCAGCCTTGCCTCGGCCAGCGGCATGAGATATCTGATCTTTGACAATGACCTGCGTGCCTTCTTCTCAGAGGAAAACCCTCAACTGCAGGCTCTTGAAGAACTGGAGAATACCTATAATAAAATTGACAATGTCTACTTTACTGTTGCTCCCAAAGACGGTAATATTTTTTCCAGAGAAACCCTTGCGGCCATTGAGGAATTAACAGAGGCTGCCTGGCAAATCCCCTATTCAAACCGGGTTGATTCAATTACCAATTTCCAGCATACCCGCTCTGAAGATGATGAACTCATTGTCGAAGATCTTGTATCCGACGCCATCAATTTAAGTGATGAAGCAATTCAAAAGATAAGGGAAATTGCACTCTCAGATCCAAGACTCGTTAATCAGCAGATTTCTCCCAGCGGCCATGTGACAGGCATCAACGTCAATATCCTGCCGCCCGACAATTCCAAAAATGCGGTACCTGAAATTGCCTCCTATGCCAGAAATTTGACTGACAGTTTCAGGCAGAAACATCCGCAGATTGATTTGCATCTTGCAGGCGCGATTATGTTCGATAATGCCTTCAGCCAAGCCACCCGCGATGACATGAAAACTCTTATTCCGGTGATGTTTCTGGTTCTTGTCTCAATTATCGGCCTTACACTCCGTACCTATACAGGGACAGTCGCCACCCTGGTTATCATTTTACTATCTATGGTTACCGGCATGGGGTTGGCTGGATGGTTCGGCATATCTTTAACTCCTGCATCCGGCATAGCCCCGACAATCATACTGACCCTGGCTGTTGCAGATTCCGTTCATATCATGGCAACTGTATACCAGCAGATGAGCCTTGGCAGATCAAAACAGGAAGCAGTGGCCGAGTCTCTCCGGCTTAACCTGCAGCCGGTTTTTTTAACCAGTATTACCACAGCCATTGGCTTTCTGACCATGAACTATTCCGATGCCCCTCCTTTCAGGGACCTTGGCAACATTGTGGCAATGGGTGTGGTTGCGGCATTTTTCTACTCGGTTTTCTTTCTCCCCACAATACTGGTCATCCTGCCGATTAAAGTCAGGAAAAAAGTCACGGCAGGAAAGGACCTGTGTCATGCCTGCAACAGCCTGGCCGACTTTGTCATCAAATGGCGTCAACCAATTTTCTGGACAATGACAGTTGTTATTTTTGCCCTTGTCAGCGGTATGGCCAGATTGGAGCTTAATGACAATTTTCTCAAATATTTCAGCCGGAAGTATGAAATCCGGCGGGCCACTGATTTCATGCAGGAAAATCTGCGCGGCTGGGATATTATCGAGTACTCTCTTGATTCAGGAGAACCGGGAGGTATCCATAAGCCGGAATTCCTTGCAAAAGTAGAAGAATTCTCGCAATGGTACCGCAAACAGCCAAAGGTGACATTTGTCAGCACGCTCACAGACACCATTAAAATACTCAATAAAAACATGCATGGGGATGATCAAAACTATTTCAAGCTGCCTGAATCCAGGGAACTTGCAGCCCAATATCTCCTTTTGTATGAATTATCCCTGCCGTTCGGACAGGATCTCAATAACAGGATCAACGTTGATAAATCAGCAATACGTTTGATTGTTTTTTTGAAAGACACAACGGCCAAAGACCAGAGGGAAATGGACGCCAGTGCCAGGGATTGGCTCAAAAAAAATGCGCCGCCGCATATGTTCACCTATGGATCAGGCCTGTCAATTATATGGGCCCACATATCCAAGCGCAATATCGAGAGCATGCTGGGAGCCTCATTCGGGGCGCTGGTTCTTATTTCTCTTATTCTTATAATGGCACTCCGCAGCTTCCGCATAGGCATCATCAGCCTCATCCCCAACCTGGCACCGGCATTCATGGCATTCGGTATCTGGGGCATGCTGGTGGGCCAGGTGGGACTCGGTCTTTCGGTCATCGTCTCTTTGACAATCGGAATTGTTGTGGATGACACAATTCATTTTCTGAGTAAATATCTGCGGGCCCGCCGCGAAGAAAATATGGACCCTACCCATGCTGTACGCTATGCCTTCAACACTGTAGGAACTGCGATGTGGGTTACCACCATTGCCCTGGTGGCAGGCTTTTCAGTGCTGACTAAATCAGGTTATAATATTAATGCCCAGATGGGTTTGCTCTCAGCTATTACCATCAGCCTGGCCCTGCTGCTTGACTTTTTCTTCCTGCCGGCCCTGCTGATGATATTGGATAAAAAAGACATCAAATAAATATACTCACGGTAAGAATAATGAAAAACGTTTCCTTTAGAAATAAATCTTTCATACCAGCCGGAATTTCCCTTTTCCTTCTTCTCCTGTTGATCCCGATTTTTACCGTGGCTGAAACCGCTGAAGAGAAAGGACTGGCCATTGCCATCGAGGCCGATAAACGCGATGCGGGATACGGAGACTCCACAGCCGCCATGCTGATGATTTTGCGCAACAGGCATGGTCAGGAAAGCAGGCGTGAAATGCGCTACAGAACTTTGGAGGTGCCCGGAGACGGTGATAAAAGCCTGACCATTTTTGACTCTCCCAAAGATGTAAAAGGAACAGCTTTTCTGAACTATACTCACAAAAACGGCGATGATGACCAATGGCTCTACCTGCCGGCCTTAAAAAGGGTGAAACGCATCAATTCCAGGAACAAGTCAGGATCATTTATGGGAAGCGAATTCGCCTATGAGGATATAACCAGCCAGGAAATAGAAAAATACACTTACAAGTGGCTGCGGGATGAATTGTTTGAGAACATGCAATGCTTTGTAGTAGAACGCTACCCGGTGGACAGAAAAAATTCAGGATACAAACGGCAGGTGATCTGGATGGATAAGGACGAATACCGCACCTGGCAGGCAGAATACTATGACAGGAAAGACGCGCTCCTGAAAACCCTCCGCATGTCTGACTATCAAAAATATATCGATACATATTGGCGGCCTGCTGCCCTGCATATGCTTAACCATCAAACAGGCAAGAGTACTGAACTGCAATTTTCCGGTTACCGGTTCAAAGTAGGCCTGACCGATGATGACTTCAGTAAAAACAGCCTGAAGAGGGTAAAATAAAGGGTTCAAGGTGCCAAGGTTTCGAGGGATCGAGGGAAAAAAATTTAAACTGATTGCTGAATGCTGATTGCTGAGCGCTAATAAATGAAACTTTCATTCTCAATACTGCTTTTTTTAATTTCCTGTCTGTTCTGCCCTTTCGCTGGTCAGTCCCACGAATTGAACGGCAGCATATCCATCGAGACCCGTCTTTTTACAAAAAGTCCACTCTATCCGGCGCAGGAACGTAACAATGGCTCCATTGCCATTGCTCCCGAGTACTATCATGAAATGTCAGATGGATCGAGTTTCATTTTCACCCCTTTTTTTCGAATTGACACGGCAGACTCAGAGAGGACCCATTTTGATATCCGGGAATTGAATTTTCTCCTGCTTGGCGATCCATGGGAATTGCGCATTGGCTTGAGCAAGGTTTTCTGGGGTGTGACTGAATTCGTTCATCTCATAGATATCATCAACCAGACAGACCTTGTAGAGGATATACAGGGTGAAGATAAATTGGGGCAGCCCATGGTGCACCTGTCCATCCCCAAGGACTGGGGGATATTTGATTTCTTTGTCCTGCCCTATTTCCGGGAGCGTACATTCCCGGGTCCGGAAGGCCGTTTACGAACAGGAAAAATAGTGGATACAGATAATCCGGTCTATGAAAGCGGTGCAGAGGAAAATCATGTTGACTTTGCCCTGCGCTACAGCCAGATCTTTGATTTTGGCGACTTCGGCATTTATTATTTCAGGGGTACTGGCAGAGAACCTCTTTTCATTCAAGTAAACAGCAGCGGCCAGCCTGTGCTTCTCCCCTATTACCAACAGATTGATCAGATTGGCATGGACCTGCAATTTATACCAGGAAACTGGTTGTGGAAGCTGGAAACCCTTTACCAGGAAAACGACAGCAAGAATTTCTTCTCTGCAACCGGAGGCTTTGAATACACTTTTTTCGGACTCGGTGATTCCATGATTGACCTGGGATATATTGCAGAATATGCCTATGATAACCGGGCTGATGAAGCTACAACATCGTTTGAAAACGACCTGTTACTCGGTCTGCGTTTAGCCATAAACGATGCTGCCGGATCCGAACTGCTGGCCGGCCTGAGTCATGATCTGGATAACTCTGGTAATGTTTTACGGCTTGAGGCGAGCAGAAGACTGACTGATACGATCAAAATTTTTGTTGAAGGCTGGGCTTTTTTTGATACCGAACCCGATGATGATTACCTGGATAGCATCAGGGATGATGATTTTATCAGATTGCAGATTTTCTATTATTTTTAAATGTTATTCTCCTTCTTTTAAGCCATAACAAACAAGGAATAATTAAATTATCTTTTTTAATAGTCCTTTTTCTTTACTTGTCTAAAGAAAAAGAACGAAAAAGAAAGGACAGCCGTTCACTTGGTTCCGCGATGCGGAACTTCCCTGCGTTCCTCAAAACGACCGGGAGTTTGAAAACTCGCTTTGCTCGGACAGTTCAAACTCCTTATTCGGTCTTTTCTTCGGTACTCGGCTGCGTGAAATGGCCTCTTAAAAAAAAATTATACAATGTATAAGGCCCCATACTGTTCCGCTGAGCATCGCAGTTGTTGGCGGAAAAAGACGCTGGACTGTTTGAACCGCCAAAGGCGGTGAGTTTTCAGCGTCCCGATTAACAACGAGAAGCGCAAGGTAGCCCGAAGGGCCGGGACAGCGGGGTGCACTTTTCTTGCTTCTTCTTTTGGGCAAACAAAAGAAGAAGAATATATAGTTTTTATTTTACTTGTTCATTTCTTTACTTGCCTAAAGAAACGAACCAAAGAAAGTGCAGCCGTTCACTTGGCCTGCGGCTGCCCTGCGCTGCTCAAAATAACAGAGCGCTGCGAAACTCGTCCGCTTTCAGCGGACTCAAACAGTCCTCGCGCTTTTTCTGTTATTTCTCCGCTGCTCGGCTGCGTGAAATGGCCTTAACAACTACCAATAATTTTTTATCTCATTTCGTTCCACTGAGCATTGCAAAAGATGAAGGAATGATCCCTATAAGGCAAACAGAAAAAGCAACCCAGACGCCAACAGGAACCCATACGGCAATCCATACAATTTCAAACTAAACCTCTCGGTCTGGGTATAACGCTTGACGATCCGGAAGGTGGCATAAAGACTTGCCAGAAGGCCGCCGGTAATGATCAGATGCTGCAGGGTTTCGGTCGCCTCCCAACTCAGGAGTCGGTACCCTGTTTCAGTCATATCCACCCCTACAGTTGACAGGATAAGCGGCACAACCCTCCAGGCGCCGGCCATGAACATTTCGAAATAAACAGCAAGAAAACCACCCAGTACCAGGGGAATGTAGCCGTATCCCGTGGCGGCAAAGATATGCAAAAAACTTGATTTGGACATTCTGGCCTGCTGCCAGGAAAACAGCGAGTATATACCGACAAAGAGCCCGATCAGCCCGAACAGAATCAGGCTGCCTGCCAGATGATTCATGTTGTATTGACCGGAAAAAGCCAGAAACTCCTGATGCAGCAGCAGAGGGAAAAATATGGCTGATAATGCCACTACCAGGAAACTGTCCGCCACGCGCGGTGACTGAATATGCCATAATTCAAGGGGAGCGATCCGCAGGTTCACCTGAATGGAATCATGGGGACAGTTCTTGATACAATTACCACAGAGAGTACAGTCCCGGTTGTTATCAACCAGGAAGGGATGGCGGAACATTGGGCAGCCTTCGTGCTCCGCGTCACCCTGATAACAAAGACGTTCCTGGCAGGAATTAACACAGAGATGCCGGTTGGCGCGCAGTTCCATGGTTGACGGCATGGCAAAAATGGCATTTAAGGCACCAAGCGGGCAGACGTAGCGGCACCAGGCACGCCTCTTGAAAAAGATGCTGAACAGAAACGAACCCAGGATAATTCCCAGAATGATAAAACCGGTCAGTTTCGTATCCTGATAAGCGTTCCATACAAGTTCTATCCAGAAAACGATTATACAGAAACCTGCCATAATCCAGCTTGAATAGTCCTTGATAAACTGGGGTACGCTGTATTTGGGTTTAATAATTTTTTGAATCAGGTTGCCTGGAAGAGAAAGTGAGCAGACACTGCACCATATCCTGCCCAGAAAAAAGAACGAGAAAAGCATCAGCGGCCAACCTATGGACCAGCTCAACACCAGACCAATATTACGTTCAGGATCATCCTGGGGACCCAGAAACAAAGCCAGGAGCCCGGCAAAGAAGACTATTGAGATAAGTATTCTCGGCAGATACGGAAAAAGACGGCTGCGAAATATGGCACGTATATACGGCCAGCGCAACAGGTTATACTCCAGTTTGCCCTCCGGCTGCGGCAGACCAAGAAGAATCTGCTCGGAAAGGATCTCATCCTGCTCAGACAGAAGAACAGCGCGCTGGATAACGTTTCGCAGTTCAGTCAGATTGCCCGGCCAGTCATAGTTCATCAACATGCCCAGGACATTTTTTTCAAAACCTTTTACATTGCGGCTGTACTCTTTGTTGAAGTGCTCCAGATAATGGTCCACCAAACGCGGGATATCACGCTTATGTTCACGAAGCGGCGGCAGCTGCAATAGAGGCTCATCGAACAATTCCAGCATTTTACCGACAATACGGCAGGATTTACTGCCACTGATTTGCTTTTCTGCACAGACGAAGATCAGGCGTACGCCAAGGCTGAGCCTGGTTTTACCGCCAATACGGCAATAATAGTTGTCACGTATGGTCTGCAGAAGTTTCTGCTCGATGTCTTCCTCCAGCACCTCGGCATGATACAAAACGATACTGCCGCCACGATACTGTTCCAGAAGACCGGCCTCCCGGAAGTGCGAAAAAGCCAGGGAACCGCGATCATGGCCATAAAGCTTACCTTCAATCAGTCCTGGTTCAAACTGCCTTAAATCGATTACACCGTAAGGGCCATGCCGGTTTTCACTGAGGTTATGTATCTGCCGTGCAGCTGATTTACGGCCGGTGCCCGACTCACCGATGATTACCAGGGGCTCAAGATTCTCGGCAAACTTTCTGATACCGGCCTGGACATTCTTCAAAGTTCTGGGAGCAGAATCTCCAGTACTGTCTGACAGTTCCCCACCGCTTTCAAAAAATGGATACAGATCTGTATTTTCAAACTGCACAAAATGGTGAGCCCTGTCAAAAGTTGTTTCCACCTGATCCCGCTGGGTAGAACTCAATCTGGTAACCAGAACTTTATCCAGTTCTTTATGAAATATGGAATTGGCAAGAAGAGTTTCAAGAAAGAACTCTCCGGAAAACTTCCCGAGGAGGACATCGGTTACCGCCCTGACACTCAAAGACCTTTTCTCTCCTGTCAACAGGGAGGTTTCTCCAAAATGGCCCCCTTCCCCTATCTGGCCAATGGTGCAGGTACTGTTATCATCTCTTCTGGCAACTAGTTCTACCTCACCCTCCAGAACCACATAAAAAAAGTCACCCCTCGTACCCTTCTTGTAAATATACTCTCCGGTATCTATGGAAACAATTTCACAGGCTGAACCAATATCATCGAGATCTTCGGCAGAAATGCCTGTAAACAAAGATGATCTTTGTAATAGTTCCTTTTTATCCATAGCGTCACATACAATAATACTTCGCACCGGATGCTGCATCCTGAAAAATCAGATAATAGGAACAATCCCTTTCGAGGCTTTGTAAAAAAAGGAACCTATGGATAAATGTTGATGTTTCCCTTGCATTACAGCAGGGGAAAATGATTTTTATAATAGTGGTATGAACAGGTGAGATTGTTCAGGAAGGGTATAACGAAGGGTACTGGTAAAGTGTTTTGGGGGGAAATTTATTTTCATATATAAAAGGTAGATTACCCATCGACTTTGGATGGGCAATCTACCTTATGGGTGTTTCTTTAATTTAAGTGCAACTGTTCTTTACATTCTGTTAATCGCCTCTCCGGGTTAATGTTTTGTTCTATCTGATCCAGCCACTCAAAAACATCTGCAATGGTAAACGGCTTCTGAAAAAATTTCAGACCCAACTCGTTTGCCCTTTGCATATCGTCTGAGGTGTAATCACCCGACATCAAAGCAAGATGCCTGCATTGACACCCTTTTCCTATCTGTTTTTCAACAAAATCTATGCCCCGCATCACCGGCATATTGATATCTGTCAGGATGATATCAGTACATGCCTGACCGTCCGGGCAAGAGCAGTTTTCGTTCGCATCAAAAAAAGGACAGGCTCCGGGATGGGGATATGTCAGAACCTCATACCCTCCCCTGCTCTCCAGCACAGCCTTTAAGAGATCCAGGATTTCCTGATGGTCGTCAAATACCAGGATTCTGAAGCAGGTTTTCTTTTTCATAATTCAGTATCAAATGTTTTTTATATGATTATGATTTCAGACTTTTACAAAACATCTTACCCGCTAATGAACAATAAAAACCCATTAGAAGGATTCTAGCTCCACGGATTATTGCTTTTTGACACCTTCCATTCATTTCGGGCCATCTGCAGAACAATTACCTCATTGGCTTCAATCTTCTGGGTTTCTTTCTCAATCTGCATTTTATAGGAACCCTTAACTGTGACCTTGGCAAACATTACCGGTTCATCGTCTAGATATACTTCTTTTTTATCAATAAGCTGAATATCAAGTTCTGAAAAATCAAAGGTTGCATTTCCCAGAATTTCGTACATACCTTTGGCCTTGTTTATTCTGCATGAAACATCTATCCTCTCAGCCACTTCAGGTTGATCCGATTTTACGTAATAGTAAACCAGGGACTCATCCACCATTGTTTCGTGCTTGGCAATAAATTCCCGGATGAAATCTTTCGGAAGTTCCAGGCTGAGGTCATTGCTCACGCAACCTGTTATGTTCACAAGTGCAAACAAACCCACTGCAATCAAGATCAGACTTCTTTTTAAAGTTACATTTAACTTCCCGACACTGTTTAATAACGCTCTGTTGCTCACTTTTAACTCCCTCTCTGTTTCTATTTTCCTGTTTGACTTTAGCCTCTGAAATACGAATAAGCTCCCCCAACAACATGTAATCATGCAAAAAACACCGTAACCAAAAACCGCTAAATTTTTCTCTTCAGTTTTGGTTCTGACCAGGTGATAAATTCATTAATTGCAGTTGGTAAACCAGGGGCACTAAGGACAAAGCTGCGACACCTCTAAACAAATATAAACTGTTATTATACTATTTAATTTGATATAAAACAAGTTCGTTTTTTATGCTTTTAGTATGGCGAGAGTAGTGAAATATGCAGGAATGCGGTTAAAAACCTGTCATTAACAAAGAATGAGGCTTAAACAGAGAATATGGTTATGGTGCACCACAAAAGACAGTGGCTGCAAAAAAGCAGATGATTAACTTCGGACTGCTTTTAAAGAAACTGCTCAGACTTACCGTGCTTCTAATTCGGCAAGCCCTTCGCGTAAGGCATAAAGAGCGGCCTGTGTCCGGTTTGCCAGTTGCAGTTTATTAAGGATATTGCCAACATGAATACGAACAGTTCCTTCCTTGATCTTCAGTGTTTTGGCAATAGCCTGGTTGGACATACCCTGGGCAACATTTCTTAAGACCTCCACTTCCCGTTCACTCAGTGGATCATCTGTAGGAGGCAGATCCGAGGGCTGATGCATCTCATGTATTACCTTCTGGGCAATAACCGGATGCAGGGAGGATTTGCCATGATAGACATCATCGATTGCCTGCAGGAGATCTTCAGGGGATGAATCTTTCAACAGGTAACCGCTGGCTCCGGCCTTGATAGCAGAAAAAACATTTTTATCATCGCTGAAACTGGTAAGAACCAGGATCTTGGCATCATGATCCTTCTTTTTAATTTCCGTAATGGCGGCAACCCCATCCTTGCGGGGCATAATCAGGTCCATGATAATAACATCCGGTTTCAGTTTTTTGGCCATGGCAACAGCTTCTTCACCGTCAACAGCCTCACCGACCAGCTCCATTCCAGGTTTAATACCCACGAGAGAACGCAGTCCGCGGCGTACTACAGCATGATCATCACAAATAAGAAGTTTAATTTTCTTTGGCATGATTTTATCCCGTTTTAATGCTTATAAGATTAACAATCTGAAATATTTTTCACCCTCAAAATTACATCTAGAATACTGTAACTATAACTATCATCACATTGATTGCAAAGCCTATTATCATAGCTTCATATAAAATTTAGAAAAAATATTTAAAGCTTATCTGGAAAATAAGACTGGCCTGCCGGGGATTTTGGCAAGCCAGGGTTGGAGGGAGAGCCTGACCCGGACAATTTATCAATGATCAGGTTTGACTTTCAGGCTCGTGGGGGTGCTTTATTTTCTTCGGTAAATCCTTACCGGCACAAAAACAGTTTTCGGTAAAGACATTTCCCAGAATTTTAATATTGCAGACTGTATTTTTTTATGGGGGTAAAAAGTATCTGCATGGTTTTCGTTTACCTCCTATTCAGAAATACAAATTCGCATTAATTACTCCTTCTTATCAGCACCCATATCAATACCAGAGCCAAGCGGTCTGCTGGCAGGGGAGAATCTGTTCCTCCAAAACCACTATAACCGACTGCAGGCTCATCATCATGGCAGCGGCGACAAACTTGATTAAATGCTTCAATTGCTTCTTCTGATGAATAACTTATCCAGAAAGGTGAATAAAGCCTATTTCCCTCTTCGTCTTTCATACCATGGCAGCCACCGCATTCTACACCGCTGGCAGCATTGTGTGGTGGATCATGTACTGCTGTAACTGATAGGAGAATAACTAGAGAAAGGAATATAAAAAGGCAAAAAAAGAAAGAAATACTCCAAAAGAACTCTTTGAGTGACAAAAAATATCACTTTAAAAGATCAAGAGGTAACGCAATGGGGCATTCCGTTGATTGATGTATTTGAGGGAAAAGCTGGAGAGGAAAAACTTCAACGGGGAGGCAGCATTGCTATTTAGGGCTTGTTTCCACATAGAGGGTGATTGGCGTCCTTTTGAGGATGGAATACTATGGGAAAATGAGGGGCCACCTCACCCGTTGAAATTAAATATATAATACTACCCTTTTTTGTTTTATGCAATATTACATATCAAAAAATGTATTTTCTTACATTTCTTTTTATATCAACTACTCACAGCATAATTTCTCAAAAAAATCATTGTAAAATCAGTTCAGGTTCACTTTCATATCAAAAAAAATAATAGAAAAACTGTGCTGAAAAAAATCTCCAGATGCAAGGTTATGCAGAATACGTTTTAAACAATGCACCTTTCAGAATTCAGGGGAAATCAAAACTAACTCTCAACAGTCTGTTCAACTCTGAAGGTAATTTTCGTCCCTTTTCCCGGGGTAGAGGAAACTGCAAGAGAACCTCCGAGTTTTGCAGCCCTTTCCTTCATATTGGTCAGACCTATGCCGCCTTTGACTAAAATGGATTCTGAATCAAATCCAACACCATCATCACTCACAACCATCTCGACCGATTCATCCTCAAAAGTTATATGTATCATTACCTTTTTGGCGGAAGAGTATTTGAGTGAGTTGTTGAGGGCTTCCTGGGCGATGCGATATAAACCCTCTTCAATTGTCGGGGACAATTTCACAACGCCTGCAACATGTAATTCAGACTTAACCCCGGAACGCTGTTCCACCGAATCAAGCCTTTTCTGCAAGGCTCCCAGCAAACCCTCTTCCTCAAGGGCCGCAGGCCGTAAATCAAACATGAGCAGGCGCATCTCTTTAAGGATCACCTGGCTGCTGGATACAATTTCAGAAAAACATATACGCAGGTTTTCAAGGTCCTCTTTTTCCACCAGTTGTCTTCCTGTCTCTGCAAACAGGGTCAGACTGTATAGTGATTGCGAAACAGAATCATGCAACTCTCTCGCCAGCCTGCTTCTCTCTTCCATTACTGCAGCTTCTTCACGGGCCCTTTTGCGTTCGGTTATTTCTTCCTGAAGTTTCAAATTGGCCTGCAGTAACTCGGCTGTCCTGTCACGTACCAGTTCTTCAAGGTGATTTTTATAATTGTTAAGTTCTTCTTCAACTGCGGCACGCACCTTGATTTCCACCTGGAGTTTTTTGTTGGATTTACTCAGATCACTTGTGGCTTCATCAACCAATCCCGCCAGGTCGTTACGGTGTTCTTTCAATTCCTGTTCTACTTTTTTGCGTTCCTTAATTTCCTCCAGCAGTGAGTCAATAGTTTCAATGAGGCGGGCTGCCATTGTATTAAAGGCGATAGCCAGCGAACCGATCTCATCCTCGTGCTTCACTTCGGCTCTCTGGTCCAGATCCCCCTCGGTAATTGCATTGGCTGTCTTTGCCAGGGACTCAATAGGTTTAATTACCCGCCTCTGTACGAGAAAGCTGAGAACAAGGGCACCGGAAAATGTTATGAACAGGAGAAACACTATAGTCTCAATAGTCCCAATAGTCGGCCCCAGTGCTTCCAAAAGCGGAGTGTCGGTCACCAGCCTCATTTTCTGTCCACCAAGATTGAACGTTTCACAGGCCCTGAGCACATAGCCTCCCTCAAGACCTTTTTCAATATTGCATTTTTCTTTTTCCTGGCCGACAGAAACTCCTTTCAAAACCAGCGACCTGTTTTTATGCGATACAGGCTGCCGTTGGGCTCAAGCACTTCACGGGTTGCCGGCGGCGTAATGGTTACCTATGGCCAGAATGCTTTCAGATCAGGAGAGCTGGCAGCCGGCCTGGCGCATGAAATTTTTCAGGGCAATTCGCCGGCCAGCCTTCCGGTTGAAATCACAGATTTTTTTCTGGGAATCAATCTAAAAACAGCCGACACTATCGGTATTGACATTTCTGATGATATTTTACATGTTGCAGATATAATAATCAGACCATAAACTTCCTTTTCGGTATCATGCAACATGAATAAAAGCTCCATACGAACCCGCTGGGCTGTTTCACTCATATTCCTGGCGTTACTCCCTCTTTTTGTCCTTGGTCTTATTGTATCCTGGAAAAGCTATACCGTTCAGGTTGAGTTGACAGGTAAATACCAGCGCGA
>JBHPCH010000024.1:0-26828 GCA_042576125.1 Thermodesulfobacteriota bacterium
CCAATTAAACAGGAGGCAGGCTTTCTTGGCTACCTGTCAGACATTATGTCTATCAATCGTAACTAGCAGCATCCTTCAGAAAAGTTACTATTGCCAGTGGAGACCTTCACTGGTGATCTTCCTTCGTAAAGTCAATATTTTGGCAAGATAGTTAAACTTAAAAAAGTATCCAGTAAACAACGTTTCCAATCAGCATTATCCTTCAGCGGTCTTCTCGCCCCATGCAACCTTTTTTACCACAAAAAGAAATGATTACTAAAAGTATTACCAAGTTCAATGTTTTTTGAAAAAGTCTTTATTATTAAACAATTAAGCATACAAGTATGGTTGATTTCTCAGATTTTATCATTTTGTAGTTTTGTAAAATGGTATGATTTTTGCTATGTAAAATGTAAGACAATAGCAACAAAAGTATAATCAATAGAATTTAACTATCTTGAATTTGGGAAGTTTCTAATGAAAAACTTATCACGGGTGTTACTTCTAATATTCATACTGACTGAAATTGGTAGTTTGGTCTCGATTCCAGTATATGGGCATGACCGTGCCATTGAGGAGTTGCTGGTACAGGCAAATAAGGGTAATGCGGATGCCCAATATAAGCTCGGCGATAGTTACAAATTTGGCGAAGGAATTGCTCAAGATATTACCGAAGGAATTAAGTGGTACTGTAAGGCAGCCGTGCAAGGACATATAGAGGCCCAATATCACCTTGGCTGGATATATCAAAATGGCAGTGGAATCGCTATGGATGAAAAAGAAGCCGCCAAATGGTACCATATGGCGGCTGAAGCAGGACATTCAGAGGCTCAATATATACTCGGATATATGTATCAAGACGGCAAAGGAGTTGTTCAGGATTATAAGCAAGCCCTTAAATGGTATAGCAAAGCTGCTGAACAAGGACATGCACAAGCCCAGTTTTTCCTTGGTTGGATGTATGAGCAAGCTGAATGAGTTTTGCAAGATTATGTAACAGCTTATACATGGTATAACGTTTCAGCTTCACAACAACATGATGGAGCTAAATATAATAGGGATATTGTTTTATCAAAATTGTCTCCAAATCAAATTGAAATAGGCCAAAACTCTCACAAGAGCTTTATAAAAAGATATACAACAACGTCAAGTAAAGACTCTTATTGATTTTGTCATTTCTGCTATCAATTGACACTCGCGAATAATTCTTAAAAGGTCAAAATGTATGGTGGATATGGCAACCCTTTAAGAATGATTCACGAGTTTTGATTTTATGGCTCAACTAAGCAGACCGGCCAAAAGCTTTACACTTGAGGCCGCTGCGTTCCTGGCAATCCGATGGATCTGTTAGTAGTGTGAAGGTTGTTCTTATTCATGTTTTCTGTATAATTTAAGTATACAAGGGTCAAAAGATGCCAGGTATAACTTCCCTAAATTACTATTTACTTGATATCTAAAACGGTCGTATTTTTTTAATTGTATCTATTAACGGCTTATAGTGTTAGTCTCTGTTTTCTCAATTCTATGTGCTTCACGGCCAGACGTACCAGTTCGCATTTAACGCCCCCCTGAAGCTTTTTACGCTTTCCGACTTAATCTGGTCGTTTTTAGTCCTCTCAGTTGTTGACCAGCTGTTTCTCAATATTTCTTGGCGTGTATTCCCTGCATATTTTTAGAAAAATAGGCTCTTTCTGGAAAATGTGGGTTGATGATCAAATTTAAATGTTTGTGATCATCTAAATATTTTTCCGCCTGAATTCCGCAAGAGCCCCCCAAATATCTCATGACAAAAAGGAAAAAAGATGAATGTACTCCATATAGCGACACTAAACCGGCCGATCAGGCAAAATTTGGGTTACGGGCCCATTGAAACAGTTATTTATAATATAGATAAAGGACTGCATAAATTAGGACACCGTTCAATTGTTGCCTGTTCAGGAGATTCTTCTGTTGTAGGGGAACAATTCACGACCATTAAAGAAAGCTTCAGTGAATACTGGAGTAAAAAAACACGCGTGAAGCATGAAAATATGCGCAAACATCTTGCTATATCACTTCAAAGGGCAAAAAAAGGTGACATTGACATCATCCACATGCATGATGCCATCATGACTGAATATATGTTTAAGGGAGTTTTTAAAAGTCCTGTTCCCATTGTGATGACCCTCCATGTACCTGCCGAAGAAAAAGGACCTTTCAGACGGTGGAATGAATCGCTCAATTCCTCTTCCGCCGCATATTTTGTTCCTATCAGTGAATACCAGAGCACCCAGCATGATGGATTAGTGAACTCGAAGAAGGTTATTCATCACGGCATTGATGTAGAAGACTATCCCTTTGAAAGCAAATCCGGCAAACAAGACTATCTGTTTTCAATCGGAAGAATCACCCAGGATAAAGGTCAGGACAAAGCCATCGAGATTGCGAAAAAAACCGGCTCCCGGCTTATTTTAGCCGGTAATGTGCAAAACAAAGAACAAGACCGGGTATTTTTTAAGAATTTAAAAAAATCAATCGACCTTGTTACTGACGCAGGAAAACCTTTTACCGGCAGCGATTATTATGAAAAAGTTATGAAACCCATTCTGGATTCGGATAAGCAGATCATCTATATCGGAGAAGTTGACAGCACCCAGAAAAAGCTGTGGTATCAGCACGCGCGGGCGACACTCTTTCCTATTCAATGGGGCGAGCCCTTTGGGCTTGTCCTGATTGAATCCATGGCATGCGGCACCCCGGTGCTGGCCTTCAATAAAGGCTCGGTACCCGAAATTGTCATTCATGGCAAAACGGGTTTCGTCGTGGATACAATTGATGAAATGATTGAGGCCGTCAGAACGATCTCCCTTATCGACCCCAGTGACTGCCGCAATCACATTAAAGAAAATTTCTCTATCGCCAGTATGGCCGGAAAATATTCACAGTTGTATCAGTCGATTGTGGACGAAAGGATGTTATGCCCCATTACATCCAACCCTTTAAGTAACGGTATTCATCCCAGCATTATCGCCCTGACGGAATCCTTGCCGGTAATTGGCATCCCGTTACACGCGTCCGAAAGTCAAAGAACAAATTGTCCGTAAAATATAAAAAAAGGTGATGACCTTGAATGTAGAATCAATATTAAGTTTTCATATCTTGAATAATAGTGTCGAAAGCTGGCTAAAAGCTGTAACGATCGCGCTTGTCATAATCCTATCGGGAAAGATCATTCAGAAGCTGTTGGCAGGATGGTTTAAAAAATGGGCTAAAAAAACAAAAATCAGTGTGGATGATTTTTTCGTCTCCACCATCGTGAAAATAAAATGGGAGTGGTTCGCCATCGGTATTTTTGCGGCAACCAGGTATCTAAATTTCAGCAAGAGTTTTGATAGCTGGATGATGTGGTTATTCGCGTTAGTCATGCTTCATCGGATCATTCGCGTGGTTAATGATTTTATGGATTATATCACCGCCAAGGTCTATCTTGAAAAAGAGGCGGTCGAGGCAGGCAGTAAGGGTGCGATCAAGCATATTGCGTTTATTCTTAAGATCGGAGTGGCCGGGGTTTTAATCGTGATCACGCTCGACAATCTTGGTTTTGAAATCAGTGCTCTAATAGCGGGGCTCGGGGTGACCGGCATTGTTATTGGTTTGGCTGTGCAGAATATCGTGGGGGATTTGTTCAGTTCGTTTTGTATCATTTTCGACAAGCCGTTTGAAGTCGGGGACTTTATCATTGTCGGAGATTTCATGGGAGCTGTTGAAAACATAGGCATAAAGACAACGCGGTTGACTTCTTTAGGTGGAGAGCAGCTGGTGTTTTCCAATAGTGACCTGACAGGAAGTCGGATCAGAAATTACAAGCGGATGGCCCAGCGAAGGGTCGTTTTTGGTTTCGGCGTTGAATATGGTACGGAGGCAGAGAAATTAAAGAGTATTCCTGCGGCGGTAAAAACAATCATCAGTGATATTGAAGATACCACTTATGACAGAGCACATTTTCAAAAGTTTGGGAACTCGTGTCTTGATTTTGAGGTGGTTTATTATGTTTTGAGTGCTGATTACAATAGATATATGGATATACAGCAGAGAATTAACTTTGAAATATTTTCCACGTTTAAAAAAGAAGGCATTCATTTTGCCTTCCCGACACAGACACTTCACGTTAAGGAGTGTAATGTTATACAGCAGAGCTGAACACCTGCAAGGCTCGGTGCCCGAAATTGTCATTCATGGGAAAACGGGATATTTCGTGGATACAAGTGATGAAATGATTGAGGCCGTTAGAACGATCTCCCTTATCGACCCCAGTGATTACCGCCGTCATATTAAGGAAAATTTCTCTATCGCCAGTATGGCAGAAAAATATTCACAGTTGTATCAGTCGATTGTGGATGAAAGGACTTTATATCATGCCTAAAGACATTCCAGTAAGTAACGGCTCTTTTCTTTTGAATTTTGATTCGGATTATCAGATCCGTGATATTTATTTTCCTTTTATCGGTCAGGAAAACCATTCAAGCGGCCATCCCTTCCGCTTCGGTGTATGGGTGGATGGGCAATATTCGTGGATGGGGCCGGAATGGGAAAAAGATTTAAGATATCATAATGATAGCCTGGTAACAGATGTCTTCTTAAAAAATGAAACTCTGGGTCTGGAGCTTAGGTGCTCGGATGTGGTGGATGTTGGTTTGAACATCTACATTAAAAAAATAGAGGTGACCAACCTTAAAGATAAAACCCGACAAGTCAGGCTTTTTTTCAGTCATGATTTTAACCTTTATGGGAATGATATCGGGGGGACGGCTTATTTTGATCCGCGAAGTTCTTCAATCATTCACTATAAAATCCATCGGTATTTTCTGATCAGCTGCTGGGCCCATGACCAATGGGGTGTGAATCATTTTACCTGCGGGGAAAAAGGGGATTCAGGGAGTCTGGGGACGGGAAAAGAGGCTGAAAGCGGAGAGCTTAGCGGTGAGCCGTCTGCCTGGGGTTCTACTCATTCCACCATTGGAATATGGCTGAAATTGCCTGCTAAAGGGCAATCTACCGCTTATTATTGGATGGCGGCGGGTATGACCTATCCCGAAGTGGCAAAACTCAATTTGAAAGTTCACCAAAAAACACCGGAAGAACTCATCAAGCGTTCGTCGAAATACTGGAAAACATGGGTACATAAAGATTCACTGCAGCTTCAGGGCTTACCTAAATCCGTAACCGACGTTTTTAGGCGAAGCCTGCTTGTTTTAAGATCACAAATTGACAACCACGGTGCCATTATTGCAGCCAATGATTCTGATATTATCCGTTTTGGTAAAGATACCTATTCGTATATGTGGGGGCGGGATGGCGCTTTTGTTGCCGCTGCTTTAGCAAAAGCCGGATACTCGCATGTGTGTATAAAATATTTTGAATTCTGCGCCCGCATTTTATCCGATGAAGGTTATTTGTTTCAGCATTATAATCCGGACGGGTCCCTTGCCAGTAATTGGCATGCCTGGTTAGTCGATGGCAAAGAGGTTCTTCCCATCCAGGAAGATTCAACGGCTTTGACGCTTTGGGCGCTTTGGATACACTATCAGAGTTTGAAGGATATAGAATTTATCAGACCTCTCTACAGTACACTCATAAAAAAAGCTGCCGACTTTTTAGTCAGTCACCGTGACCCTCAAACACTGATGCCCTTACCCTCCTATGATCTTTGGGAAGAGCGTTACGCATTGCATGCCTATACGGTTGCATCTGTGATCGCCGGTCTCAGAGCTGCGGCGAATTTTGCAAAACTTTTTCAGGATGACTCCCTGGCTGAGAAGTATGACTCCGTGGCCGATGAAATGACGGGGGGGATCAGTCAACACCTGTACCATGACGGCCTGAAACGATTTGCCCGTTCGGGCTCCCGAACTGAGGGGGGATATAAACTGGATGAAGTCATAGATATCAGCCTGTTAAGCCTGGCAACTCTTGGAGTTTTGGATCCCAAAGATGAGCGAATGATTGAGACAGCCAAAGCTGTACGGGAGCAGCTGTGGCTTAAAACTCCTATTGAAGGTTGCGCCAGATATCAGGGGGATGTCTATCAGCGTGCGGAGGATAGCCCAAAAGATATTCCTGGAAATCCCTGGTTTATCTCAACGCTCTGGTTGGGAGATTACTTCATCGATCGTGCCGAAAGTCTTGAGGAACTTCACGAAGCCCTTCCTTACCTTGAATGGTGCGGAGAAAATGCTCTTCCTTCCGGCGTTCTTGCCGAGCAGGTACATCCTGTAAGCGGCTCACCTCTATGTGTGTCGCCTCTTACTTGGAGTCATTCCGCTTTTGTTTGGACTGTTCTGCAATATGCTGACAAACACAAGACTTTTACTAAATAACAGCTTGACAACTCATGGCATCAGGACCTCTCCACGCTTTAGCCCTAATTGTTAACTCGTTTATATTTACTGGTTCGTTTCATTTTCTCCAGTTCATAATTTATGGAGATTTTCAAGGATTCTACAGTACAGGCATTGAAGGTATGATTGAAAAAGGCGGATGGTATTATTTTAGTAGCTTTAAACATCCACCCAGGCGCATCAGCTATCATAAATCCTTTGTGTTCTTCAGGTACCATAGTAACTCCTCCCAATACATCTAAAATAGTAAAGCCCACATCACTTGTTATGGGTGAGTGGGCATATAAATTTTCCCAATACAAATACTCTTGTTTTTACGTCACTATTTAATACTATAAGCACTGTGAAGTTTTTATCTATATAATATTTATCTTTTAACCGTTTATAATGTTAAATACTTACCATGTGTTCTTCTGCAAAGACAGGTGGTTGGTTGTTGTTGTAAAATAAATATACCTAATGGTCGAGGAGATTCAATTGGCAACAGTATTTTATATAAGAGAAGATTCACAACCAGATAATATCGTTTCAAGTAGAGAAGTTTCAGTTGACGACTTAATAAACTTATATGGCTCAGCACCCTCAAACTATAAATATATGAAAGGCGCTGGTTCCCCTTACACCAACATAGATCAAGGACCGGAAAATGCTTATTCTGATCCAGGTCAAGTTGTAGTCAAAATTGAGGAAAATGAGGTTAATCAAGATACATTTCCAAAAGAAGGATTTTATATTGTAAGAGATATAAAGCCTGAATAATGTCACTTTTTGAGATCATCGCAATACTGCTGACCCTAGCTGCCTTATTCAGTTATATTAATTGCCGGACAATTAAACTTCCTACGACCATTGGGGTCATGCTTATTGCCCTGCTCTTTTCACTGGGGCTCATTTTCTTGGGCAAATTCATTCCTGAAACCCGCCAATGGGCAACAGAACTTCTCAGCAAGGTAGACTTTGATGAAACCCTACTGCATGGACTGCTTTCATTTCTCCTTTTTGCAGGTGCGCTGCACGTAAACATAAATGATTTGACCAACCAATACAGGGTAATAACAGGGCTTGCCACCTTTGGGGTCTTGGCTTCGACTTTCATCGTTGGAACTCTTACCTGGATACTTTTGAATCCTATGCTTGGAATGGATGTGTCTGCTCTTTATTGTTATCTGTTTGGCGCCTTGATTTCACCAACTGATCCGATTGCAGTTTTAGGGATTATGAAAACATCAGGTGCTTCACAAAGCCTAAAGATTAAAATTGCCGGTGAATCCCTTTTTAATGACGGTATCGGGGTGGTGGTTTTTCTTGTACTTTTGGGCATTGTCAATGGAGGCCATGAAATAGATCTTGGGCAGATTGCTCTTCTTTTTATTCAGGAAGCAGTGGGCGGAGTTCTATTCGGCTTTGTAGCAGGATACCTTGCGTATTACATGCTTAAGCAGATTGATAATTATCAAGTTGAAGTGCTGATAACCCTGGCCCTGGTCTCTGGTGGATATGCCTTGGCTGAGACTCTGCATTTTTCCGCCCCGATTGCCATAGTAGTAGCAGGGCTTCTCATCGGTAATCACGGCAGACAATTTGCCATGAGTGATATGACGAGGGAGCATCTGGACAAGTTTTGGGAACTTATTGATGAAGTATTAAATGCTGTGCTGTTTGTATTGATAGGTCTGGAGGTTATGGTAATTTCGTTTTCATATAGCATATTTGTCGCCGGTGTTATGGCCATATTCATTGTTCTTGCAGCCAGGTTCATAAGTGTTTCCGTACCTATTCTTATGCTGAAGAGATTCCGCACTTTTTCGCCAAATGTAATCAAAATTCTCACCTGGGGTGGCTTGCGGGGCGGTATTTCCGTAGCACTCGCCCTTTCCTTGCCTACCGGAGAACAGCGACAACTCATTCTGGCAATAACCTATTGTGTGGTGATTTTTTCAATTCTGGTTCAGGGGCTGACCATAGGAAAGGTTGTTTCTAGGGGCAGTAATTATGTGCTGCCTGAATGATTTGAGGACCAATTTATTTTAAGGCATTGGTAACAAGAGCAGCTTTTCCTAAATTTGATTAGTTTAAAACAATGAAAATGAAGTCTGTTCAAAAAAAATAACTGCAACGAGTGTTTAACTTCTCATCCTGCCTAAAAACTAAACAAATACATGATGTATGTTTTATGCCCGACTGTAAATTTCTGCTATCCATTAAAACTCATGAACCATTCTTAAAATGTCCAGGTGTCCAGTGGCTATTTTGAATGAATACATCCTGTAACAGATATTCAATCTTAAAAGCAGTTCCCTAACCACTGAACATAATAGTTAAAATAACTATATATTCAGTGCGAAATATACAAAAAATCAACTTTTGCCTTCATTCGGCTACCACTCCTAGTCCTTGCCACATTGTGACACCTTGTTGAAATTCCATAAAAAAAGAAACTTGACATGGGTATTTTTACCAGTATAAATACATAGTTGTATCTATTTAATATGCCATGCCCAGCGTTTGGTTAATATGAATAGCGTTACAGGCAAATACATTGTCCATTAGGTGTCTGTCAGAAATTAAGGATAAGGTATTACAAGCGCTCATTACAATCGGTCATCCAGTATGAGCAAGCAAGTCATTAATGTTGCCTTTGTAGGCGGAGGGAAAGGATGTTATGACATCCTTCACCTTCTCAAAACATACTCCCCGGTTCACCTGCAAACCCATATACTCGGTGTGGCTGACCAAAATAAAGATGCCATTGGCAGAAGGCATGCAGAGCGTCTCGGCATACCAACGACATCTGATTACACCCCCTTTCTGAAAAGCAAAAAACTTGACCTTATTATTGAGCTTACCGGAGACGACAACGTCCTGGCTGATATTCGCAAAAAAAAACTGGACAGCATCAAGATTCTTGATCATGTCGGCGCCTTATTTCTCTGGGAAATAATAGCTATTCAGGACGAAAAGCTTCGCCTGGAAAAAAAAGTCTCCCATCTTAATACAATGGCGGCAATTGGAGAGATATCCCACCGCATGACCCACGAATTACGAAATCCCCTGATGATTATAGGCGGCCTGACCCGAAGATTGATGATGCGGGACGATCTTCCCCACGGTACCCGCAAAAAACTCAAAACCATGAGTCATCATGTACAGCACGTAGAGGAACTGATAAGCGATATCTGCGATGTGTCCCGCCCACTAAAGCCAGAGTACAGCCTGACGGACATGAACGAATTCCTGGCAAACTGGTGCAATGCTGTCAGGACCGAGGCGCAAATGCTCGGTGTAACAGTGGAATTCACCATGGCTCAGGAACTACCCGACATGTATATTGACCGGTCACTTATCAGCCAGGCACTTTGGCACATTGCGGAAAACAGCCTCGATGCATTGGCCTACAGCGGTGGAACCATAAAAATCAACATTGTGCTTTGCTGGGATAATATTCACATTGAACTGATTGACAGCGGCAAAGGTTTTACGGAGATATCAACCACTCAGGCTGTCCAGCCTTTCATGACAACAAAACCAGGAAAAATGGGCTTGGGGCTCTCGCTGTGCAGGCAGGTTCTGCTTGATCATGGAGGCGATATGGAGATTGTTAATGATAAAGAAATAGGGGTCGCCGTCATAATAAAACTCCCAATTAAATTAACACAATCATCCTGGTTTGCTGCCTGAAAGCTATAATATAATAAATTGGGAACATGAAGGAAACAACAACAATCAAATATACCTTGAAATCAACAGGCATGGATTTCAGGGTTGATCTGGTTTTTAACACAAAAGATTTTTCCCTTCTTAATATTAAAGCAGGAGAAAATGACTGGACAAAGCTTGCATTTCACAAATGCAGCCATTGCCCCCTGAATGAAAAGGATTCCCCATTCTGTCCCCTCGCAAGTGCAATAGACGCTGTCATCTCCCAAATACATAATTTCCTGTCCTATGATGAAGTGCATGCACAGGTAGAATATAAAAACAGAACAATTTCTTCAGACATAACGATGCAGAGGGCTTTAAGTTCGCTGCTGGGTTTGATCATCCCTGCAAGCGGTTGTCCCCATACCAAATATTTCCGGCCAATGTCCAGGTATCATCTGCCTTTTGCTGACACCGAAGAAAAAATTTACCGGGCAACAACTATGTTTCTTCTGGCCCAGTATTTCATTCACAAAAAAAGCGGCTGCATTCCCACAGATTTCAGCAGGCTTGAAACCATCTACAACAATGTTCATATCGTCAACACCCAGACATGCAAAAGGTTGCGAGAATTCTGTGAAAACGACTCTCCCCTGAATGCCATTACCATCCTTGACATGCTGACGGTGTCAATTCATTCAGCGCTCAAGCATGATCTGGACAAGTTTGAATCTTATTTTTCTGCTTTCAGTGAATATATTGTTCCCCCATCAGCATAGGATGCCCATTCTGGGAGGTGCTTAAGATGAAAATAAAAAAAACCAAAAGACAAATGATGTGCTGCAATTTCAGTTCGCTGTTTAGAGCCATAGCATTTTCCCTGGTTCTTGGAACCAGTGTGGTATCCTTTGGTAGCGAAAAAAATGGAGAAATCACCTTCGTCGGTTCATTGGCATGCAAAGAATGTCATCCTGAGGAATATGCCAACTTCATGACATACGCAAAAAAAAGTACTTCCTTTCAAAGTATTGAAAAACAGATGAAACACCTTTCTCCTGAAGAGATCGAGCAATGTTACCGCTGTCACACCACCGGCTATGGACAACCAGGGGGATTTGTCAGTCTTGAAGAAACCCCCCACCTGAAAAATGCCGGATGCGAGGTGTGTCACGGCCCCGGTGCAGAACATATAAAAACAGGAAATCCGATAACAATAGTTAAAACTTTGAGTAAAAAAGATTGCGAAATCTGTCATATTTCTGAACGGGTAAAGGCTTTCAAGTATAAACCTTTGGTTCATGGCGGGGCACACTAAACCAACAATTTTCTACTGTCAGGTCACCCATAGATGACTGATTCAAAAAATAAATTCAAGATTCGGCTACCCACTTTTATAAGGCATAGGTTGGGCAACAGGATAATTGCGACCATTATCGTCGCTTTAACCCTGGTTATGAGCGTAGAGATAATACTGGATCTTTATTTCGGCAAAAAAGATGCACTTGAACTCATGGAAACGCTCAGTGTGGATCTTGCCGCCTCAACCTATTCAGGCATTAAATACCCCATGTCTGTTGGGGACAGTTCCGCAGTTCAACAGGTACTGTCGGACATCCGTGAAAAAATGGAAGGTATTGAGGTGTTCATCTGCGACACCAATCATCTCATCACCTGGTCGACGCACAGAGATAAGATTTACACAGACATAACGAACACGATATCCAATGCAGAATCGCTCGAGGCCTTAAACACTCTACTTTTATCCGGCGAGGCCCCCAGGGAATCATTTGAGACTGAGATCGACGGCACAAGACATATAATTATCATGGAACCCATTCTTAATGAGGAAGTCTGTTTCCACTGCCATGGTTCTTCAAGAAAAATTATAGGAGGCATGATAGTAACAACAAATGTGGAACGGGCTCTTATGAAGGTCTCCGCTTCAAGAAACCGTATAATTTTGACAACCATTCTGGCGCTCATGGCAATAATAGGTATAAGTTATGCGCTGATTGAAAAATTTATCAGCAGCCGGGTGCAAAGCCTTACTGAAGGTGTGAAAAAGGTCGCAGCAGGAGATCTGGAATTTGAGATCCAAACCCGTTCATCGGATGAAATAGGAGACCTTGCAAGATCATTCAATTTCATGACCCATGAATTAAAAGAAGCGCATGATGAAATCACCAACTGGGCTCTGAACCTTGAATATCTTGTGGACGAGAGGACGGCCCAACTTGAACGCGCCCAGAAAAATGCCATCCGGACTGAAAAAATGGCTTCCATGGGACGTCTTGCCGCCATTGTTGCCCACGAGATTAACAACCCCCTTGCCGGTATCCGCACCTATGCCAAGTTAATGTTGAAACGAAAAAGCGAACTTTTTTCCGGTGATACCCTAAAATACATTCAATACATTGAAACAATTGAAAGTGAATCTGCCCGTTGCGGTGATATCGTCAGGGGATTGCTCCAGTTTGCCCGCCCCACCAAGCCGAGAATCGGCTTGCATGATATAAATACCCTGGTACAGGAAACACTGCGTCTTGTCCAGCACCAGATTGATTTGCTCAATATCGAGGTGACTCTTTACCTTGGCCCCGAATCACCTGAAGCAAGCTGCGATGACCAAAAAATTAAACAGGCCCTGGTGGCCCTGCTGCTTAATGCCTGTGATGCCGTTCAGAATGATACCGGCCACATTACGATCCGTACAGCGTTATTAACAAAAGCGAAAAAAGTTGAAATCAGTATTCAGGATAATGGGATAGGGATGGATGAAGAAACCAAGTCCCATATGTTTGAACCATTTTTTACGACAAAGACAATCTCGCCCGAACATGAGGCAAGTTTGAACAGCGGGCTGGGAGTTTCTGTGGTTTATGAAATAGTCGAAGCCCACCATGGAAATATTGATGTAGAATCTGAAGTGGGCGAAGGAACGACCGTTACCATTTTTCTACCCACTGAACCTGTACTAACGAGCTGATCAAATTAGATATTTTACCAGAGAGAAGGGATGCCAAGTACCTGGGAACAATTTGGGCAAAATACGTTTCGCTTGACGTCAATATCTGCCACGGAGTTTGAGTAGCGCATTACACATTCAAAATTTTCGCAGTGTTTCAACCCCAGTGTATGCCCCAACTCATGGACCGCTTCCTTTTCACAACGGTGCATGTAGAGTGATTCATCCTCAGGCAGGCCATAGAACTCCTGGTGCAACCTATGTCCAGACATCAGGGCACACCTGCCACTAAGCTGAGCCTCGCCAAAAACAAAGGTCAAAATGGGGATATAGATATCCTCATCCATGATGCCGAGAATATGCTGTTCTTTTCCCGTGGCAAATGGCAGGAGCTGCCTCAGGATCTCAGTGGAGTGATATTGTTTGCGGTCACTGCTGTAAAAAGGCTCAAGGGCAATTTCCTCTTCAATAGACCGGCAGGGGACATGCAAAATTTCCGGCAGGGACAGGGACAGGAAACCTGCGACATCATGACTCAACGTACCGATAGGAATGAGAACGATATTTTGCATCGGGCTGGGACTTAAGGTTTTTTCAGGTTGTATTTATTAATTTTATTATAAAGAGTCACCCGGTCTATCTGCAGGACTACTGCTGCCTTGCTGATATTCCATCCCGTCTGATCAAGTATCTTCTTGATATGTTTCACCTGCAGGGCTTCCAACGAATCGTCTGCTGCCGCTTCTTCTTCCGGGCGTACATGGAAAAATGGAAAATCAGAAGGCCTGATTTCTTTTGTTTTGCAAACAACCACTGCACGCTCAATGGCATTCTCAAGTTCTCTGACATTGCCGGGCCAATCATAATCAATGATCACTTTCAGGGCATCGCTGCTTATATTGGCAATGGGTTTATTCATCTGGGAAGTAAAGATTTTGAAAAAATGCTGCGCCAGGAGAGGAATGTCACTTTTTCGTTCCCGAAGAGGCGGGATCTCTATGACAAACACATTGAGCCGATAGAAGAGATCACTCCTGAACTCACCTGCCTCCATGGCAGCCTCCAAATCTTTGTTTGTTGCAGCTATGGTTCTGAAATCTGCCTTAATCTCCTTGCTGCCCCCTAGACGAAAAAACTTTTTGTCCTCCAAAACACGTAAAAGTTCCATTTGGATCTTGGGGCTGATGTTCCCTATCTCATCGAGAAAAATAGTGCCGCCGTCAGCCATTTCGAATTTTCCTTTTCTGGCATACTGGGCACCGGTAAAAGCACCTTTCTCGTGCCCGAAAAGCTCACTTTCCAGGATGGACTCAGGCAATGCTCCACAGTTTATGGTGACAATAGGTGCATAGCGTCTCCTGCTGTTCGCATGAATGGCCCTGGCGACAAGTTCCTTGCCGGTGCCGCTTTCACCGCGGATAAGCACCGTGGAACCGGTGTCTGCAACAGACCGGATATCTTCCATCATCTTTTTTATGCCGGCACTCTCACCCTTGATTTCCTTGGAGGTAATTACCTCGTCAATAGTTTTTTTAAGGGTGGCAGCCTCATCCTTTAAATGCTTGAGTTCAATGATGTTTCGTACCATGAGGGCAAGGTAGTCAGGATCAAACGGTTTTGACAGGTAATCATAGGCCCCGCTTTGCATCGCCTCTACCGCTGATTCAACGGATGCGAAGGCGGTTATCATAACAATCGTGCTGCTGGGTTGGATCTCCATAATTTTTTTCTGCAATTCAAGGCCGCTCATCCCAGGCATTTTTAAATCGAGAAAAAATATGTCCCACTGGCTTTCAGCAAGCTTGGCCAGAGCTTCCTTACCACTGGCTGCAGCATCAACGGTATAGCCTTCATCTTCAAACCAGGCAGATAAAGAGTTCCGTACCGAAAATTCATCGTCAACAATAAGGATCCGTACCTTGGCATTTGAGCTTTCTTCCGTCATAACGCAGGCTCCAAAAATTAGTTAGATGTCTTGGGAACCATATCACTGATGCTTCCCCAAAATTACGCCATAAAACACCATTTTAATAGTTAAGTGTAAGATATCTCTACATCGAGTGTAGAATATTTCAACATATTTATAAAGCTTAATGAGAAAAATAATCATTCGTTTTAACCGCATGAACACCTATTCACCCTGCCCTTTTAAATATTTGAAATAAATTTCTAGTGATTCCAGCTATTTGTAATTTTTTCCATAGATCAAACCATCCAACTGGCATACTTGTTGCTTTTAATACAGGTGAATCGCTTTCAGATCGCCCCCTATATTAAGCCTGAAAAGAAAACTGCTTCCGGTTGTTAGACAGCAGCATAATGTTATTGCTTGGATCAACTTAAAGGAGAAAAATAAATGTACCATAAGAGGAAAATACTATTTGCATATTTCATGCTAGCGAGCATGCTCGCTTTTTATGCCCATTTTGCCTCTGCCTCAAAAGCATCTGAAATTATTGTACTGGACAACCTTGGCACCATTTATGAGCCGGTATTATTTGACCATACCATGCATATGGACATTGCTTCATGTGCAACCTGTCATCACCATACAACCGGTACCGGAACGCCCACCGAGGATAACAAATGCTTCAAATGCCACAAGGAAAGCTGCACATCCTGCACGGTTGCCTGTACTGGTTGCCATGCAGGTAATCCCGGAAGTGGAGGAAAGATAAAAGAGTCACAGGCAACAAACCTGTTCCATACGGACTCAACGGGATTGAAGCGGGCATATCATTTGAAGTGCCTGGGCTGTCACAAGGAAATGGAGGCTGCCAACGGCTGCGAGGATTGTCACGCCAAAAAGGATAGCCGCCCGAAGGTATCACAAATCAACGACCAGTTAAAAACCAATTATACGAGATAAGGAAAAATGGCATGAAGACGACCAGAAGAAAATTCCTGCAGTTTACGGGTGTAGCGGCAGGTGCAAGCATGCTGCTGGGACCTGAGAACGCTTTTGGGGTTGCCGTTACAAAGGATACATCACAGCAGTATGCCATGCTGCAGGACACCACCAGGTGTATCGGGTGTCAGGCATGTGAGATAGCCTGCAGTGAAAAAAACGGATTCCCCGCTCCTGAAAAAGAGCCGGAAACAGAAAACCAAAGAAGCACTGGCACCGAAGCACTTTCGGTGGTTAATGCCCACAAAACAGACAAGGGTATCGTTTTCGCTAAAGAACAGTGTATGCACTGCGAACAACCGGCCTGTGTATCAGCCTGTCTTGTAAATGCCATGTATAAGACGGATGAAGGTCCGGTAATCTGGCGAGAGGACAAATGCATGGGTTGTCGATACTGCATGGTGGCCTGTCCTTTTGATGTTCCAAAGTTTGAATATAGTAGCCTTAACCCGAAAATCAGAAAGTGTGTCATGTGTTTTGACCGGCTTCACGAGGGACAGGTTCCGGCCTGTGCCGAAGCATGCCCTCAGGAAGCCATCCTGTTTGGCAGAAGGGGTGAGTTGCTGGATATTGCCAGAAAGAGGATCTCTAATCATCCCTCCGAATATGTCCGCCATATTTATGGCGAACACGAGGTGGGTGGAACCAATGTTCTTTACCTGGCAGGTGTTCCTTTCGAACAGCTGGGGTTCAGAACCGACCTGGGCACCACTCCCTACCCGGAATATACAAAAACTTTCCTGTATTCCGTTCCCCTGGCACTTTTGCTTGCGCCTGCATTCATGTTGGGCTTACGCGAGGCCACAAAAGGGAAAAACGACAAAGGTTAGCTGAGGGGATTGTTATACAGGCTGTTGAACTATACAAGGGAGAATAAGAAAGTGAACACAACAGATACTTCAGCACATACTTGCAGAAGGGTGGGCCAGGACCTTTGGAAATTCATCGTGAGTGAGCTCAAACCCAAAGGCAAACTGCTCACACCTTTTAATATAATTTCAGCACCGATAATTCTTCTCGGCCTGATCCTTATAGTTTTTCGTTTTACAAAAGGGCTGGGCGCATCAACCAACCTCAGCCAGGAGTTCCCATGGGGGATCTGGATCGGCTTTGATGTGGTCACCGGTGTCGCCTTTGCCGCCGGCGCCTATATCGTAACCTTCATGGTATATGTCCTGCGTATGGAAAAATATCATTCCATTGTCAGGGCTACAGTCTTAAACGGATTTCTGGCTTATGTTTTTTACGCCGGAGCCCTGACCCTGGATCTCGGACGGCCCTGGAAAATAGTTAATCCCATTATCGGCAACAGCTTTGGCGTGAGCTCGGTCCTTTTTCTTGTGGCCTGGCATTTCCTGCTCTACATGATGGCCCAGTTCATTGAATTTTCACCTGCAGTTGCCGAATGGCTCGGCCTCAGAAAACTACGAAAAATACTGGGGTCCCTGACTATCGGGGCAGTAATCTTCGGCATATGCCTTTCCATGCTGCATCAATCAGGCCTGGGAGCGCTGTTTCTGCTGGCTCCGGCAAAAATCCATCCCCTGTGGTACACGGAATACATTCCGGTTCTGTTTATTGTCTCAAGCGTTTTTGCCGGGATGTCTATTGTCATTATTGAAGGCACCATCAGCCATCGGGTTTTCCGCCATCAGATAAGCGCTGAACACCATGCCAAACACATGGATATCATGGTGGGGCTCAGTCGTCTGGCAGCAGCAGCACTCTTTGTCTATTTTTTCATGAAAATTCTTGTACTGGTCCATGGTATGCACTGGAATGAACTCCTGACACCCATGGGATATCTCTACCTGGTTGAAGTGCTGGGCTTTGTGGTTCTGCCGTTTTTGATCTTCGTCAGGGGTGCGGAAAAACGCGACAGAAAGCTCCTGCTCTCCGCAGCAATCATTACTGCTTTGGGTATAATTTTAAACCGTCTAAATATCTCTGTCATAGCATTCAAATGGTATGCGCCCGTGCATTACGTACCTTCGTGGATTGAAATTGTTGTAACTCTGGCTGTGGTTTTGGGTGAAATCTGGGCCTTCCGCTGGGTGGCCAACAGGATGCCGGTTTTCACGGAATCACCGCAGTGGGTAAAGCACCTGGACAAAGAAGTTGAACACCCTGTGCCGCAAGGTGGCTTGGCCGATATCAACTCCAAAACTGCTGCCTTGCAGTCTGTGAAGATAAAAAAATAGAGGAGATCAGCAATGTGTAATCTGGCCATAGAAATGATTACTGGATTTGGATACCTGCTTATCCCTGGATTTTTAGTTTTATCCCTGCTTTTCTTTCACAATTGCAACATGGGCAGGCCTGAAAAGGTAAAAGCAGACCTCTACAGGCTCCCCAGAGAGCGTAAATACTAACGGAGAAGCGGCTGTCCCCATACAGCCTGTAAAAAAACGAAGGAGGAACCACAATGGGTAACTTGGCCATGTATGCTACAAAAGGATTCGAGTATCTTCTGATCCTTGGGTTTTTAGCATCATTCACCATTTTTTATTTGTATTTCACCTCCCGCAGATTTGAAAAGGCCACCGCTGTCATAAGCAGGTCCTTTGACAGTTTAGTGGACTGGTTCCGCGTCCCTGACAACATATTGTTTCACCAGGGGCACACATGGGTTAAACGCGAGGAGACAGAGCCGGACATAGTTTTGGTCGGAATTGATGATTTTGCCCAAAAACTGGCTGGTCCAATGGGACTCAAGAACAAGCCGGCCGTAGGCACTTTCATCCGACAGGGAGAAAGAGGCTGGAGCCTGCAGGACGGGGAAAAATCCGTTGACATGCTGGCACCTGTAAGTGGAGAAGTGGTCGAAGTCAATAAGGATCTCCTGTCAGCGCTAAAGGAGAACACCTGCAATGACTCCGAATTAAGCAGCGACCCTTACGGAAAAGGCTGGGTCCTCAAGGTTAAGCCCGATGATTTTGAACGGGAACGCAAGGGACTGCTGAGCGGCACCCTGGCCAGAAAATGGATGGAAGAGGCTGTTGAGCACTTGCGCAGCAAAATGAGCCCGGAACTCGGTGCGGTTATGCAGGACGGTGGTGTACCGGTTACCGGGATGGCAAAAAATATCAATGAAGAGGAATGGGACCAACTCCTGAAGGACTTTTTTCTGACATGAGTGCATGTTGCCAATCAATACGCATTTCAAATTGATGCATGCATTTTACTCCGGATAAGAGGCTTGGCAGTGCAAGACAGCAATCTTGCACAACTCGTAAAGAGGAGGCCTGACAATGATACATTTAGATAAAAATCAATTTGAAAAAATGACGGAACGGCTCGATGAATATAGAAAGACCGTTCCCGAAGGAGAAAAGGAATGCGTCTGGGCTGAGGCCGGAGTCGTGCCCTATAAATTATGCAACTCCCGGTTTGATTGCATTAACTGCTCGTTCGATATTGTCATGCGTGGGGGTAAGGAATTGATCCCCAAGAGAATGCACAGCAAGGGCGGGGAACTATGCACCCACCGTTTTTATTCCCATTGTCACACCTGGGCGCAGGTGGAGGAAAAAGCCCTGGTGAGAATCGGTATTGATGATTTCGGCCAGAATATACTGGGGCCGATCGAAAAGATATGCCTCCCCTTAAAAGATGAAAAGATTGGCAAAAAAAGCATACGGATAAAGGCTCGTGACTCTATTATCCCTTTGGCTCCACCTATTGAGGGTTATGTGGAAGAGGTCAATGAAGATCTCATCAGCCGACCTCAACTGGCAAATCAATCTCCCTACGAAAAGGGGTGGCTTGTGCTGCTTCGCCCAACCAGGCTGGTCAAAAGCCTTAAAGAATTGTTTTACGGCGTTTCCGCGGTACAGTGGTTTGATGTGGAAATGTTCAGGCTAACCGCATTGATTGCCTCGGAACTCAACAAGAAAGAGGATGACCAACTAGGCATGACTATGCCGGATGGGGGCCTGCCGGATTTTGATATACTGAATAAACTGTCACCCAATATTACAAAAAAAGTACTGGAACAATGCTTTCTCTATTGCCATACAAATGACCAATTCAAAAGCTAACACAACCTGTAAAATAAAGGGTTTATGCCTCGAGTGATGAAAAATTCAACAGACTGCTTAATTATTCAACAATATATATCTGACAAGAAGTGTAATTGCTGGCTGACAATGAAAAAAATAAAAATAAAAAGCTTTTTATTTCAGGTACTTACTTGCGACTTTACAACAATTAGCATATGTAAAAAAAACTGGCACACATATTGTATCAATATATATTGAAAGCGAATAAAATCGGAAACAGAAAATCAAAATTCAGGTCACAAAAGGGGCGATCTGGAAACATCTAAAAAGGTCATAAAGGCGGATACAACTACATAAAGGAGGTTAGTCATGATTGACCAAATGATTTTAATGATTGCTCAGGGTAAAGTTGGATGGGTTCTTATGGGCGCGCTTGGAACAGTCGCCATGGTATTTGCAGTGTACTATGTTTCCTTTGCGCTCTACTTGATCTTCGCTTCACTCTATTCAGGTTACAAACTGATTCCTGAGAGTTACAGAATCTGGCGCGAAGATTTGGCTGCAACATACGATACTTCCTGGGGCAATGCCCAGCTCGGAGTTACAATGCCTGACGGCGGCGAGCCAGTGGAAGAAAAAGAGGAAAAAGAGGAAAAAGAAGAAGAAGCCTGAACAAATTATTCAGGGGTTAATTAAATATGGCGGGGTTGCAAAACCCCGCCATATTTATTTCAAATCTCACTTCCCGATACAGAACCGCTCAAATATAACATCAAGTTCATCTTCGGTTGTAGTCTCGCCAGCGATATCACACAGATAACCAGGTGCTGGCCGGAGGGCAGATTTGACCGATCAGTTTAATTGCAACACTCCAACAATCATCCTGAGTTTTGAGGAGTACTTTCCTCTTGATCGTTAGAAAAAAAAGATAAATACCTATTGAGCGTTTTCAATGTTTTTCAGGGCCCATTCTGCCATTCCCCTAACACTTTCATCTTCATCATGCAGAAGATTCCTGATTGATTCAACCGCACTTTTCTCCTGAAGTTCACCCAGGGCTGCAACCATCATTGCCCTTGCATATGGTGATGGATCATCCAGGGCGGTAAGCAGCCGCAAAAGAGTGAGGGAAACATCTACCTTCCCAATCTTTCCCAGTGCTTCTGCAGCATATGCCCTAACATACATGTTTTCATCGTTAAGGCAGGAGCATACTAAGACAAGGGCTTTTTCTTGCTGTATTTCTCCAAGGGATTGAACGGCCTCGACCCTGACAAACGGATCCGGATCATCAAGCTTCAGCAGTAATGCTTCTATTGTTTGCATGTCGGCAAATTCATCCATTTCGACAATGACATCGGAAGCTGATTTAGGCTGCAGGTTGTTTCCTGGGCCTGTCTTCTCATGTGTTACTGCGGATGCATTCTCTGCCAAAACCAGACTGATGACAAGTAAGATTGTGAGCAATGCTGTTTTCATATCATCCCTCCATTCCTGATAAAATATTAGGTCGCCCTGTAAAATAGGGACAACACATCGTTCAATGTGTCAAGAATATTTTTATATTGAGAAGGGAAACAGGTAAAAAAGGGCAGCCGCAGACAAGCGTCTGCTTTTAAATAAACTCCAATCACTTATTTTTTCATAATTTGTTATTTATCTGTAGCAGAAAGCAGCTCAAGGTTTTTCATCTTGGTGCGTAGCTGTTTACGGCTAATGCCAAGCAATCTTGCCGCTTTAGACTGGTTCCATGATGACTTATCCAGAGCCTTGATAATGGTCCTTTTTTCTATTTCAGGCAGGTTGAATTCCTTGATTTCTGAATACTCCTCCTTGGTCAACATATTCATTTTCTTAGGCAGACACTCCATTTTTATGGTGTCATACTGGCAGAGAATAACTGCACGTTCAATAACATTTTCCAACTCGCGCACATTGCCTGGCCAGTCATAACCCATCAGAGCTTTCATAGCTTCCCGGTCTATTTCGCGAATGTCCTTTTTGTTCTTTTCCCGGAAATACGCAAGATAGTGATTAGCCAGCAAAGGGATATCATCCAAACGTTCCCGCAAGGGAGGAATACGAATGGAAATAACATTGAGCCGGTAAAAAAGATCTGAACGGAACTCATCACTTTCCATGGATGCCTCAATGTCCCTGTTTGTTGCAGAGAGAACCCTGACATCCACATTAATCTTTTCCTTACCGGAAATCCGGCGAATTTCCTTTTCCTGCAGGAAGCGCAGCAGTTTCTTCTGCAGGGCGAAATCCAGGTCGCCGATCTCATCAAAAAAGGTAGTGCCGCCCTGGGCCATCTCAATCAGGCCTAATTTTCTTTCATCCGCACAGGTGAAGGCGCCCTTTTCGTATCCGAACAGTTCACTTTCCATAAGCTCGGCAGGAATGGTCGTGCAGTCTATCGGGATAAAAGGCTTGTCGGCCCGCAGGGAGGTATAGTGTATGGCCCGCGCCACAAGTTCCTTGCCGGTTCCCGACTCACCAAGGACCAGTATGTTGGCATCTGTTTTACTCACCCGCTTTATCAGCGAGAAGACCTCCTGCATGGCAGGGGTCTTGCCGATTATGTTAAAATATTGGAACATGCTGACGTCAGCTTCCATGACTTTCGATGTGCCGTTTACCAGGATATCTCTGACAATTGATTCCAGCAAATTGATATTCACCGGCTTAGTCAGGTAAGTGTAAGCTCCTTTACGCATGGCATTGACTGCCAGTTCGATAGTGCCGTGGGCAGTAAGCAAGATAAAGGGCAGGTCAGGTGAAAACGTCTTGGTTTTTTCAAGAAGGCCTTCACCGCTCATGCCCCCCATTTTGAAATCGGAAATAACAAGGCTGTATGTATTCTTTTTGATAAGCCCCAGTGCCTCTTCCCCGGACCTGGCGGTCTCCACCCCGGTATTGCTATTTTTCAAGGCAACTGCCAGCACCTTCAGGGTGTTTATTTCATCATCGACTATAAGGATTTTATGTGCCATAAACTTTTCTCCAGTCTTAAAGTTCCAAGGTAAAAGTGGAACCCTCACCCGGTGTACTCTTTACAGTAAGATCACCGCCGTGTTCTCTGGCGATCTTTTTTGATACGGCCAAACCTAGACCGGTACCGCGGGTCTTTGTGGTAAAAAATGGATTAAAAATATTATGGATAATTTCATGGGATATGCCGCTGCCGTTATCTTCAACCGCCAGATAGTATCTGTTTTTTGCTTGCCAGGTTTTTACCGTTATGATGCCTTTTTCACTTACTGCATCATGGGCATTAATCAGAAGATTTATGATAACCTGCTTGATCTGGTTATAGTCGAAGTCAACCAACTGCAGATCATCTGCCAAATCTTCATTGACAGTTACTTTCAAATCAGGAGATTCCTTGCTCATCAGGGAAAGGGATTCCCGTACCACCTTATTCAGGTCGTTCGGTTCCGGATTCGGGGGAGCTGTTTTGGAAAAACTCATCAGTGTGGTGGTCAGCTTATTTATGCGGGACACTTCACTGTTAATGATGGCGACAAACTCCTTGGCCAGGCTGCCCTTGGTGTTTTTGCCGATATAGGTTGCCGCACCGCCTATGGCATTTAATGGGTTTTTTATTTCGTGTGCAAGGGTGGCAGCCAGTTCACCGGTGGCAGCCAACCTGCACATTCTCTCCTGTTCTTCAATAGCGTTATCCAGCCGGGCTAACATATCATTGAATGACCGGGAAAGCTCCCCGATCTCATCATTGCTCTGTACAGGAATCCGTCTAGTCATTCCTTGCCCTACCATTCCGTCTACAGAACTTTTCAATTGAAGAATCGGACGAATCAACCTGATGATCATACCCAGCCCGAACAGCAGTCCGGAGATAAGTGTGATGAGAAGGAGCAGAAAAATGATAAAGCGGCGGCCGATAATAGTGACCGGCGATATATGGTCATAAAAAACAAACGTGCCGAAGAAGAGTAGTGGAATTGCCGCGAGAATGGAAAAGGCGGCTAAAGCCCTGTAAAGGACAGATCCCTCCATTTTTAATAATTCCCCACGGGTCATACTGAAAAACAAAATAATAAAGCCAAGGGGCCTCATAATATGTCCATGCAGCCAGACAGTTGAGCCGATCTGCGCCGGGAAGAAGAGAAAAATTGCACCTATACAAATTATCAGATGCCCTAAAGCGGAAAAAAGAAACCGTTTGCTTCTCCTACGGTAGAATGTACCGATATACAGCATACAGACAATGCCTGAAAGGTAGGCGATCAGGATCCAGACAAGGGGCCTGAATTGACCGAATAAAGGAAACTGCTCGTAGGCTGATGGATGCAGCAGGGCCAGAAGAGGAATATAGAGCAGAGGCAGGGCAACCTTGGTGCTCGGATTCTCGACAGAGATGGCAATGATCAGGATGAAGAGTCCAAGGCTGTACGACAAAAGTGTCTGGTACAGTAGATTCAGGTCGGAGTGAGTTGCATGGATTAATGCATGTATCAGGCTGCTACTGCCTAAAATGAAAAAGCTTGCACCGACAAGAAAAATCCTGCTGCTCTTAATCTGGTCGCCGGTTATCTTAAAGCCGCTGGACCTGAATGCCCGCAATGCTATAAGCAGACAAATGAGAGCGATAAAGATTTCCTCACCAACATGGTAATTAAGCAGGAAGCTCCTTGAAAATATACTGCTTGATACAGAATACATGCTACCAATCATTTTCAGATACTACCAAACTGTCCCGTTTGGGACAACTTTATCTTTCGCGCCAGACCAGAAGCACTTAGGCAAATGGCCCCATAACGCCCCAGTAGCGGGATAAGGCTTGCCTTATCTCATATACATGGCATTGTTGTTGCAAGAGAAATGCCACATTCAAAAAATCTGCACAAATGGTAACGTGCAGAAAAAGATGCCGATTTATAGAATGTAAACAGGCTATGAACTTTCATGGCTTGAAATGAAAAAGTGGTTACAATATCCCTTGCTGCGACTTACCAGAACAGAATCTCTGCTGCTTGTTTTATTCCTGACGCTGCTGATTTTTCCCTTACAGTATATCAGCCGTTCGCTTGATATGAGCACCCTGAAAAGCTGGCGCTGGGTTTTTGCAGACAAGGGCCCGGTCAGCGTTTTTTTGGTGTTATTGCCCGCATTACTGCTTGCCGTACCTCTGTCCAGCTCCACTCTGCCGGAAAAATACCCGGCCGTTTTTCTCTTTCTTCTTTCAGTGCTCAGCTGTTTGCCTTTTATAAACAGCCCCGAATACCTGCTCGACTCGGCGAGATATTTTCTCCAGGCAAAATACCTGGAAATGTATGGCATAAGTGCGTTTTTCCAGGAATGGGGTAAGGAGGTCACAGCATGGACAGACCTGCCGCTTGTACCACTGATCTATGGAATTCTCTTTAAACTGTTTGGGGAATCCAAACAGGTCATTACATTTTTCAATGTAATGCTCTTTGGGTTCATCCCAATTATCACTTATTTAATTGGCAGGCTCCTGTGGGACCGGACTGTCGGCTTTCTTGCCGGTATGCTTATCATGGCATCCCCTTATCTTCCTACCCAGGTCCCTCTCATGCTGGTTGATATACATGTCATGTTCTTCCTGCTTTTGGCAGTGTACACTTTCCTGCAATCTCTTGAGCGGGGTGGATTTTTTTTGACGCTCGGTGCTGCCATAGCTATTATCCTGGCACTATTCAGCAAGTATTCAACCTGGCCGATGCTTGGCGTGCTTGGGATAATCGTCCTGATCAGGATAAACACAAAACCCGGAATAGTAATAAAACGTTCATTGGCAGTGGCAGCTCTAACAGGTTTGCTGCTGGGAATACTTTTTATGTGGAAGGGCACCTTGATCCTGGCGCAGATAAATTTCCTGCGCACCTATCAGCTATCCGGGCTAAAGAACTGGCAGGAAGGGTATGCAGCAGTGTTTTTTTTCCAGACCCATCCTTATATATTGCTTGCAGCATTGTTCGGATGCTGCCGTGCTGCGATCATGCGTGACAGAAACATACTTATTCTTGTCTGGTTTGCTGTCCTGGTATTTTTCCTGGAACTGAAAAGGCTGCGGTATCTCCTGCCTCTTCTGCCCTTTTTATCTTTGACTGCCGCATATGGGCTGCAGGCAATAACCATTGCCCAGGTCAGGAGATACATCGTCTACTGTGGTGTGCTGTCTTCACTGGTGATCGGTATTTGGATATACAGGCCGTTCCTAGCTGTGACGAGTATGTCAAACCTAAAAAATGCAGGTAGTTTTTTGAATTCACTTCATCCTGATACTGTTGAAGTGTATTGTCTGCCCCAGGCGCATTCTCTTGGCAACACCTCTGTTGCGGTCCCTATCCTGGATCTGTATACCGACAAAGAACTTTACCAGAACCAAACCTGGAATTCTGAAGAAGGATACCGGAAAGCGCAGAATGCTTCCTTGCGTTTTACCTGGGAACTCACACAACCGGCTTACTACCGGGACATAAAATATGCTGACCTGCAACTCCCTGTTGTAGTCGTTTCAGGCGAACCGATCAGCAGTATGCCTGAGCAGCTGAAAAAGAAGTATCCATCCAGCAGGGTGATCAAAAAATTTACCAACAGCTCCAAGGTGTTCCGCTACCAGACTTTTGTTACGATCTTTGATACGATTTAATCCGCTTTTTTACGAATATTTCAGCAACTTGTTTTTCCCACTGCATCCCAGATATTGTCCCAAACGGCACAATTCTGTTTTTTATGGTGTGCCGATCAGGACAATTATCAAAAAAATTCAACGCTGCCCTTTGTCCGTAAACCATTGAGTAAAAGTTCTCCCAAAACACCTGATGCTTATCTGGCGTGTTATTCCGGACATTTTAGAAAACCTTTAGGTGCCTCACTCTAGAGCATGTACCACAATGTGGCACGGACCTTGCAAAAGAAAAAGGTGATTTTCATCAAAAATACGAGACTATATACTGCTCGCACAA
>JBHPCH010000025.1:0-26542 GCA_042576125.1 Thermodesulfobacteriota bacterium
TCGTTTTTTTCTGATGTGCGGAACTTTGCAGGAGCCAGTCATCATAACCTCCGGCATACTCCTGCACCCTGCCTTTTCCCTCAAAGACCAGGGTACTGGTCACTACGTTGTTGAGAAAGGCCCTGTCATGACTGACGAGAAGCACCGTTCCACTGTACTCCATAAGCAGTTGTTCAAGAAGTTCCAGAGTTTCAATATCAAGGTCATTGGTCGGCTCGTCCAGCACCAGGACATTGGAGGGCCTGGCAAAGAGCTTTGCAAGAAGCAAGCGGTTTCGTTCCCCGCCGGAAAGGATACTGACAGGTGAACGGGCCCGGTCAGCAGTAAAAAGAAAATCGTGCAGATAACCTATAATATGGCGGTTCCGGCCATTGATCTCGACAAAATCGCTGCCATCTCCCAGGTTGTCGATAACAGTCTTCGCTGCATCCAACTGGTCCCGCTGCTGATCGAAATAAACCGGCAGCAGGTTGGTCCCCAACCGTATTTGCCCCATATCCGGGTTGAGCTCGCCAAGCAGCAGACGCAGCAGGGTAGTCTTGCCGGCGCCGTTGGGGCCGATAATACCGATCCTGTCACCACGCAGGACTGTGGTGGAAAGGTTGCTGATAACAGGGGTGCTGCCAAAACCATGTTTCACATCCTTCAGAACCGCAACCAGCTTGCCGGAAATCCCGGCCTCGGTGATCTCCATCCTGACATTTCCCACCTGCTGCCTTCTGGCCTGATGTTGACGGCGCATTTCGATAAGAGCCCGCACCCTGCCCTCGTTACGGGTTCGCCGCGCCTTGAGACCCTGACGGACCCATGCCTCCTCCTTTGCCAGTTTTTTATCAAACCGGGCATGTTGACCGTTCTCTGCAGCCAGCATCTCCTCCTTGCGTCTCAAGTAGGTATCGTAATCACCGGGCCAGCTGCTGATGCTCCCGCGCTCCAGATCCAGTATTCTGGTTGCCAGTTTTTTGAGTAGTTCACGGTCATGGGTGACAAAGAGAAGCGTGCAGGAACTTGCAAGCAGAAATTCCTCCAGCCAGGTTATGGACTCTATATCCAGATGGTTGGTGGGCTCATCCAGAAGCAGCAGGTCAGGATCGCAGACTAAAGCCCGGGCCAGCAGCACTCTTCTTTTCATACCACCGGACAGCTCTGCAAAATCCCTGTCTGCATCAAGCTGCAAACGGGAAAGCACTGTTTCAATCTGCTGTCTCACCTGCCAGACGCCAGACGTTTCCATCTCATGCTCCACATCTGCCAGTTCGGCCAATAGGGACTCGCTATGATCTACAGCAAGGCGACTGCTTACATTGTAATGACGGTCCAGCAAAGCCATGAACTCGCCAAGTCCGCCTGATACAACATGATAGACAGTGCCGTCCAGGGAACCTTCCACCTCCTGGTCCAGCCGGGCAATTTTTACCCCCTGCTGTTTGATAATGCGGCCGCTGTCCTGAGGCTGTTCACCGGCGATAAGACGCATGAGGGAGGATTTTCCTTCGCCATTGCGGCCGACCAGACAAACCCGTTCCCCAGCCTCAATCTGCATGCTGATTTTATCAAGAACCGGCAGACCGCCAAAGGCAAGCGAGATATTCTGTAAAGTGATGAGAGCCATTTATTGAATACCAGGAGAGGACAATCAGGACTGGGGCGTGGATTTAGTTTTCTTTCTTGGGGGCCGTGATTTTTTGCCTCCTCCGGGGGGCTTGCCGCCAAACCGCCTGCCGGAACCTGCAAAACCTTTTTTTGAGGCAACCCTCTTTAAGTCAGGAACCTTGCCGTCCCAGACATACTGGATACCCTTTTCCTTGAACAGACGCTTAACCGTGAACAGATCCCTGCCGGTGACAAGCGAAATGGCAACACCTTCCCGGCCCATCCGACCGGTGCGACCGGTGCGGTGCACATAGTTTTCAGACGCACCGGGAAAATCGTAGTTGAAGATATGGGTTACCCTTGAAAAATCAAGGCCGCGGCCCGCGACATCAGTGGCGATCATCACCTTGATCTTGCCCTGCTTGAAGCGGTTGAAGATCGAGGTTCTCTTACTCTGGTCCAACCCGCCGTGGATGTACTCCAGGAAGTCAATTGAACCTTTCAGTTTACGGAAGAGAAGTTCGCCGTTTCGCCTGGAATTGCAGAAAATGATTGCTCCGGCCGGTTTTTCTTCTTGAAAATACTGTTTCAGCGCCTGCAAACGATTTTTTTCGGAGAGAAAACGAAAACGATGGGTGATGGACTGGGGTGAGACCTCTTCCAGGTTCAGCTCTATACGGACCGGGTCTTTTAAATACGTGTTAGCCAGTTCCTCAACCTCTGGGGCCATGGTGGCTGAAAAGAGAAGGGTCTGGTACTCATTCATGATGCAGGAGAGAATGAAGTTGACATCCTCAACAAAGCCCATCTTAAGCATCTCGTCAGCTTCGTCCAGCACGACAATCCGGACCTTTTCCAGGGTGAGTGTGCTGTTGTACAGATGATCTATAAGCCGCCCGGGTGTGGCCACCAGGATATGGACACCATGCTCAAGTTTGGCCTTCTGGATATCCATGGAAAAGCCGCCGTATATGGCAAAGTGCGCAATACCGGTATGTTTGCCTATAAGGTCAAGCTCGTCCACATATTGCAGGGCCAGTTCCCGTGTTGGAACCAGGATGAGGGCCTGGATGCCGGGGATATTGGGGTCAACCATATCGGAAATCGGGATACCGCAGGCACTGGTCTTGCCGGAGCCTGTTTCAGCCATGGCCATGAGATCCTTTCCCTCGCGGATCAGGGAATAGGTTTGCTCCTGGATGGGCGTCAGGTCTTTATAGCCCATGCCGGTAACGGCTTTCATTACTTCGGGACTGAGCCCGAGTTCGTCAAATTTCATTTGTGCGATTAAATCTATTAATTCTTTTTACGGATTGACAAAATTTTCATGAGTACAAGTGAAGAATAGTAGACAGGATAAACAATCAAATACTTTGAAAGGGTTTTGAGCAGCTTCCTCTGGGATATACAGAAGGCCAGCTTCGGGCTGTACATGTAATAGTATCTGATAAACAGCCTGCCGAAATAATTTTTCTCAAGCAATTCATCTCTGAAAATATATAACTGCTTTATTATATAACTGTTTTTATCTAAACAGGCGGTTGCTATAAAGCACCCTTTATTGTTTGCTCCTTCCGTATCACCTGCGACATACGGGAATTGTGCCAGAATTTTATTGGAGCAGGAAGGGCAGGTGGCATAGTCATATTCATACATACAGTTCTGGCACTGGAAATAATATACGGTTCTGGGTTGGAAATAATGAATAAACTTGGAGGCTTCGTATACAACAACATTGTAACTGTTGCAGTTATTGCAGCAAAACGGAAAATTATTTTTACATTTTGGGCAGGAAACCCCTACTCCCATTTTTATTTATATCCTTGTTATGATGAGTGTTTGATCGGTACAGACAGGTATTATACCATTATTTTATTCCCTCATGATACTAGTCGGAAAAAACAAATCTGTCGCTGTTTTTCTTGTCATTTGGCAAGTCTGATGCCATTGGTGTCCATGGTGATAATCCTTTTTTTATAGAGTGCGCCTATTGCCTTTTTAAATGTTTTTTTACTGATTCCGAACAGAGCGTATATCTCTTCAGGAGGACTTTTGTCTGTAATTGCAATCCTGCCGCCATGGTCTTTTATTGTTTTAAGGACTGCCCGGGAAAGAGTATCAACTCTTTGGTAGCCTGTTTTCTGGAGGAGCAGGTCTATTTTATGATCTTCGCGTATTTTCTTTATGTAACCTTTGAGTTGCTGCCCGATGTCAAGTTTCTGGAATACTTCGTTTTTATAGATCATGCCCCAATGGGTATTGTTGACAACCGCCTTATATCCCATATCAGTTCTGTCAAATATGATCAGATCCACCTCTTCACCCACAGTATATTCCGGGGGCTGTTGGCCAAGGAATTTATCCAGCCTGGCGGAAGCTGTGATGCGGTTTTTTTCATCGAGAAAGATATAGACAAAATATGGTTTGCCCTGCTCCATCCGGGTAAGTTGCTCTCTCTTAGGCACAAGCAGATCTTTTTGCAGTCCCCAGTCCAGAAAGGCGCCCGAGGGTGTATTTGCCGCCACCCGCAGTTTTGTAATCTGGCCGACTGTAGCATAGGGTTTTTGAGTCGATGCCCGCAGACGGCCCTCCTTGTTTACATAAACAAAGACCTCAACCGAATCCCCTGGTTGACAATTCTTCGGGACATATCTTTTCGGCAGGAGAATATCCCCTGATTCTCCACCATCAAGGTGGGCTCCGTAGTCCCGCGTTCTTTTTACTGTAAGCTTATTTATCCTGCCGATCTGTGCCATTTTTTTCCTGTAAATTGTTAAACCACAAGTGTTTTTCTGCAACTATATATGTGAATTATCCGGAATGGAGTGACATGCAACATGCATTATACAGGAAAAAGGATTATCTGGCCTTAAAGAGTTACAATGTTATTACGTCATCAATTAAGTAAATGTCATTTGATCATAAATAAAGAAGCAGAGCCGCTATGCCTGAAATTCATCTCCCGGGAAAACGCATAGCACTTTCATTGAAAAATGTGTAAATGGTCTGTTGATGTTCAGCATGCAATTCGCTGCGTAAAGCTTAAACTATCAGCCAGCTGAAGTTTTATTTGATAAATTGAATTAATTATAGAAAATTTAAATATGGCTCCCAAAAAATTTTATGCAATCGCATCCGGTCGCAAGCCCGGGATTTATACGAACTGGCCGGTTGCGCAGGCACAGGTGGCGGGATACCCCGGGGCAAAATTCAAAGGGTTTCCAACCAGGGCGGAAGCTGAAGCGTGGATTAAAAATCCTCAATACAGTCCGGCAGCCGTAAAAACCAAGAGCAAGGCCGGGCCCTCAATTGCAGACACCTCCCCCAAAACAGGAGAAGTGACGATTTACACCGATGGCGGCGCCCGCTATAACCCGGGACCCGGCGGTTATGGAATCGTCCAGATCTACAAAGGGAAGAGAAAAGAACTGTCCGGCGGCTTTCAACTGACCACCAACAACCGTATGGAACTCATGGGCTGTATTGTCGCCCTGCGGGAACTTGAACACCGTGATAAACCGGTGACGCTCTATTCCGATTCCAGCTATGTTGTGAACGGCATCGTCAAAGGATGGGCAAAAAACTGGCGCAAAAGGGGCTGGATTAAATCAGACAGAAAGCCCGCCGTCAACCCTGATCTATGGGCTGAACTGCTTGACCTGGTTGAAGATCTGAATATCACTTTCAAGTGGGTGAAAGGTCATGCCGGCAATCCCATGAACGAGCGCTGCGATGAATTGGCAGTGGCTTCCGCAAGGCTTGATGAATTGCCGGTGGATGAGGGGTACGAGTCTAAGGGGTAGCCTTTGGTCGAGCTTTGAAAGGGCGATTTTAAATCTTTTCCCATTGGCACGCAACTGAGCACCGGAGAAGATGCCGATAAAGAATTTTGAACTGTTTGAGCACCCATGAGGGGCATAAACTTCGCGAGTTTTTAAAATTCCGGCAGCTACGAGGAGCGCAAGGCAGTCCGAAGGACAAAGTGACACGGGTGCCTTTTCTTTCGCCCCTTTGCTGCTGGTTCGTTTTCTTTGCACCCTTTAAAACAGGGCATAAAGGCAAGTAAAGAAAATGAACAATTAAATCATAAAAAACTGCGGAGCCAGGTGCCTCTTATTTGGTACTGTGGGCCAAGTTTTTTTTTTAAATAAGGTCCATTGCAAGAAAAGGGAATTATGCAGATCTGGGTTGATGCTGATGCGTGCCCCAACGTTATAAAGGAAATACTATTTCGAGCTGCAGAGCGGGTGCAGATTTCACTCATTCTGGTTGCCAATAAAACCCTGCGAACCCCTCCATCAGGCTATATAAGTTCGATTCGGGTGGGGGCCGGGTTCGATGTTGCAGACAATGCAATAGTTAAGAAAATGGAGTCCGGTGACCTGGTAATCACCGCCGATATACCCCTGGCTTCTGAGGTGATCGGAAAAGGCGGCCACGCTCTGAACCCGCGGGGAGAGTTTTACTCCAAAGAAAACATCAAAGAGCGCTTGTCCATGCGAAATTTTATGGACGAATTGAGAGGAAGTGGAGTGGATACAGGCGGGCCAGCCACCCTTAACCAGAAAGATCGGCAAGCCTTTGCAAATCAATTGGATCGATTTCTGGCCCCATTCATAATTCCCACAACAGCTCAGAAAACCTGGTAAGGTTCCTGGTTTTTTTCAGTTTACACAACTGTTTTGAAAAACAGGGATCACTGATAAAAGAGAAAACTTCTTTCATTTTCCACAGTATTTGTTGATCACCACAGAATAATTCCTGGTAGCGTCTAAACAGTTCCTGCAGGTACTCCCGCAATTCATCAGCCCTTTGTTCGGGTGCCGAGAACTCAGAATAATTCCCGCGCAGTCTTTCAAAGAGCAAAGGATCCGCTATGGCGCCGCGACCGAGCATCAGACCAGTGGCACCGGTTTGTGAGAGAACCCGTTTCCCATCAGCTACTGTCCGGATGTCGCCATTGGCGATAACCGGTATCGAAGTTTTCCGGACCACGGCTGCAGTCACGTCATGATCTGCGAAACCTTTAAATCGTTGTTGCACGGTTCGAGGGTGAACGATCAGGAAATCAATGCCGCAATCTTCAAACATGCTTATCAGGGACAGCAGTTGGGAGGGATCATCGTAACCGGATCGTATTTTTACCGAAAAGCTGCCGAGGATGGTTTTTCGTAGACTTTTGAGCATTAAAGGCAAATCGGCAGGCGTTCTCAGAAGTGCTCCACCCGCCATTGTCGTCATCCTTCCGTATGGGCATCCAAGATTGATATTCAGGTGTTCTGCACCAAGTTCCTGAACAGCATTGGCAGCGGCGACCAGGAAATTAATATTGCTGCCGATAAGCTGCACCACCAACGGAGTTGTATTACACTCATTTTTAATTTCATGACGGTCGTTGTCAGAGATGCACTTATGGATGTCCGCCTGTGCCCGGACGTATTCTGTAAAAACCACATCAGGCCTTACGCGGCTGACGAACAAATTACGCAATGCTCTGTTTGTCAATCCCTGCATGGGGGCAAGCATCAGCGGCAGGCAATCATGTTTCCAAGGTAGTTTCACAACGTGGTATTCTATCAGTTTTTGGGGCTTTCTCACTTGCGCTTGCGACTTTTTTTCGCTTCATTCCTGCGTGGCTGACGCGGCTCCCCACCACCAGGTGGCAGGACGCTTTTGCTCTCCGAGGCGACCCAGATAAAACGTGACTGCGATTTACTCCCCTTGTAGGCGGGAACCCGGTAACGGCGCACGTGAAAGTCGCAACGCATCAAGAGCTGCTCGTATTCCTTACACGGCCCAGCCGACCACACAGCCAGACACCCCTTCTGGCGCAGCGCCCGCTGACAGGCCAGGATACCTTCAAAACCGTACAAACGGCTGTTCCCTGAATAGGTCATCGCGCTGGGTCCATTATCAATATCAAGCAGAATCGCATTGAATCTTTTTTTGGAACGTGAGATGAGCTCAATGATGTTGCCGGTCTTGATCTCAACCCGAACATCTGCCAGCGGCTGGCCGTTCAGTTTTCCGAGGAACTCACGATTCCATGCAATTACAGCATCCAACAGTTCACCCACAACCACTTCAGCATTGGGGCTGAGGATGTCCAGGGCCTGGCGCAGGGTATAGCCCATACCAAGACCGCCAATGAGTATGCTGGGCGCCTTGGAACCTGCAAGATGGGCACAGCCAAGCCGTGCCAGTTCCAGTTCCGATTCATGGTGGCGGCTGAGCATCAGATCATCACCGTCGATCTCGATTGTAAAATCCCGGTCATGCTGATAAAGCACCATCAGGCCACCGTCCGGGGTCCGGGCTTCAGCTATTTTTACTCTCGGTTTCATAGTGGTATTCTAAATAGTGACAGGTCTTATCAGGCCTAATGCCCCTTGGCTGCCTTTTTGGCTTTTTTTGCAGCCTTTTTTTCTTTTGGCGACAGAGCCGGTTTTTTCTTATCCGCTTTAATGCTTTTATGTTCTTTTGCCATGTTTTTCTCTCTAAATAATTACTTAATTTTTAATCGTTTTTTTTCTTAATCTTTATTCTGCTGCCCTTCGTCTCTGAAAGAAACCTGGTTCGCAGGTATAGGTCCTCGACCTTTTTTCTGGCCCAGGGTGTCCTGCGCAGGAACTTGAGGCTCGATTTGATACTGGGATCTTTTTTGAAGCAGTTGAGGGCAATTTTCTGGCCCAGTTTTTCCCAACCGTAGTGATCTGAAAGCCGGGTAACGATCATTTCCAGGGTGATGCCGTGCAGAGGGTCGTTGGGGTTGTTGGTTTGGCCCTTACTCATGAGGCCTCCCGGGCCAGGTAGATCCTGCGCCCCACCCAGGCATCTGTGGCTGCATACTGGACCTGCTGCCGGGTAAGCACATCCCTGGCCCAGTTTGAGGTCTGTGCTCCCTTGGTGATACGAAAACCAAGGTACACTGCAGCCAGGCCCCGCAGACCGTGGTTCTTTACACCTGCCTTTTTGGCAAGTTTACCCAGGTCGGCAAATCCTGCTGCTTTAAAACGGGCCAGTTTATTGAGTTCACTGATGTCAAAGTCCAGGCTTACCCCGGCCTTGATGATGGCAGGATCTGACAGAATTTCGCATAGCGCTCCTGCCAGGCCCAGATGTTTGAGTTGAAAGACAAAAACCTCTTCATCACCGGCGAGCTGCAGGAGGGAAGGCAGGTAACTCTCACCCTTTTTGTAGGCAGGTCGTGTTTCCGTATCAAAACCGAGCAGGGTCTGTCCGGCGAGTTTGTGCATAGCTAACTTCAATTCCTTCCTGTTTCTAACAATGCTTATCGGCCCGGTCCAGCGCTTTATGGGGCAGGCGTTTATTTCATCCTTGCTCATCCGCCGGTCAAAACCGAGGCGTTCTGTTTTGTTTTGAGTCATGTGTTATTACTAAATTTCTGGATGGGTTCGTTAATCCGTTTTTTTTATTAGAAGAGTATGTTGAAAATGTCCGGCCCATCATAAGGCAGTTTGTTTTTTTTCGCCACCCCGGTGCAGGAAAGCAGGACAGGTCTGTGCAGCATGCTGCGGTTATCCTTTATCTCTCAGGTCTCTGAAATCTTTTCGTATTTCTTCAAGTCTTTTCTGGAATTCCTCACGTAATTCTTTTCCCAGTCTTTTTCTCTCTTCAATAATGGACTGTAATTTATCGATATTTATGTCTTTTTTGTAAGAGTTGTCAAAGGGGCAAAACGGGTTAAATTACTATTGTGTAAGAGGTACTTCAACTAAGCCTTGTACGTGGTGATTACCACAGCAGCAGCCTTATCCCTTAGAGGAATTAACGACTGGTATTTCTCAGAACTGTACCATGCATTCAATGTGGCTAGATCAGGATATTCGATAACAACAACGAGGTTGTGATCGTGCTCTCCGGCAAGAATTCTGTCCAGCTGTCCTCTGAATATAATTTTGCAGTCAAAAGGAGCTATTGATTCCTTAACTCCAGCCATATATTCCTGCCAGAGTCCGTCATCTTTAACTGTGATATGTCCCACGAGATATGCTGCCATCTGTTACTCCTCGATTTTTTTTATGATCCCAGGTCTCCAAGCCTTTAGCCTCACTTCTCACTCCTCATTCTTCACTAACATATCTTTTTTTGCACGCGTCAGTTTTTTTATGCGGTATTCCAGGCTGGCAGCCTCTGATTTTGAGCCGGCCTCTTCTGAATAGACCAGCGATACCGGTCTCCGGGATCTGGTGTATCGGGCCCCGTCTTTCCCGGAATTATGTGCCTCGATTCTCTTTTCAAGATCGTTGGTAATTCCTGTATACAATGTCCCGTCACTACAGCGAACCATGTATACATGCCAGTGTATGCTGTTTTTATCCATCCTGCCCTTTTTCCTGTATAACCAGGCTGTAAAAAATAAGGTATACACTTAAGTAGTGCGCACCAGTCTGACACACTTCGCATTGTCTCAACAGTCATTTGCTCCCACCTTATGTATTACATAAAGAAATGATACAGGGGAGACACAATCATTCAGTATTATACAGGCAGGAATAATGTTTAGAGAAGTGAGTGAGACTGCCGGACTGGCAACTAGCGCATCATGAAGCTCCATAGAATACCGGCGCAGATAGCTGACCCGATAACACCGGATGCGTTGCAGGCCATGGCATGCATTAATAAATAGTTATTCGGGTCCTCTTTCAGTCCCACCAGGTGAACTTCCCTTGCCGAGCCGGGTACGGCAGAAACACCGGCTGCTCCCAATAACGGATTGATTTTTTCCTTCATGAATATGTTCATGATTTTGGCGAAGATGACCCCTGATGCAGTGGCGATGGAAAACGCCACGGAACCGAGCAGAAAGATCCCAACAGATTTGCCGGTTAAAAAGACATCAGCCTGGGTGCTGGCGCCAACGGTAAATCCCAGAAAAATAGTTGCCGTATCAATAACAGCGGTGCTGGCCGTCTTGGCCAGTCGGTCAACCACCCGTGATTCTTTCATGAAATTACCGAAAAAGAAGGGCCCGAGAAGGGGGATGGACGCCGGGGCCAGAAAACAGCATAAAATGACACCGATAATCGGGAAACAGAGCAATTCCTTGCGGGTAATCGGCCGGTCGGTATCAGGCATCCTGATCAAACGTTCTTCCCTGCTTGTAAGGAGGCGCATAATAGGCGGCTGGATAATCGGGATCAGGGCCATGTAGGAGTATGCCGCAATGGCGATAGGACCTATCAGGTGCGGTGCAAGCTTTGCTGTCAGAAAGATGGAGGTTGGACCGTCTGCCCCGCCGATAATGGCCACCGAGGCCGCTTCTTTGGGGGCGAAACCTAAAGCCAGGGCACTGAGCAGGGTGAAATAAATGCCCATCTGTGCTGCTGCTCCCAGGAGCATGAGCTTGGGCCGGGCCAGCATAGATGAAAAGTCTGTCATAGCCCCCAGGCCCAGAAATACAATAGAGGGGTACAAGCCGCTGGTGACACCAAAATAAAGATAGTGCAGCACACTGTTGTTTTCATAAATCCCAAGGCCGAAGCCCTTGAAGAAAGGGATGTTGCCGACAATGATACCAAATCCTATCGGCAGCAGCAAAAGCGGTTCATACTTTTTGGCAGTGGCAAGAAAACAGAAAAGAATACCAACGCAGATCATAAGGATATAGCGGATATCCGCAAGGTAGTAGCCTGTATTTTTTAAAAATTCGATAAAGAGTTCCATAGGTTAACCTATTGTTTGTCTGAATCTATTTTCCAGCCGAAATATCCATCTCCGAGGGATTGCAGGTATTCAGCCTCACGCAGAGCACTGATGGTTAAATGGGGATGGGGTAACTGCTCTCTTTCAAATATCCGGTATAAATCTGCAAGGTGAAAGCTGTCGCCAAGATCTGCTGTTAAAGGCTGATACATGCGGGCGGTGGCTGCCAGATCGCTGAGAACATCGATGTCGGCTGCCGGTTTGGCAAAAGGGGAGGCCTCTTTTTTCTTTTTTTCAAAAAGCCCTATCATTTTATGAAGTTGTGATATTATAAAGGCCAGTATAGACAGGCCGCCCATAACAATAATGCTTCCTGTAACCGCCATTGCCCAGCCATTATGCGCTGAGATTGCTTGCAAACCGATCATTCGGGCACCTCCTTAAACGATTGGCTGTACATTCTTTGACACAGTTGATAGTGACTCCCACATAGATACATTAATGATGCATTATTTAAAAGCATAATTACCTGAAACTTCTTTTTCTTTTACTTTTTATTTCTGACCCTTTACTGTTGCCTGTAGGCATACCCGGTTCCCTGCCGGGTTATTATATTACAGGTTAACGTGCGTCAGGGAAAAACAAAACCAGGAGAATACGTGTGAATTACCGTGTTGTGATATTTTTATTACTGCTGATCTTTATGGGCGGCAAGATGCTTTTTGCCCAGGAAGCAGCAATTGTAACTATTCTGCCTGTTAAGCAGGTAATTGCTGCCAGGGGAGAGACAGTTCAGTTAACTGTCAGGGCAAAGATCAAAAAAGGTTTTCATATCCAGGCAAATCCGGCTGCCGACGAGTTCCTCATTGCAACGACCCTGACGATAGAGGCAGATGAAAATATTGTTCCGGGTAATCCGGTTTATCCACCCGGCATCCCCTATAGATTAGAGGGGAGCACGGAAGATCTGCTTACCTATGAAGATGAAATGAGCATCATTCTGCCTGTAAAAGTGCTGGAATCAGCATCTCCTGGAAAGGTAAATATTACCGGAAGACTGAGATTTCAGGCGTGTGATGACATAAAATGTCTCTATCCCCGTTCTATCCCTGTAGTAATCCCCGTAGAAATAGTTGACTCGCAAGAATAGGTACCCTTACCCAGTTGTTTAGCGCGAGGAAGTAAATGGAGGAGTTTTTGTAAAATGACCGTAAAAGAATTACTCCAGCCGATGTGGTGGTTTACAGCAATGCTGATCTGCACTGTGATCTTTGAATTATTGCACGGTGCCTTCAGGCAGGAGCTGGATAAGCTTTTTACGAGATGGGAAAGCAGCCTGCATGATGTTACAACCAGTGAGCACAGCGCTGACCTGTACTGGGACCTGGTTGACTTCAACAAGGAACTCATGAAGAAATCCTTGAATATATTCACTTTTTTTTCTGCAGTTGTGGTGATTATAGCACTTTTGTTCAGATCAAACGCAAGTGGGGCAATTTTAAGCTTCTGTCTTGGAATCATCACCTACAGGGTTGCAATATTCAATAACTGGCTTGGTATGAAGAAATATGGCGTCGACAAGAGGCCGGGGAAAGATGCAGGCAATCATGGCGAATAAAGACAGGTTTGGCTGAACACAGCATTGATTCGATGTCTTTCTCCTAATCTTTTCCCCTCCAGTCTTCAGTCTTTAAGCTTTAAATTCTTCAATCTTCAATCTTCATTCTACAATTAAAGAGTCTCACCCTTTTCCGCACTTGCCATCCTCGATAACCGGAAAGCCGGACAGGTTGAAACTTGCACCGCAGCCACAGGTGCTTCCGGCATTTGCATTGGTAAACTGTAAGCCGCCGCCAATCAGCTCGTCAGAGAAGTCGATGGTTAGGCCGTCCAGGTATCGGCTGCTCTCCTGATCAGATACGATCCGGATTGCATCGCTTTGCAGGACAACACTCTCTCCTGCCTTCATCTCCCCGTCAATGTCGGCACTGTAAGTCAATCCGGCACAACCTCCCTCCGTAACAGTAACCCGTAAAAACTGATCCTGTTCCAGCTTGTTCTCCAGCATCTCCCGGGCTTTTTCCTTAATGATAATATTCATGATTCTATCCTCTAAAAAAAGATTTATTCTGTCATTGTTTAGTAATACATATCGTCAGGAAGAAGGAAAATGTCAAGTGGCACCTCGGGGCGATCAACAGGAAAATCAACCTATTTCCTTTAATCAGTGTAACCCCTGCCGATAGCGGAAAAGGGGAGGTCCAACTCCAGTTCCGGTACCTTTCTGGCAATCCAGCCGGTAAAGGTATTGCTGTTGGGACCGGGAAAGACCTTATAGGTCGTTTTCCAGGGGTAGGCTCTGGCAGCCCTGTCCACGGAATCAATCAGTGCATCGACCCCCTTTCCCCTGAACTCCTTGATGATCCGTGGTTTCTCTCCATACCAGTAACGGTCAGGGATATCGTGTCCAATCCTTAAGACCGGCTGGTCGTGATGACTGCGCCAACCGACCACGTCATACACCGTATAAGAGGTCTCGCCGGTGTGCTTGGCCGAAATCCAGGTGTGGATAGCAAACCATCCACGCCAGCTCCAGGCTTTGGCTCCATAGATCTGCAGTACTGCCTCTTTTGTGCTGGCCGGGTCCGGCGCGATTCCGGCAGATTTACGACTGGCGGTGCGCCAGTCCTTATCACCGGAACAGCCTGCCAGGAGCAAGCCCTGCAGGACAAGAATAAGCAGGAGTTTCACGGTTTTTATCAGGATGCGGTTCATAGAAAATAAATCTGTTCCCTTTTTCCTCAATCCCGAAGAGCTACGGGCGGTGCCAGAATCTCCGCCCAGATCACGGCATTTTTTAATTTGTGGCGGTTCATCGTTGCCAGGGGCTTTTTACACAGGCTTGTGTGCCGGGGCTTTGCTGCCCCAATCGGAGGTGAAACAGAAACTTTTTTCCTGTCGGTTATGGGTGGTTCCTGGGGCAGGGAGTCCTTCGTTGTCTCAATCAGTGATTCCTTTTTGAGTTCCTCCTCAGGTGGCTGAGATGGTGGCTGGAAATATTCATCGAATTCCTCATCTTTTCCCTGTTCTTCGAGGTCGGCAAGATGCTCCTGCAGCATTTTAAGGAAACCTGGTTTTTTGTCGGTAGGAGCCTGTTTTTTTTGACCGGTCTTGCCCATCTTGAGAAGAATTTGGCTTGCCCCCCACATAATAAAGAGCAGTATGAACGGTAATAGTCCTTCGAAAGTCATATTCATTCCTTACATTTTGTTTTTCTGTTGCTGCCCATCTTCAGGCCGGTAGTTATTCTTTACCGCCCTCGGGTTCGGTATCCTGTCCGCCTATGCTATCCCTCATTTTGGTGTCGGCCACAATGTTTTTCATCTTGTAATAGTCCATGATTCCGAACTGGCCATTTCTAAAGGCCTCAGCCATGGCCAGCGGAACCTCGGCCTCGGCCGCCACGACCTTGGCCCGCATTTCCTCAACTCTGGCCTTCATCTCCTGTTCGACTGCAAAGGCCATGGCCCGTCGTTCTTCAGCCTTGGCCTGGGCGATCTTCTTGTCCGCCTCGGCCCGGTCGGTCTCCAACTCGGCGCCGATATTCTTGCCGACATCGACATCGGCAATATCAATGGAAAGAATTTCATAGGCTGTACCGGCATCCAGACCCTTGGCCAGTACGGTTTTGGAAATGCTGTCTGGATTTTCCAGTACATGTTTATGGGTGTTAGCTGAACCGATGGTGGTAACGATTCCTTCGCCGACCCTGGCCAGGATCGTCTCTGCTCCGGCGCCGCCGACCAGTCGGTCAATATTGGCCCGGACAGTAATCCGGGAGATGGCCTTCAACTGGATGCCGTCTTTGGCCATGGCTGCTACCAGCGGCGTTTCAATCACCTTGGGGTTTACGCTCATCTGCACTGCTTCAAGGACATCACGCCCGGCCAGATCAATGGCTGCTGCCCGGTTAAAATCAAGTTCGATATTGGCCTTGTCGGCCGCGATCAGTGATTGTACGACCCGCAAGACATTGCCGCCGGCCAGAAAATGGGACTCAAGATTGTCGGTCGAGATTTCAAGGCCCGCTTTGACCGCCATGATCTTGGCCTCAACAATCATTTTGGGAGGCACTTTCCTGAACCGCATGAAGATAATATTGAGTAATCCCACCCTGGCGCCGGAAACCAGAGCCTGGATCCAGAGAGAAACCGAGGAACCGACAAAATATAAAAGTGCAATTACCGCAGCTACCAGGACTAACAGTCCAATTTGACCAATATTCATTTCATTCTCCTTATTTATGTGTGTATATAGGTTTATTTTCTCTTACTATTATCTGATTTCCGGTAGCCTCTACCACAATCAGGTTGCTGTCTTTATCGATATATTCGCCCCGGCTTACCACATCTAAGCGTTTACCGTCGATGATGGCCGTGCCGCCGGGATGCAGAGCGGTGACACTTTTGCCTTCGCGGCCCACGAAACTTTTCAGCTCGGGAGACTGGGAGACAACTCCGCTGTCACTGGACAGGGTCTCCTTCAGGGTGGCTGGAGAGCGGGCCAGTATCTTCAAGCCAACCGCCACCAGGACCGGAATTATAAAAAGATCGGCCAACACAAAATAGGTCCCGGCCATGGTCGAAATATCGTGAAAGACAATAAACAACGAGTAGCCGAACAGGCCGGCAGCCACCAGCGAAAGCAACCCGCCCGAGGGCAGGAAGATTTCTGCAATGATGATTATGACCCCGGCCAGTTGCAAGGCAACGGGCATAAAAAATTCTTTCATAATCTCTCCTCGGTCACAATCACCCTATTACCTTTGATGGCCAGAATTTTTACTGTGGCACCTTTTTCGATAAAATCGCCTTCAGTGACCACATCGATATCCCTTTCCCCGAATTTTACTTTTCCCGCCGGTCTGAGAAAAGTGGTTGCCGTTCCCAGTTCACCGACTTTTACTTGCCAGGCTTCATGGGAATCGGCATGGGAACCGGCCAGAGTGGTATCCAGGTATGGCCCTTTGACCAGTTTCCCCAGGCGCGGGAAAAAATAACTCAGGAAAGCCAGGGATGCCACAAAAGCCACGGCAAAGGAACCCAGGACTTTTGTCAAGTTGTCAACCAGGATCTCGCCTTGCCAAGGCAGGTTTGGATCGGGTAGAACAAAATCCTGAAAGGAAAGGATCATGCCCAGGCCGATACAGGTGAAGCCAGCCACCCCGGCTATACCGAAACCAGGGATCACGAATAGCTCAAACCCCAGGAGAACCAGGCCCAGAAGAATCAAAATAAGCTCAGTATGATCGGCAAGCCCGACAATATACTGATTTCCAAAGACAAGGCCTAAACAGATTATTCCCACCAGGCCGGGCAGACCGAAACCGGGGGCTTTGTACTCGGCGTATAGTGCAGCCATGCCGATCATCATCAGAATAGGGGCAATTGAGGTCAGAAAGCGGCCGAGGGCCTCGGACCAACGTGGCTCAAGCCGGGTTATACGGTAGTCTTTGATGTCAAGCCGGTCAAGCATATCAGGAATGGAGGAGGCACTCATCTTTGAGAAACCCAGATAAAGGGCTTCTGCGTCGTCCATGGTCAGGAGTTCATCCTCGGCCACCACAACTTTTTGGGAGATAATTTTTTTCTGCTCCTCCTCGGTCATTCCCTGTAAATCAGAGGCGTTAAGGTACAGGGTCTGGTCAGCCATTTTGACTTCATGGATTTCCAGGTGGGCGCTGACCATGGACTCGGCCAGGGCAACCGGATAGCCGTTACGCCTGGCCAGGGTCCGAAACTTGGCCCTCAGCGGCGACTGGAATTTTTCGCCCAGCATTTGCGGCCCTTCCTGGGAGAAGCTGATCGGGGCGCAATCGCCGATGGTGGTGTTGGGCTGCATAACCAGGTCATTGCAGGACAGAGCGATCAGGGCGCCGGCCGAGATGGCCTTGTTTTTGACAAAGGCAATTGTCCGGGCCCCTTTGACCCCGGTCATGGTCTCAACTATTTTAAGGGCCGAATCGACCCGGCCGCCAAAGGTGTCGAGTTCCAGGATGATTATGGCCTCAGAGTCCGTGCCTGCTTCCAGCACTGCCCGTTCAATATAAGCGGCCATGGCCGGTTCCACATCCCCGTGAACCGGGATCACGTATACAGGCACTGGGCCTGTTTCAGCCCCGGCCATACTAAACGGCTGCAGGGAAAGGCATAAGAACGAAAAGGTCAATAATAGCAAACGGAGAAAGACTCCGGATAAGCCTGGGGATTTGAGCCACTGGGCCGCACGGTTTGAAAGGAGTGCTTCATCAGAATTGTTCGTTTTACTTTGCTGCTTACCGGGAAGAATACGCTCACTTTTCATATGCATGGGTACCATCTGTAATTTCTTTTAAATACTATAGTTTACCATAAATATAAGCAGTTATAGCATATAATCCAGTGGACCATAGGTTAATCCCTCATTAAGGGGCCGGCATCTCTAATTATTAGTTGACGTTATTAAGTATGGCATTCTCTTTTTTATAGGTTATTTGGGGGATAGTGGTATTGTCTGTTCTGGAGAAATTATGAAAGAGAACAAATCATTTAAAGAAAATCTGTTGCAGAAAATCGAACTTCAAAGGCTCGCCTCCCGGGTTATTGCATCCATTGGAAACGAACAGGCAAGACGGTCTGTTGATAAGGAACCCCTAAAGAGGATTCTGGAGTTGAGCCCTTACCAGCACCACCATGAACGCGATCTGGATCTCTATGTCAAGGATACCGGGGAAGAGCTGAAAATGGTCCTGGTTCTGGACAATGAGCTGCCCCTTTTTCGGTCGACCGTCAAGGATGTGGTCACCCGCAGAAGCCCGAGGACCCTTGAAATGTGGAAAGTCAGCACAATCCGCAGAATTCTGGTCGACTCCGATATCAAGATGAGCAAGGGGAAAGAATCCGTTGAGACAATTTTGAAGGATGCGGTTAGCCTGCTCGATCTGACTTACACTGATGCGGATATTGAAGGCCTGGCCCGGGAGGGCATGGCCTGGTTGGCCGGAAAAGATGTCGGCGAGGTCGGAAAATTACTGGCCATGTTTGCCGAATTGCTGGGGTACAGAAACCCGTCCAAATATTTCGGGCTGGACAAAATGGTATGTTATGGGATTGAAGCATCCGGACAGGACGATGAGGTTATCTTCGGGCCCCTGGTTCTTTACCGCCCTGGGGACAACGTCCTGCTATGGATTGACCGGTCTTTTTCAAGCTCGGACCGGCAACAGATTAAACGTTTGCTTGCGGCCGCTTCCGGCAAAACTCCGGTTCCGATAACAGGAGACGCGGTCTTTGAAAAGCTTCAGGCAAATGTGCTGGAGAAGTCCGAACGTGTTCTCACCGTTTAAAGGAAGTAAAAAAAATCTGTCCTTTTATCTGTTCAATCTTCTTTATCAGCAAGAGCCCGTTCAATGATCATCGATGTATCTATAGCCATGGGTATGAACAGGCTCTGGACATTGACCCGGTCCTTTTCGGTGCAAGCCAGGACGTGAAAATCAAAATCCTTGAGATGGGCATAGAAGGCATCGAAAATTTCCTGCCTGGTATCGAAAAGGATCTGGCAGCCGGGCCCGATATGATGAAAGTTGGCGAAATGATGTATGACCAGGAAAAAACAAACAGCGGACAGGTATCGGCACTCCTTTTGCAGGAATATCCCCGGATAAAAAGTCATAAAGTTGATCTGTCCTGCCGCCTCATCAAAATTGAGGGTTAATGAACAGGAAATATCCAGGTGGTCCTTTATATTATAGACGAAATATTCTGACTGGGGCCCGTCAATGGTGTAATCGATGCCGAAATGGTCAAAGAACTCAGGAAGATGAGAGGCCATGAAATCTGAACATCCGGTGGTTGGCTGTTGTGTGTTTATAACCGGTTCCTCGCGTTATCGGGGGGCAACATTCATGCTGCTTTCCGCAAATTAATTGTTTTTCTTTCTTTTTTGCAGTGTAGCACTGTGTTACCATCCCGTCTATCACATTCAGGTATTGAGAAAAATTAATCTGTGGGGTTATTTTCTATTCCTGTTTTACTGGGAGGGATTTATTCCTGCAGATCCGCCTGGCGATCATATCATAATGCAGGCCGTAAATGGCCAGCTCCACTGCAATGGGCAGAGCCATTCTCTTTTTAATCAGCGTCTCTACTAGAAGTTTCCAGTAGCGGAACCTGGCCCGTGAGATTACACCGATGCGCCAGGCACTTTTCCAAAAGGCGACCAGGTCTTCCCGTTTTATTTTCGTACGCACGGTGGGTGTATAGCTGGCGATAAAGGTATTGATCCTTTGGTAATAGCATTTAGGTGAATATATGGTTTTCAGGATCTTTCTGTAACCTGCCATGAGATTCTCCGCACCCATTGCAGGCACAAAGTTCAGGGACCCGTCTGTATTTTCTCCGGTTGCCTCGCTGAGCAGCCTTCCTTCTGTTTCCAGCCTGTGCCAGAGACGGGTTTTGGGCAGAGCGGTGAGCATGCCGACCATGGCCGTCACCACGCCTATCTGCTGGATAAATTTTATCTGCGCCTCGAAGATGGATTCCGTATCGTTGTCAAAACCTACAATAAAGCCGCCCATCACCTGCATGCCGTGCCGATGGATGATATTGACCGCTTCTACAAGATTCAGTGCCACATTCTGATATTTGCCGCATTCCTTAAGGCTCTGGTGGTCCGGTGTTTCCAGGCCGAGAAAAACCTTGAAGAAGTTTGCCCGGCTCATCATCTGCATCAACTTTTCGTCCTTTGCCAGGTCAATGCTGGCCTCGGTAAGCAGGGAAAATGGAAAGTTATGCTCCTGCTGCCAGTCGATCAGTTCCGGCAGCATTTTTTTTACCTCGTGCCGGTTGCCGATGAAATTGTCGTCCACGATAAACACGGATTTGCGCCAGCCGGCATCGTATAGGGCCTGAAATTCCTTTTTGATCTGGGCCGCTGATTTTGTTCTTGGATGTCTGCCGTTCATGATAATGATATCACAGAATTCGCAGTTATAGGGACAGCCCCTGGAATACTGGACTGCCAGGGTGGCGTAATCCTTCATATTGATCAGGGACCAGAGGGGCACCGGCGTCTCGATCAGGGTCGGCTTTTCTTTAGAGGCATACATCCTTTGCAAATTGCCCGCTGCAAGATCATCCAGAAAAAGGGGCAGGGTGACCTCAGCCTCATTGAGCACAAAATGATCCACCCCGGAAAAATCCTCATGCCTGGTCGTAAAGGCTGGACCGCCGGCCACTACCTTCCTGCCGAGGTTTTTGCACCGGTCGATGATTTCCTGTGCGCTTTTTTTCTGGATGATCATGGCACTGATAAAGACCATGTCCGCCCAGAGAATCTGTTCGTCCCTGAGAGATTCGACATTGACATCAACGAGCTTCTTCTCCCAGGCTGGAGGCAGCATCGCTCCGACGGTCAGCAGGCCAAGGGGAGGGAAGGCGGCCTTTTTGGAAACGAATTTTAAAACGTATTTAAAGCTCCAGAACGTGTCCGGATATTCAGGGTAAACCAACAGAATTTTCATATAAGACCTTCCTGAGAAAAATTAATCTGACTACCGGGAAAAAACAAGATCCTCCAGCGGGATTGCCATCCTGGAGGATTTAGAAAATCATTTTGAGGTTAACCCCTTTCATACTCCAACGAATCCTTTGAGAGGTTAGGTCTGGTGTTGACAAGGCAACATTTGATTAAAGCAGATAATGAATATAATAAAGTAATACCTTCCTGCAGTCAATCATTAGTAATGCTTTCTCGTGCAAGTGTTTCCACTGATCCCTTCCTTTTCTAAACAGGAATAATTCTCAAAAACTTCGATGCTGCCTTGATTTGTACCACAAGCAGTACTTAGAGTTTACTGTATACATGATATATAAAGGTAAGAAACCTTCACAGGAGGGCACTACAATGAAAACTCTTACTCCTACAATAAAAAGACGCCTGGAGATCCAGGGTTTTACGGAAACGGATCCAAAGGTACTTGAGGAAACAGCCCCATGGCTGGGATTTCCCTATGGGATTTGTGCTATTCTTGCCGCTGTCGGCACTGCATTGGCCTCGCCGGTGATCCTGCTCAGCCTGACATTTTTTTCAGCGTGGGGTGCGGCTTCCCCAGTACACCCTTTTGATTATATTTATAACTACGGCATCCGCCATGCAACAGGTACAGGACCTTTGCCGAAACGGGGCGCACCGGGACGCTTTGCCTGTGGCCTGGGAACAGTCTGGCTCATTGTAACAGCCTGGGCCTTTTACGCCGGGTTTATGCTAACCGGATATATCCTGGGCATCAATCTTGTCCTGGTGGCAGGGCTTGTCAGCACGATCCATTTCTGCATCCCTTCGCTTATCTTCAGGTCCATCTTCGGCTTTCCCAAGAAGACAGGAGAGGATGAGGGCATGATGTGTAAAACCGGGGTACTGTGTAACAGGTAAAAAATATTCAGGAACAGATCCTGCTCCTTTAATTGCCGGGTTTCAGGAGATGTACCTGCAGTTTTTCTGAGAAGTACCAGAAGACTATACTGGTATTTTGTCCTCGGATTTCTCTTTTTTCCCTGATGTAAAATATTGATTTACTGTTTTCATAAATTGATTACGATGCTGTTTCATCGAATGAATCAATAAAAAAAATCCTATACTTACGAGGTGTTATTTTTATGAACAAATTTATAGATCGTATGCTCCGTGCTGCAAAATTAGATCCTGACCTGTATGAAGAGGTTGAGGCTGACAAAAGCGCAATGAAGCAGGCCATGACAGTCGTCGTGCTTTCCAGTGTTGCTGCCGGAATAGGCAGTATCGGAATGGGCGCTGGAGGGCCCGGTCGTTTCCTTTTCGGTATAATCGCAGCCCTTGGAGGCTGGTATATCTGGGCCTATGTCACTTTCTTAATTGGCACGAAAGTCCTGCCGGAGCCGCAAACAAAATCAGATCCCGGTGAATTGCTGCGCACCCTCGGCTTTGCGAGTTCACCCGGCTTCATCCGGGCATTAGGCATTATACCGGGGCTTGATGCCCTGGTATTTGCATTTGCTTCAATCTGGATGCTCGTGGCAATGGTGATCGCGGTCAGGCAGGCCCTTGATTACAAAAGCACCGTGCGCGCTGTTGGGGTCTGTGCCATCGGCTGGGTCATCCAGATAGTAATTTTCACATTACTGTTTTCTCTTTTGGGCGGTTTGCCGCAATCGGCCGGATAGCGCTGAAAACTCAGAAGTTACTTCATCGCAGTACACTTATAATTCCGACGTCTGCGGATTTACACCATAGACCCGCCTCCGTCCACCGGGATGTACTGCCCGGTGATGTGATCTGCCATATCACGGGCAACGGTTACGTCGATCCCCCTGCTTGCCCAGGTAACCAGGGCGACTTTTCCCTGCAGACCAATACACATGATACATTCTCCCCAAAAAGATTTTAGAATCTGTAAAACTGTGTTACCGGAACATAATACGTATTTGTGAAGGATTTCAAAAGATTGCAATAAACAAATCTGCCTTTCCTTTTTTTTGTAAAGTTTTACCTGCTCATATTTTTCTTGACTTTGAAGTAATGATTATTAAGTAAAAAGTATTCTTTTTTTATAGCCGACGCCGTCATTTTATTTCGGTGGGGCCTGAACACGCAGCCCGTAACGTGTAAGAGTTGCCCAGTGTTTCTTATGAATGAACTTCTCAAGGGAGGGAAAAGATGAAGAAAAGATTATTGCAAATGGCAATGGTAGTATCCTGTACATTTTTTCTGGCTGCCGGTGTTGCGGCCCACTGCGAGATACCGTGCGGGATCTATGATGACGAGGCACGCATCGATATGCTCCTTGAGCATGTTACGACAATAGAAAAATCAATGAACCAGATCACCGCCATTGAAAAAGACAAGGCTCACAACCCCAATCAGCTGATCCGTTGGGTAATGAACAAGGAAAAGCATGCCGACGACCTGCAGGAGATAGTAACCCAGTACTTCATGACCCAGCGCATCAAGTTTGATACCAGGGAGTATGATAAAAAGCTGGCACTCCTCCACCAGATGCTGGTCTATGCCATGAAATGCAAGCAGACCACGGACCTTGCCCACACCGCAAAGCTGACTGGCGTGATCCAGGAGTTCAGGCAGCTGTATTTTGCAAAATAAATACAGTTTTAATTTAAGCTGTACAAAGTGATCAGTACGAAAGGTGGTGGCAGTAAAAAACAAATTGAAATAACCCATGAAAACCCTTGATGTTTTTTCCGATTATCTTTGACCGTTCTGTTGGCTGGCGGAGCCGGCCCTGGCAGAACTGGCAGAGTCAGAAGCTGGCCTGAGCATCCGCTGGCGGGCTTTTGAACTGCGGCCGGAACCGGTGGAAATGCTTGACCCGCATGGCGAGTACCTGACCAGTGCCTGGCGGAATCATGTTTATCCACTGGCAAAAAAAATGAACATACCCATGAAAATGCCGCCGATCCAACCCCGCTCCCGGCAGGCCCATGAGGCTGCAAAATGGGCCGGGAGCCATGATCGGCCTGGTGAATATACCCTGGCGCTCTTCCGGGCCTTTTTCCAGTTCGGTCTCGATATCGGGGATAAACAGGTTTTGCTGGACCTCGCTGCGGAGTTGGGGCTTGATCCTGCAGATCTGGGCCGGGCCCTTGACAACCACCAGTTCACCGGAGAAGTGATCGAGGACGGAGAGGAAGCCAGGAGGCTTGGGATCAGGGCTGTCCCCTCATTTGTCTCTAACGGCCGTATCCTCGCCTCCGGTGTTCAGACAGCAGACCGGCTCCGGGAACTTCTGACAAAAGGCCCGGGGCTGCCGGTGTTCTGATCCAAACAAAGACGAAGGACTCGTCAGGGTTTTACAGTCAAAGCAAACCTGGTTCCATTATTCCCTTCCATAAATCAGGTGTTGTGTCCCCTTATCCTGCTATTTTATCAGGATAAGGTTTTCAAATTATACTATACTAGGTATTCCTGTTTAAAAAAGGCAAGGAGGGAAGACAATGATCATCCATCTCTTTACCAGAAGATTTTTCCTTTTTTTCTGCACCTGTTTCTGCCTGTTCGTGTTCAGCTGCAAAGGGATGACCTCTGATAAGTATGAGGAGCCCCGCCGCAATATGGTCAGGGTCATCGAAGCAAATGTTCATGTAAGCAATCTCTATATCGATAAAGAAAGGTTTGATCCACGTGTCATGTCTGTCATGGGCAGGGTTGAACGGCATAAATTTGTACCCCTGGCTCTTCAGTACGTGGCATACGAGAATGAGCCATTGCCTATAGGACACGGGCAGACAATTTCCCAACCATACATCGTGGCACTGATGACCGATCTCATAGAGATTGAGCCGGGAGACAAGGTTCTGGAAATTGGTACAGGCTCAGGCTATCAGGCAGCTGTACTTGCTGAAATGGGAGCTGAGGTGTTTACCATCGAGATCATCAAGCCCCTGGCAGACAAGGCAGCCAAACGTTTAGCATCTCTGCAGTACGATACTGTGAAAACCCGCCAGGGTGACGGATATTACGGATGGCAGGAAGAAGCCCCGTTTGATGCTGTTATCGTAACCGCAGCAGCCGGCCATGTTCCGCCGCCGCTTATCCTCCAGTTAAAACCTGGTGGTGTCATGGTGATACCGGTGGGCAGCAGGTTCATGGTGCAGCAACTTGTGCTGGTGAAAAAGGACGGTGCCGGTGCTATTACGACCAGGCAGATACTGCCTGTGCGTTTCGTCCCGCTTACCGGAGATCATTGAGCCGTGTATGGACAGGTCAACCCCTGACAGTTTGAATGATCCCTCTCCGCCCCGTCTGACAGTATTTCTTGTTTCGGCAATGGCGCTTTCCTATGAAATTCTTCTCATGCGCCTTTTTTCCATTGTGCAGTATCATCATTTTGCCTATATGATCATAAGCCTTGCCTTACTCGGTTATGGTGCGAGCGGCTCCTTTCTCACCTTTTTCAGGCAGCGGCTTTTGCTCCACTTTTCTGTATCCCTTATCGGCAATATACTCCTTTTCGGTATTACCGCAGTTGCCTGCTATCTTGGCGGCCAGCATCTGCTCTTTAATCCTGATCAAATACTCTGGGATAACAGGCAATGGCTAAAGCTGTTCGTACTCTACCTTCTTCTTGCCCTGCCATTTTTTTTCGCGGCAAACTGCATAGCGCTGACATTTTCCAGGTACCGGCAGAGGATTTCAGAAATTTATGCAGCTGATCTTTTCGGGGCAGGCCTGGGCAGCATCTTCATCATAGGGGTTTTATTTCTGGCTTTTCCGCAAAAGATTCTGCTCATCATGGGCAGTATGATTTTTGTTATTCCTGCAGTTGCCTGGCTGGAGTTGCGCTTACCGGCAAGACGCAGGGCTCTTCTCTTCCTGGCATTGGCAGCCATACCTTTATTGCTGCCGTCAGGCTGGACAGAACTCGCTATCTCTCCGTATAAGGGTTTAAGCCAGCAGATGCGCATTCAGGGCAGCAGGATTGTCGCAGAGCGCTCAAGTCCACTGGCATTGTTGACAGTAGTTGAGAACAGCCTGGTACCGTTCAGGTATGCACCGGGGTTAAGTCTTGCAGCTAAGACTGAACCGCCGGAGCAACTCGGTATATTCATGGATGGCGACTCTGTAAACGTTATTACCCGGTTTTCAGATGATGCGAAAAAGACAGTTCATCTCGATATGGTTACCTCAGCCCTGCCGTATCATTTACGACAGATGCAGGATATTCTCATTCTAGGTGCCGGTGCCGGTTCTGATATACTGCAGGCCCTAAATTTTAATGTTCCTGATATCTCGGCAGTTGAACTTAATCCACAGGTTATAGAACTGGTCAGGGAGAGGGCGGAATTTTCCGGCAACCTCTTTAACCGTGAAAACATTCACATCCATAAAGGTGAGGCCCGCAGTTTCGTGTCCGGGAGCTCAAAAACATATGACCTTATACAGCTCCCGATTCTTGATTCATTCAGTAGTTCAGCAGCAGGGCTCTATGCCCTGAACGAGAATTATCTGTATACAGTTGAAGCATTGCAGGAATATATTAACCACCTTTCTCCTGCAGGATATCTCTGTATGAGCCGTTGGGTCAAACTGCCGCCGCGGGACACCTTAAAACTTTTGGCAACAGCAATTAAGGCCCTTAAAGGAGTTGGTATAGGCGATCCGGAAAATCATCTCGTCATTATCCGCAGTTGGCAATCAAGCTCCCTGCTCATTAAAAAAGCCGTTTTTACTGAAGCTGAAATTGCAGCAA